>JAEYTO010000113.1 GCA_023433925.1 Pseudomonadota bacterium | reverse complement strand
CCTTGGAACCCCGCTTTTTAACTGCGGTACCCAGGCAATGTATTGAAATAATATTAAAATCTTTTTGTGGAGAGGCCTTTTTTTCGGAAGGGGCCTCTCTGCAAAACTGATTTGCCAGCAGTCTTTATCAGCAGTCCGGGGAGGGCGAAGCCCTTCCCGGCTCATGATCCGGTCGTCTTACAGCGAGATGACCACCGGCACGACCACCGGGTCTCTATCGAGCACCTTCCTGAAGAACCTGCGCAGGCTGCCGCGAATGCGATCCTTGAGCTTCTGGATCTCGCCGGGCGGGATGTTCTCGAAGATGTCCAGCACGATGCACCTGGCGTCCTCCAGCAGGTGCGCATAGTGCTGCTCGAAGATGAAGCCCTTGGAGGTGATTTCCGGGCCCAGCGCGATCTCGCCGGTCTTCTCGTCGATGACTAGGTTGACGATGACCAGCCCTTCGCCGGCCAGGAGCTGGCGCTCCTTGAGCACGCTCGATCCCACGTCGCCCACGCCCTTGCCGTCCACGTAGATGTGCTCGACCGTGATGCGGTCCAGGAACTTGATGGTGTTGTCGTCGAAGAAGCGCAAGGGCTGGCCGTCCTCCAGGATCAGGGCGCGCTCCTTGGCCACGCCGCACTCCGCGGCCAGGCGCGAGTGCTTGACCAGATGGCGGTACTCGCCGTGCACCGGGATGAAGAACTTGGGATTCACGGTGCGCAACATCTGGCACAGCTCCTCGCGGTGCGCGTGGCCCGAGGCGTGGATGCCGGACACGCGCTCGTAGAGCACCTCGGCGCCGAGCTTGTAGAGCCGGTTGATGACCTTGGTGATGGCCCGCGTGTTGCCGGGGATGAAGCGCGAGCTCATGAGCACGAGGTCGCCTTCCTTGATGCGCATCTGGCGGTGCTCGCCCATGGCCAGGCGCGTGAGCGAGGACATGGGCTCGCCCTGGGAGCCGGTCAGGAGCAGGACGATCTCGTCGTCGCGGTGATCGGACAGGCTGTCCATGGGCACGAACAGGGATTCGTCGGCGCGCAGGTAGCCGAGGGAGCGGGCCAGATCCACGTTGTTCTGGATGGAGCGGCCGCTGATGGCCACCTTACGGCCATGGGTCGCGGCCAGATCGATGATCTCCTGCATGCGCTGGACGTGGCTGGAGAAGAGCGTGATGAGGATGCGGCCCGTGGCCTTGGCGAAGATGTCCGAGAGGGACTCCTTGATCTCGCGCTCGGTGAGCGCGTAGCCGTCGCGCTCGACGTTGGTGGAGTCCGAGAGCATGAGCCGCACGCCGGGGGCCGAAAAGGAGGCGAAGCCCTCCAGGTCCGTGACGTTGGCGTCATCGAGCGGCATGCGGTCGATCTTGAAGTCGCCGGTGTGCACGATGCGGCCCACGGGAGTCTCGATGCCCAGGCCGAAGCCCTCGATGATGGAGTGGCACACGCGGAAGAAGTTCACGGCGATGTCGCCGAAGTCCACGCGCTGCCGGCCCTCCACGGGCCGCAGGTCCACCTGGCGGTCCGGGGCGTGCTCCCGGAGCTTGTTCTCGATGAGCGCCAGGGTGAAGCGCGAGCTGTATACCGGGGCGTCCACATAGGGCAGCAGCCAGGGCAGGGCGCCGATGTGGTCCTCGTGGCCGTGGGTGATGATGATGCCCTTGAGCTTGTCCTTGCGCGCGAGCACGAAGTCGAAGCGCGGGATGACGATATCGATGCCGAAAAGATAGTCCTCGGGGAACATGAGCCCGCAGTCGATCATGATCAGCGAGTCCGCGTACTCCAGGACCATGCAGTTGAGGCCGATCTCGCCCAGGCCGCCCAGAGGGTAAAGTGTGAAGTTCTTGCGGCTATCCGCCATTGCGCATCTCCAGGTAGGCTGCGTTCATGGCCGTATGCAGGTCTTCCTTGAACTTCTCGCGCTCCTTGAGGCTGTAGCGGCAGGGGTCAACAGGAGGCAGGGCCTTGACCCTGACCGTGCCGGGCCGGATGCGCAGGCCGCCCTTGGGTGTGATGTCGCCGGTGCCGGTGATGACGATGGGCGCGACCGGCAGGCCGGTCTTGAGGGCCAGGATGAATCCCCCGATCTTGAACTCGCCTATGCGAGACAAGTCCGTGCCGCGGGTCCCCTCGGGGAAGATGACCATGCTGATGCCGGAGTTGGCGATGTCCACGGCCTCCTGGATGGCCTGCATGGCCTTGCGGCTCTTGGCCCTGTCCACGGAGACGTGGCCCACGCGGCGCATGGCCGGGCCGAACAAGGGTATCTTGAACAGGCTCTCCTTGGCCACCATGCGCACGGACCAGCGATTGAGGGCGGCGGTGGTCACCGAGATGTCGAAATTGCTCTGGTGGTTGGCCATGAAGACGTAGGTTTGCGCCGGGTCCAGGGCCGAGAGGTCGGCCTCGATCTTGACGCCGGCGGGAATCAGCGTCCCATGGGCCCACAAGCGCTGGGCGAAGTTGCCGATCCTGTCGCCGAGGGCCCTGCCGCCGATCAGGGCGATGCTGGACGCCACGATGGTCACCAGGGGGGTCAGGGCATAAAAAATGAGAGTTCGCAGCATGCGTTGGCTTTCTCCAATCAAGTGTCCAAACACCTACCCAAAAACAAGGCGAGGAACAAGGCGGAAGTGGAAAACGGGCGCTGTTTGGGAGCCTTGCGCGCAGTGGGAATGAGGGAAATGCGGCCCGCCGCGGCCGGAAAGCGCCACGCTGCCGGTGGAAAAGGCGTTCTCGGTTGGCCGGATCGGCGGGCCGACCGGACGGGGCTATCTAGCCGGAGTGGATTGCGTCGATACCAGCGAAGGCGCGGGCGAGGCTGGCGGCCAAGTGTGCTCCGCCGTCTGGGCGAAGCGAGCCAGGCATAGGACAGCGGCCAGGATGGCGATGCCGACGAGCACGGTCAGGTAGACGGCCGTGCAGAACCGGGCGAGCATGGAGCGCATGGGCTTCTCCTGGGCAGCCGTGAATTATGGCTAAACCCTAGCAAGGCTTATGCCTTTCAGAGCGCATTCGCCCGCGCCGGCCGCCGGGAGTGGACCAGTCAAGGCCCCGCAAGGGCCGAGGTCAGGGCGGCCAGGCCGAATCCAGCGAGCACCAGGCCGGAGCCCAGGTCGATCCATCTCGATTTCGTGGACAGCGCCGCGCGCAGCAGGCCGCTGCCGCCCGACAGGAGCAGCCACCACAGGCAGGAGCCGGCGAAGATTCCCGCGACCATGGCCGTCGCGCCCGCGCGTCCCGCTCCCGCGGCCGGGTCCAGCCCCAATCCGGCGAAGATGGCCGCGAAGGACAGGATGGTCATGGGGTTGGTCATGGTCAGGGCCAGGGCCGAGGCATAGGCCCCGAGCAGGCCGTGGGCCGGCCGCGCGGCCGCTCCGGATGATTCGGCCGTGGGCGCGGGCCGGGGCCGAACCGTGGACCAGGCCAGCCAGAGCAGGAACAGGCCGCCGCCCGCGCGCAGGGCGAGCAGGGGCCGGCCGCTTGCCAAGCCGGCCAGGGAGGTCAGCCCGGCCGCGGCCAGGGCGCCGTAAAAGGCATCGGCGGTGGCCGCGCCGAGGCCGGTCAGCAGGCCGTACAGCCTGCCGTGCGCCAGGGTGCGGCGGATGCACAGGATGCCGATGGGCCCCACCGGCGCGGCGATGGACAAGCCGACGGCCAGGCCCTTGAGGAATATGGGCAGCATGGATGTCCTGGTCGCGGCCCGCAAGCGGCGGGCCGCGTATATGCTGAAATATGCGGGCGGCCCCTGGCCGGCATTGGCGCGGCCGCGCGATGCCCTGCCACGCCGCTCATGGCCCGCTGGGGCGTCAGGCCTGTTCCTTGAACTTTTCGTAGATCACCAGGCCCTCCTCCATCTCGCCTCCAAAGAGCATGCCGCTCTTCTGCATGACTTTGATGGCCGAGAGGTTCTCGATATAGGTCTGGGAATAGCAGCGTTTGGCGCCATGCGCGAAGGCCCAGTCCATCATGGCCTTGACCGCCTCGGTGGCATACCCCTGGCCGCAATAGGCTTCCACGATGGAGAATCCCACGCGCACCGAGCCATCGTCGTCGGGCAGGCCGTCGAAGCCGGTGGAGCCGATGACGCAGCCGCCCACGGGATCGGACTTGCGGATGACGTACCAGACGAGCCAGCCGGTCAGCTCAGGGTGGGAGGCCAGCGTGTCCGCGAAGTAGGTCAGCGCGCCGCCGATGATGGGCGTGGGCCAGCCCGGATCCGGGTAGGCTCCGAGGAGCGCGGCGAAGCGGTTGCGGTCCTCCAGGGCGGCCTGGGCCAGAGCCGGGGTGCCGGCCACCAAGCGCAGCCGCGCGGTTTCGATCTCATGGGGAAAGGCCATGCACACTCCTTGAACGCTGTCCGGCGGACGCAAGGGCGGGGCGGCCGATGTAGGCCGCCCCGCGAGTCCTATTCCGCCTGCTTCCTGCTCTCCGCCACCACCTTCTCGGCGACCGGCGGAGGACATTCCTCGTAGTGATCGAATTCCATGGCGAAGGTGCCCTGGCCTCCGGTCATGGAGCGCAGGTCCGGGGCGTAGCGCAGCACCTCGGCCATGGGCACGTGGGCCTTGATCTCGGTCACGCCGCCCTGCGAGTCCGAGCCGAGCACCTTGCCGCGCCGGCTGGACAGGTCGCCGATGACGTCGCCCATGAACTCGTCGGGCACGAACACGCTCATGAGCATGATGGGCTCAAGCAGCTTGAGCCCGGCCTTCTCGGCGGCGGCCTTGAAGGCCAGCGATCCGGCGACCTTGAAGGCCATCTCCGAGGAGTCCACGTTATGGTAGCTGCCGTCGTACAGCTCGACCTTGAAGTCCACCACCGGGTTGCCCGTGAGCGGGCCTCTCTGAGCGGCCTCCTGGATGCCCTTGTCCACGGCCGGGATGTACTGGCGGGGGATGGCGCCGCCCACGATCATGTCCACGAACTCGTAGCCCGCTCCCTGGGGTTGCGGGAAGATGCGCACGTGGCAGTCGCCGAACTGGCCGCGGCCGCCTGACTGCTTCTTGTGCCGGCCCTGCACGTCGGCCTTGCCTTTGAAGGTCTCGCGGTAGGGCACCTTGGGCGTCTTGAGCACGATATCGACCTTGTAGCGGCGTCGGGCCTTCTCCACCGCGGTCTCGATGTGCATCTGGCCCATGCCCGAAAGGAGGATGTCGCTCGATTCCTCGTCGCGGAACAGGTGCAGGGTGATGTCCTCTTCCAGGAGCTTGTGCACGGCCTGGAAGACCTTGTCCTCCTCGCCCTTCTCCTTGGCCGCCAGGGCGAAGGTGATGAGCCTTGTCGGAAGCTGGGGCTTGGCGAACACGAAGGGAGCCTTCTCGTCGCACAGGGTATCGCCCGTGTGCGTGTCCTTGAGCTTGGCCACGGCGATGATGGCGCCGGGGCCGACCGGCTCCTTGCAGGGCGTCTGGTCCTTGCCCTGGAGGAAGAGCATCTGGCCGATGCGCTCCTTGCCCTCGCGCTCGGGATTGGCCAGGGTCGGAGCGTTGTCCGGGGAGATGGAGCCCGAGAGGATGCGCATGACCGAGAGCTGGCCCGCGAAGGGGTCGGCCAGGGTCTTGAACACGAAGGCGGCCAGGGGCTCGTCGGGAGACGACGGGCGCTCCTCGCCCTTGTCCGAAACCCAGGGCGCGCGGGCCGTCGGGGGCGGCAGCAGGTTCTGGATGGCGTCCAGGATCTGGCGGCCGCCCTTATTCTCCAGGCCGGAGCAGGCCGTGACCGGCACGAGCTCGCCCGAGGCCACGCCCTTGGACAGGCCGCGCGTGATCTCCTCGGGGCTCAGGCTGCCCACTTCGAGGTATTTCTCCATGAGCTCCTCATCGCTCTCGGCGATGTTCTCGATCATGGCCTCGCGCAGGGCCTGGGCCTCGTCGGCCAGGTCCGCCGGGATCTGGGCCTCGCTCACTCCGCCCGAGCCGTCGAACATGAGGGCCTTGCCCGCGAGCACGTCCACCAGACCCTTGAAGTCCTGCTGCTGGCCGATGGGCATGTACAGGAGCAGGGGGCGGATGCCCAGCTTGTCCTTGAGGCCCTGGAAGGCCATGTCGAAGCTGGCCCGGTCGCGGTCGAGCTTGGTGATGACGACCATGCCGGGCAGCTTGCGGGACTTGGCCTCGTTCCAGATCTTGCGCGTGAGGGGCTTGACGCCGTCCACGGCGTCTATGACCAGCACGACGCTATCGGCGGCGGTGAGCAGGTAGCCCATGTCGCCGATGTAGTTGTTGTCGCCGGGCGTATCGATGAGGAAATGGGGATTCTTGTTCCATGGGAAGCGGAAGAAGCCGGGCTGGATGGAGCCGCGCCGTTTGATCTCCTCGGGCTCGTAGTCCAGAACCGTGGCGCCGTCCTCGATCTTGCCGAGGCGGTTTATCGCCCCGGCATTAAAGAGCAGCATCTCGGCCACGGAGGTCTTGCCGCTGCCCCCGTGCCCGATCAAGGCGTAGGTCCTCTGCTTGTCCAGCATGCGCTTCTCCCTTCCCTGAGGTTATTGTCATGGAGCCGACATATTAACCGGGTTAGAAAATGTAGTTTTCTCCAGGTTTTGGTTTATGTAATGCTTTCACCTATAGGGAGCGGACTGCGAGATTGTCAAGTCGCGCAACAGGGTCAGGCAGCCTTGGTTTGTGCCGTAATAATTTAATATAATAATATAAATTTGTGTGTGGCGAGCGGGTCCGCCGCGTCCCTTCGCCGGGCCGGCTTACGGTCCAGCCCGACTTGGGAGGTCATTTCCATGTGTGCCTCCCGCGGCATGCCGGCCGATCCCCTCGGCCGAAAAAAATGGCATGCGCGGCTCTTGTAGCCGGAGGCATTCTTCTCTATCAAGGACCGGTCTTTGAGAGAACGAATGCGTCAAGGAGAACCATATGGCTGACGAAGGCAAGAAGACGGCCGGGCAGGAAGAATCCTTCGCCGATCTTCTCCACGACTATGAACAGGGCCGCGGCGAGGGCCTCAAGGTCGGGGACAAGGTCGAGTGCAGGATCGTGTCCGTCGGACCCGACGCGGTCTTCGTGGACACCGGGGCCAAGACCGACGGCGTTGTCGCCGCCGAGGAGCTCAGGAACGAGGAAGGCGTGGTCCCCTATAAGGAAGGGGATGCCCTGCAACTGTACGTGGTGGACACGTCAGGCGGGCAGGTCAAGCTCTCCCGCGCCCTTTCCGGCGCCGGAAGCATGCAGGCCCTGCGCGATGCCTACGAGAACCGGGTTCCCGTGGAAGGCCGGGTCAAGGAGGCCGTCAAGGGCGGCTTCAGCGTGGAGGTCATGCGCAAGCGGGCCTTCTGCCCGGTGAGCCAAATGGATCTCCAGTACGTCGAGGATCCCTCGGTCTTCATAGGCAACACCTACGAGTTCCGCGTCATCAAGTTCGAGCAGAACGGCCGCAACATCGTCGTGTCGCGCCGCGAGCTGCTCGCCGAGGCCCAGAGGGAGTCCGCGGAGAAGTTCAAGGCCGAGATCAAGCCCGGCGAGATCATCGAAGGCACCGTGAGCAAGCTCATGCCATACGGCGCGTTCGTGGAGCTCATGCCCGGCCTGGAAGGCATGGCGCACATCTCCGAGCTGTCCTGGTCGCGGGTCGAGACCCCCGAGGCCGCTGTCCAGCCCGGCGAGCGGGTCAAGGCCAAGGTGCTCGCGGTCGAGCCCGGCAAGAAGGAAGGCCGGCTCAAGATTTCCCTGTCCCTGAAGCAGGCCCAGGAAGATCCCTGGACCACCATCGGCGGCCGTTTCCAGGCCGGCGAGACGGTCACCGGCAAGGTGGTCCGCCTGGCGGACTTCGGCGCCTTCGTGGAGCTTGCCCCGGGCATCGAGGGCCTCGTGCACGTGAGCGAGATGAGCTACACGCGCCGCGTGGCCAAGCCCGGCGACGTGGTCCAGCCCGGCCAGGAAGTCTCGGTGAAGATCAAGGACGTGGACCTGGCCAACCGGCGCATCTCCCTGTCCATGCGCGAGACCCAGGGCGATCCGTGGCTGGAGGCACCCGAGAAGTATCAGATCGGGCAGGCCGTGACCGGCACGGTGGAGAAGCAGGAGGCCTTCGGCATCTTCATACAGCTTGAGCCGGGCGTGACCGGCCTGCTGCCCAGGTCGCGCATCTCCAGGGCCCAGAAGCCCGCCGCTTTCGAAGCGCTCAAGCCGGGCGATCAGGTGCAGGTCTCGGTGGACGAGATCAACCCCGCCGAGCGCAAGATCACCCTGGGCACGGGCGAGGAGCGCGGGGCCGAGGACTGGAAGAAGTTCAGCAAGCCCGCCCCTCAGCCTGTTTCCGCCGGCGGTGGCGGTGGCGGATTCGGCACCCTGGCGCAGAAGCTCCAGGAGGCCATGAAAAAGAAGAAGTAGCCGCCCCACGGGGCCGCACGAATTGGCGCCGGGCCGATCCTCAAGGGTCGGCCCGGCTTTTTCGTGCGCGCCAGTCCTACGACCGAATCCTCGCCTTGCCGACAGCCGTGAGCGCCCCGGCCTGCTATCCTGCGGGCAGCACTGAAACACAGGCGGCGCAACCCCGCCCCGGAGCGGGGCGGACGCGGCCCAACACGGCAAGGAGGTCCCTTTCCCATGGCGCAGCCCAAACTGCTGAAGCATATCCACGACGAGCACCAGGAAGTGAAGAGCATCTTGAAGAAGCTGGTCAAGGCATCCGAGTCAGACCGCCAGCAGTGGCTCAACCAGCTCCGCGAGAACCTCATCCCGCACATGGAGGCCGAGGAGAAGATCCTCTACCCGGCGCTGATCAAGCAGGGCGGCGAGGTCAAGGAGACCGCCCTGGAGGCCATCGAGGAGCACAAGGCCGCCCAGCACGTATGCCAGCAGCTCTTCGGCCTGAAGGCCTCGGACGAGACCTTCAAGGCCAAGGCCACGGTGCTCATGGAGATGATCCAGCACCATATCCAGGAGGAGGAGAGCGAGATGTTCGAGGACATCGAGGATTCCTTCTCGTCACAAGAGCTGGAAACCATGTTCGGCAAGTTCGAGCAGGAAGAGCAGAGCCAGAAGAAAAAGGCCAAGGCTGCCTAGCGGCATCGCCGACAAGGCGGTTATCGCAAGCCCCGCCGGGATGCTCGGCGGGGCTTGCTGTTTTCATGTCCGGACTCGCCCCCGAGATGCGCTGGACGATGATGCGCTGGACGATCACCGGTCCGGCGGGGCCGTCCCGCCCCTGTCGCGGCCTTGTCCGGGCGTGTTTCTGAGGCCGGGGATTCAGCCGCGCCGCTGCGGCGCGCATCGGCTTTCAGGTTTTTTCAACGGCATGGGCGTCGAGGGGGTACAGTAATCCCGCATCCGTCCGATAAAAGGGACGTTGACCCGCCATGTCGTGCCGCACGGGGGGTGTCCGGCTTCGCCCGCGATTGCCGGGAGCCTGGCTCCACGATTCGGGGACGCCCTGGCGAGCCTGTCCACTGGGCCTGGAGGCATTTGGGGCGAACGACGACAGGCCCCCGGACTCGCGCCTCGGTATGGAACTTGTATAGGGAACGGCAGTGAGGATTCCAAATTTCGAGGTTAGGAGGAAAAGCCATGAACACCCAGTTCGCGCTCATGATCCTGGCCATGATCATCATCGTGGTCCTGGTGGTTTCCGAGCTGCTGCCCATGCTCGCCGGCGGCAACAAAGCCCTGGACGACTACAACTTCCGCAGCGCCAAGCGGAGCGAGAAGCAGCGGGGCATGTACTAGCGCGTTAGTGACCACCAAGCATCTTAAATTATATAATAATTTTTTGCTTGCGAGCTGATCCAGGTCTCTGCTTCAGCCGGTCAGGTCTTGGTTCATAGCGACTTCCAGGCGCGCGGCCGCCCTTGGCGGCATCGGCAGCCCGACACGCGGCGGCATGGCCGTGCGGGCAGCCCGAGCCGTTGCGCGGCGCCGGGCCAAGCCTGGCCTCGGCCCGAGCGGTCCTCGAACCGGCCCTGCCCGCGAGGGCGTGTCCGGGCAGGCTGAAAACCCAGCGTGGAGACGCCCATGCCCATCAACGACTACTCCGAGATCATGGAGCGCCTGCAACGGGCCTTGGCCGCCGCATTCGAGGCCTCGGGCGAGTTCCTCAACCGGCCCGGCTCTTCCGCGGCCTTCAAGATCGATCCCGACTACTACCTCGCGCAACTGCCCCAGTTCATCGAGGATCTGTCCTCCATCACCGGCATCCTGCCGGAAACCGTGCTCGACACGCTCATCCGCACCGGCAGCCTCGTCTCGCGCGGCCCTGAACGCGCTCATACCCTGTCCCTGACAGTGCATCTGTCGCGTTCCGGCAACCGGAGCCTGACCATGAGGGCCGGCTTTCTCCAGGCTGTTTTCGTGGATGGCGCGCTCAAGCTCTACGGCGGCCGCCGCACGAGCCTGCCCCTGTCGGACGTGCGGCTCAGCGCCGCCGAGCGCCCCATGATCGAGGCTTTCCTTGAGGGCCGGCCGGCGCTCGCGTCCATCGCCTACGCCGGCGGCGCTTCAGCGCCAAGCGCCGTCAAGCTCGCGGCCAGGCCCAAGGCCGGAACGGGCCGCGCCACGCGGGCCTGAGCCCGCCATCCGGCCGTTTTCCACGAAGATAGTCAGGCAAGGTTACGTCAGGCCCGGACCTGACGCGGTTCCCATGGGCCGGTTCCATCGCGGCCGGTCGCGGGGATCGTTCCTGGCCTGCTCCAGCCCCGGATCAAATGCTCTTGAAGACCTTGGCCAGGGAATCCCCGGCCACGTGGAGCTTCCATTCGTTCAGGTAGCCGAAGGGCGTCTCGGCCACGGTGTAGCCCGTGCCTTCCAGGCGCTGGCGGACATCGGACACGAGCCCGCGCACGAACTCGGGATCAGCCTTGCTCTCGGAGAGGTGGCCGAAGGAGTGCAGCACCACGCCCTTGGTCCCGAACTTGCCGGCCAGCCATTTGATGTTCTTGAGCGTCTTGGAGAGCACGCTGTCGCGGCGTTCATGGTCCTCGGCCTCGCCATGGTAGAAGACCACCACGGCATTGTGCGCCGATTCGCCCTCCGGGGCTGCTTCGGGCGCATCGGCCAGGGTCTTCTGAAATGGCTTGTGCCAGAACTCCGGGGCATAGAACATGAGCAGCTTCATGGCAGACTTCCTGTGCGCGGCCCCTGGCAGCCGTGACGCAGGCCGCAGTCCGCGCAGCCGGCATCAGGGGTGTCGTGGGTGATCACGGCATAACGGCGCGCGGGCCGGCCTTGCGCATCGGCCAGTCCGTGGGCGGCAAGGGCCGTGTCCAGGTCCGGGCAAATCTCGGGCCGAGGCGCGCAGTTCCGCTCGGCGGCCTGGGGCCGCAGGCAGGCCAGCGCGGCCATGACCAATCCCGAGGCCAGGCGGTGCAGGAGCAGGCCCAGGACGGGCTCGCCGGCCATGGCCTGGTCGATCTCCGCCTCCGGGCCTTCCGCGAGCCACACGGCGAGCACGGGACCATGGGACGAGCCCAGCCGCATGGCGCGCAGGCTGGCTGTCCAGCCGGGCAGACGGCGCGCCAGGGCCGGGGCGTGGCGCGCTCGCGCCGGGCCGGGCAGGTCCGCGAGCGCGGCCGCCAGGACTGCCTGGGGCTGAACGAGACCGGCCTGAAGGACGGCGGGCTCGAAGCCCCCGGCGGTTTCACGGTGGTCTTGGGTCACGGTCCAGGTCGCCTCCAGGCCAAGGGTGTGGCCAGTTGCGGGCTTGCCGGCCGGCAGGCCCTGGCGCGGAGGTCACCACAGAATGGGGCCGCGGTCAATGCGCGTCGCCTTACCGGCCAGGCGAAGGGATGGAGCCTGGCGACATGCGGGGGAAGACCGCACGTCGGGAATTCGCGGCCAGGGACTATGTGCTTGCGCCCGGACCGGCCAGGACGTATATTTTCATAACAATTTCAACCCAAATGCGATCCGGCAGCCAAGAGCGAAGCATGTCCGCCACGTCACGCACCGCTTCATTGCCCGTCCAGAGCGCCTTGCGGCACATGATTTGCCTGGCCGGCGGGCTTGGCTCGCACGGGCGGCGGGCATGCTCATGACCGGCCCGGGCGACCCGAAGGCGGCCCCGGCCTCCCTGGTCGAGGACAAGAAGCGTGTCCTCGATCTGTGGAGCGCCATCCGTCCCAAGGCTCAGGAGACGCCGTTTCCCGAGGAGTTCGAGAAGGCCGGCGTGGTATACGCCGAGGCCCTGAGTTACGCGCGCCACTTCATGGAGGAGGTCCGCCGGGGCAAGGTTCTGGATTGCCGCGAGGCGGTCCCGGTCGTGGACCGGATCATCGCCAGCATCATGCGCAACCGGTCGGCCGTGGCCAGCCTGGCCAAGCTGCGGGAGCACGACGACTACACCTTCCACCACTGCATCAACGTGGCCGTGTTCGCGATCCTTTTCGGCAGGAGCCTCGGCCTGCCCACGGAGCAGCTGCGCGTGCTGGGCATCGCCGGCATCTTCCACGACGTCGGCAAGGCGTGCATCCCCGAGGAGATCCTCAAGAAGCCCGGCCGACTGAACGATGCGGAGTACGGCATCATCAAGCGCCATGCCGTGGAGGGCTACCGGGTCATGCGCGACTCGTCCGCGCTCCAGCGGGATGTGCTGCTGGCCATCATGCAGCACCACGAGCGCCACGACGGCCGCGGCTACCCCCGAGGCCTCTCGGGCAGGGCCATCAATCCGCTGGCCAGGGTCATCAGCCTGGTGGACGTGTACGATGCGCTGACCAGCAACCGCTGCTACCGCAAGGCGAGCACGCCGACCACGGCCCTGGGCCTCATCTACCGCGAGAACGGGACGCATTTCTTCCCGACCTACGTGGAGCGTTTCATCAAGTGCATCGGCGTCTACCCGCCGGGAAGCCTGGTCCGGCTCACGGACGGGAGCATCGCCGTCGTGCGCGAGATCAATCCCGAGCGCATCCTGTTGCCCACGGTGGACGTCTGCTTCGATCAGGGGTTCCGGCGTCGGCGGCCCATGACCATTGACCTGGCCGAACACCAGGCCAGGGGCATCGACCTGCGCGTCCAGGACAGCGTGGACCCCAAGACCCTGCGCGTAACCCCGGCCTCGCTTTTGGGCTGAGCCTCGCGGCCGGCCGCCCCGTCAGCCCAGCCAGTTTGGTTTTTGCAACTTGTTGGGCTTCTGGTACCGTGCCGGACATGAAATATCCCATGAGCCCTGAAGGAAGGGGGCAGAGCATGAAGGCGCGCGGTTCGCCCAAGCAGGAGCTCGTCCGCGAGCTTGAGGATTTGCGAGCCAGATGCGCGACCCTGGAGCAGGAGGCTCGCGCGGCCAGGGACGCGGTGGAGCGGGAGGTCGCCAGGCGGCTGGAGGCCGAGCGGACTTCCTTGCAGGCCCAGCAGGAGTTCAAGATCTTCGTGGACAGCGCCTCCGACCTCATCCTCATCCACGACCGCGATCTGCGCATCCGCTACGTCAATCCCGCGGTGGAGAGCGTCGCGAGCAGGCCGAGGCAGGACTACCTGGGCAAGCGCATCGGGGAGATCATCCAGGACCCCGAGCCCGCCGAGTGCTTCGAGAGCAGCCTGCGGCAGGTCCTGCGCAGCGGGCACGGCTCGTCCATATCCTTCCGCATGAAAAGCCGGCGGAGCGAGCGCCACATGCAGGCCCGGCTCGCGCCCGTGCAGAACGTAGCGGGCGAGGTGGGCTCGGTGCTGGCCGTGGTGCGCGACATCACCCGCTTCAAGCGCCTGGAGGAGCGCCTCCGGCAGGCCAAGCGGGAGGCCGAGGAGGCCAGCCGGGCCAAGAGCGAGTTCCTGGCCAGCATGAGCCATGAGATACGCACGCCGCTCAACGCCGTGCTCGGTCTCGCGGAGCGGCTCTCGGTCCTCAAGGACCCGGCGGACAAGGGCGAGTACGCGCGCATGATCAAGCACTCGGCCGATGCCCTGCTGGCCCTCATCGACGACATCCTGGACCTGTCCAAGATCGAGGCGGGCAAGCTCGATGTCCATGAGCAGGATTTCGAACTGGCCGGGCTGCTGGAGAAGATCGTCAGCCCCTACGGCTATCAGGCCCGCGAGAAGGGCCTGAAGCTGAACGTGCGCATCGGCTCCGGCGTCCCGGCCTGGCTGCGCACGGATGCTGACAAGCTCGGGCAGGTGCTCACGAACCTCGTCTCCAACGCCATCAAGTTCACCGAGAAGGGCGAGGTGGCCGTCTCGGCCATGCTCGGCAGCCGCGGCGAGGAGCGCCTGACGCTTCTATTCTGCGTGCGCGACTCGGGCATGGGCATACCCGAGGAGATGCAGCCCTGCCTGTTCAAGAGCTTCAGCCAACTGGACAGCTCCCTGTCCAAGGGGTTCGGGGGCGCCGGCCTGGGGCTGGCCATTTCCAAGCGGCTGGTGGAGATGCTCGGCGGCGAGATATGGGTCGAGAGCATGCCGGGCAGGGGCAGCGCCTTCACCTTCTCGCTCCCCGTGGTCGGCATCCGTAAGCCCGCGCCTCGGGTCCTCCATGCCGAGCGGCCCGCCCACGGGCTCAAGGACATCCCTGCCCTGTCCTTCCTGCTCGCCGAGGACAACCGCATCAATCAGTTCTTCCTCAAGGATTACTTCGAGGCCATGGGCCATGCCGTGGACATCGCCGAGAACGGCAGGATCGTGCTCGACATGCTCAAGGCCAAGCCCTACGATCTGATCCTCATGGACATCCAGATGCCGCACATGGACGGCCTGGAGGCCACGCGCACCATCCGCGCGGCCACGGGCGAGCCGTGGTCGGGTATCCCCATCGTGGCCCTGACGGCCTACGCCTTGAGTCAGGACAGGAGCAAAGCCCTGGCGGCGGGCATGGATGCCTATGTGCCCAAGCCCATCAACTTCGAGGAGCTTGAGCGCGAGATCATCAACGCGCTGGCGGCGCGCGGCGGGAATGCTCGCGGGGGCGAAGCCAAGCCCCGCGAGGCCGAAGCCAAGCCTCGCCGGTCCGTGGTTTCCAGACCGAGCGAGGTCATCCGACGCATGTTTCTCAGCGAGGTGCCCCAGCGCCAGGAGGCGCTCGGCGCCCACCTGGAGGCCGAGGACCTGGAGGGTCTCTCGGGCGAGGCCCACGGCCTGCGCAACGGCGCGCACTTCGCCGGAGCCATGGACGTGTACGAATTGGCCACGGAGTTGGAGAACGCGGCCCGCCAAGGCCGGCGCGAGGAGGCCCTGGCCACGGCCAGGCGCCTCCTTGATGCGCTGAGCGAGTACCTGCGGGCGAACGAGCGTGATATGCAAATCGGCTGAGAAAGGACGCCCTCTTTTTGGACTGCTGGCGTGCCGTCAAGCTACTCCATACCGGCCTTGATCGGCTCCTGCCTGGCTGGTTCCCGACGGCTGCCCTTGATCACGATGCGGTGGATGGCCGTGGCCAGCTCCTTGTGCAGCTCGGAGGAGTCGCGGCACAGGACGTTGGAGATCACGGCCGCGATGTAGAACGCCTGCGGGTCCTGGGCCGGGGCCTCGATCTCGGCCACCGAGGCCAGCAGATTGAGTCTGTCGCCGTGGTACTGGCGGCAGTCGAAGCCCGGCTCGTCCAGGCACGAGTAGAGTGAGCCCGACTTGTAGTAGAGCGCGGCGTTGTACAAGGCTGGCGAGGCCGCGTAGCGCATGCGCCCTTCCGTGAGATAAAGAAGCCGTTTGAGCTCGCGGCTGGAGAACTCGTCCACCAGCCGGCCCTGCTCCATGCGCAGCATGAAGCGGCACAACTCGCGCGCCGTGGCGTGGCTCCCGAAACCCGGCGCGAGCTTCCTGCCGCCGCGCGTGAAGAACCGGCCCTGCTGGAGCGCCGATGCGTCGAGGCCGTTGCGTTCGACCGGCTTCACGAGCGTGGCGCGCAGCCAGGCCTGACGCTCCGTTTCCGGGAGGTCGAAGGCCTTTCCCGCCGCCTTGGCGCCCACGGGATAGTCCGCGCCGAAGCGGTGCAGGAGCATGGCCTGCTTGAGCACCATGCTCGCGGCGGCGTTGGAGCTGGCCGAGAGCATCCAGTCCAGCCAGGTCCACAAGTTGGCCGCGTCGCCCTTGCGCAGCGGCCGATAGTCCAGGCCGCCGTCCCTGGCCAGGGGCACGTCGTGGGAGTCGCTGTCGATGACCTCGTCGGCAATGATCACGGTCTCGCGCAGCACGCGTTCGCGGGCGGTCAGATCGTCCGGCCAGGCGTCGGCCAGAGCCTGGAACAGGGCCAGGCCCACGAGGAGCTTGCCCACGCTGCCGGCCGTAGCGGCCGCGTCGCCCCGGTGCTCGGCGTAGCGCGGCCGGCCGGGGTCCGAGAGGTCGAGCACGGCGAAGGAGAAGCTCTGGGCGTCCTGGCCGAGGATGTGCGCGATCTCCCTGCTTAGTTCAGGGTCGGGCGGCGGCAGATCCAGATCCTTGCGCGCGGTCAGCCGCAGGTCCACGCGCCCAAGGGGCAATCGCGCGCCGGCCGGAAGCTCGGTGGCCTGGTACGGGGCAAGGCGCGCAATGCCGCGATCATCGGCCTCGTATACCGGGTAGGCCAGGGCCGGACCGGCCGCGAGGAGCACGGCGAGAGCCAGGCAGGGCAGGCCGCGCGCCACGCCCATGAGCCCGTTCATGGCGCTCTCCGCAGGTCCACCCGCGCGCTGGGCGGGGCCTTGAGGCCTTCGTCCATGGCCAGGAGCAAGGCGTTCCGCCGGGCCTTGGCGCTGGTCACGAAAGGCCGGAGCTGGAACAGGGCCAGCCTGCCGTCCACGAAGCCGAACTCCATATCGGCTGGGAGCGACTGGCCGCCCTGGCCGCGCAAGGCCCGGAAGCGGGCGGGCGCGGTCCGGGCCAGGTCGCACAGGGCCATGATCTCGGCCTGGGCGAGCACTGGGCCGCCGGCGCAGGGCAGCGTGTCCAGGCCGCCCTCGGGCAGCGCCGCGCGGCGCATGGGCTCGGCGGCCGGGGCCAGGAGCTGGGGCCGGCCCGTGGCCAGCTCCACGCACAGTTCCTCGGCGAGCTGACCGTTCACGGCCCCGCCCAGGCCCTCGTTGACGGCGATGGAGACGTGGCCTGATCTGCCGGCATGAATGTCCGTGGTCACGAGCACGCCCGACTTGTCCGCCGGCACGGTCTTCTGGATGAGCACCGAGACGTGCAGCCCGGCCGGGTCCTCCATGTGCGCCTGCCGCCAGGCGTAGGCCCGCTCGCTGAAGGGCGAGGCCCAGACCTGGCGGATCGCGTCGATGATCTCATCGAAGCCGACCACGTTGGGCACGGTCTTGTTCAGCCCTGCGCCCGTGAAGCCCGGCAGGTCCTCGACGTTCGTGTCGCTGCGCACGAAAACGCCGTAGGTTCCGTCCGGGCCGAAGCGCTCGTCCATGGCCGCGCGCAGCCGATCGGTCAGCTCCGGGCCGAGGTCCAGGGACTCGAACCAGGCCCGCGCCTCGGCCAGCAGTTCGGTCTCGGCCTTGGCGCGGGCGGCCTTGTCGTGCATGCCGCGCGCCAGCGCATAGCCCTGGCGCAGGAATTCGCGCATGCTCGGCCCGCCGGGCCGCGCGGGCCGGTCGAGCACCTGCGCGTAGACGCCGAAGGGGATGACCAACCCCTCGGACACGGCCTCGGGAAAGGCGTGCTTGAGCTCGCCCAGGTTGCAGGCCTTGGGGCCGGCCACCCGGCCGGCATCGCCGGCCGCCAGGTGTCCCAGGGGAATGAGGCTCGTGACCCGCGGATCCAGCCGTGAGGTATCGGCGGGAATAAGGAAGTCGGCGGGCGTCTGCTCCTTTTTGTCAAAGGCCGCGTCCCACGTGGGGCTGTCCGGCTCCAGACTGACCCGGCCGCCGGGGCTCACGGCGAGCACCACCCGCTTGCCGGCCATGGCCGAGAGCCGCCCGAGCAGGCCGTGATCCACGGCCGCGTTGGGGATGCCCAGGTCGCGGGCCAGGAGCTGCACGTGGGACAGGGAATTGCCCAGGCCCATGGTCAGGATGCCGGCCACGGGCGGCAGGTCGGAGGTGGTGGCCGGGAGCAGGTGGATGCCCTGGGGATCAAGGTCTTCCATGCTCTGGCCCTCCTCGTGCACATGGAGCACGCCGCGCGCCAGGCCAGGATTGAGCCCGCGCAGGCCGGACGAGACAGAGCGGCCCAGGAGCGTGTGCGCCAGGCCGAGATTGCGGTCGGCGTCGGCCAGCAGGGTTTCGCACACGGCCGCGTGCAGGGCCAAGGGGCTGGCCCGCAGCCGATCCTGAGTGAACAGCCTGGCCTTGGGCTCGACAGCCGCCAAGCGCTCCACCTCGGGCGCGAAATGGAAGTGCAGCGCGCGGCCGGCCCAATCCGCGGCGCGCTCCTGGTGCTTGAGCGCCTGCCGGTACTCCGTGAGGGCGACCCTGTCCTGGTCCAGGCCGGCTTTGGACGCCCGCAGAGCCTCCAGCTCGCGCTCGCCGAGCAGGCCCATGCCGTGCAGGGCCGTGACCGTCGCGTCCAGCCAGCGGAGTTGCTCGGCGCGCGTGGCCGCGTGGCGCGAGCGCAGGAGCTCGCCCATGAGCGCGTAGGCCTCTACCTCCAGGTCCAGGCTCAGATCCAGGGCGGCCAGCCTGGCCTCGGGCGTGGTGAAGGCCTCGAAGCCCGAGCGCAGGGCGGACATGGCCCTGGCCGCGCGGGCCATGCTCTCCGCCGGGCCGGCATCCTGCCCGAGGCCAGCCGACTCGGCCCGCAAAGCCTGGGCCAAGCCGGCATCTCCGGTCTTGCCGGCGACGGCTTCCAGCGCCTTGCGCAACTCGCGCGGCTTGTAGACGTCCTGAAGCAGCATGGCCAGCCGCTCGTATTCGACGAGCAGCGCAAGGCTGCCTTTTTGCAAGGCGTGCTCGCGCACGAGTTGCGTGTCCTCGGGGCCGGGCGCGCCGTGCAGCTTGGCGCGCAGGCCGGCGAAGCCGCTGTCCTGGGCCTCTATGCGCGCGGCCAGGGCGCGCGCGTCGGTGAGCGGCGCGTTCCAGCGGCCGTGGGGCAGGGCGCGCACCGCTTCGCGCGCCACGAGGAAGCTGTCCTGGCGCCAGTCCCGCTGGTCGAGCAGGCCGAGCAGCAGGGCCTTGCCGCCCGCGTCCTCGTCCTCGGCCTGGAGCGCGCCCCGGTAGAAGCGGGCCCGGCGGTAGATCCAGCCGTCGTCGGCCGCCACGAGCCAGCGCTCCAGGATCATCTGCTTGAGCGCGGCGGCAAAGTCCGGCCTGGCCAGGAAATCCTTTACATTGATGCCCGCGAGCACCGTGGCGACCTCCAGGCCGGCTTGGCGCAGGGCCTCGGCCTTGTCGTTCCGCTCGCCGTGCTGGTGGCCGCCGCCATGACCGGCGCAGGCATAAGGCTCGGGCGGCAGGGTCGTGCCGTCCTCGCAGAACCAGCGCAACCGCTCGAACGGACCGCGCTCGCTTGCCTTCATCTCCTCGACCCAGGCCCTGGCCTGCTCGGCATCTAGCCGCGCCTCATCCGACCCGGCCCAGGCCTGGCCTCCGGCGAGCGCCAGGCAAAGCGCCAGCAACGGCAGGGCCAGACGGCGGAACGTGCCTGCCGCGAATCCATGAATGTCCATCAGTACCCCCGCTAGAGCGCATCTCGTCATTGAAAACACCACACCATCCTATGCCTTGTAGAGGATGACGGACCGCATGTCAGCAGGAGGGAGCAAAAAATAACGGTCGTAACCTTGTGAAGCTCCTGGCTTATGCTAGTGTATTGCCGCGAAATGTATTCATGACGGCAATGAATGCATGCGAGGGAGGGCGAGCCGGAGCGCGCTTTCACTTCCGGCTGGCCCGCGCCGCCTTGCGCCGGGCCTGATGTCGCGCCTCTCTGCACGGTTTTGCCCCAGGGCGCGGCGCAGGTTCCCCAGCGAGGCTTGACCTCAACCAGCATGGAGCGAAGCATGCGTGCACGCCCCTTCGTCACGGCCGTGAGCGTTCTCTGCGCCTGCCTCGCCTGTCTTGCCGGCATGGCCGGGACGGCAGCCTGCCAGGACGGCGAGCTCCCGCTCGACAGGATCACATTGCCCGAGGGCTTCGCCATCAGCCTCTACGCCCGCGTGCCCAAGGCCCGCTCGCTGGCCCTGGGTCCTGCCGGCACGCTCTTCGTGGGCACCCGCGGGGACAGGGTCTACGCCCTTCTGGACCATGACGGCGACCACACGGCGGACACCGTGTTCACCATTGCCGAGGGATTGAATCAGCCGAACGGCGTGGCTGTTCGCGACGACGATCTCTATGTGGCCGAGATCAGCCGCGTGCTGCGTTACGACGAGATCGAGTCGCGCCTGGATGACCCGCCCGCGCCAGTGACGATCAACGACTCCTTCCCGGAGGACGAATGGCACGGCTGGAAGTACATCGCCTTCGGCCCGGACGGCTGGCTCTACGTACCCGTGGGCGCGCCGTGCGACGTCTGCGAGCGGCCCGACCCGTACGCGACCATCACGCGCATGCGCCCGGACGGCGGCGGCCTGGAGGTCTTCGCCCGCGGCATCCGTAACACCGTGGGCTTCGACTTCCATCCGCGGACAGGCGAGCTGTGGTTCACGGGCAACGGCCGCGACCGGGTCGGCGACACGCGGCCGCCCGACACGCTCAACCGGGCGCACGCCAAGGGCTTGCACTTCGGCTTTCCCATATGCATGGAGGATGACATTCCCAAGAATCCGAAAGCCAAGGGCAAGTGCGCGGAATACGAGCCGCCCAGGCTGGAGTTGCCGGCCCATGCCGCGCCGCTCGGCATGAAGTTCTACACGGGCCGGATGTTCCCCGAGGAGTACCGGGAACAGGTCTTCATCGCCGAGCACGGCTCATGGAACCGCTCGGACCCCGTGGGCTGCCGGGTGTCCCTGGCCCGGCTCAAGGGCGACGACGTGGTGGGCTACGGGGCTTTCGCCTCGGGCTGGCTCGAGGCGGACGGCTCCAGGTGGGGCCGGCCCGTGGACGTGCTCGTCATGCCCGACGGCGCGCTGCTGGTCAGCGACGACCACGCGGGCGCTGTGTACCGGATCAGCTACGAGGAGAAGCAGTAGGCGGGGGCGGGAAAGTCTTCCCGGCTTTGCGCTCCAGGGCGGGCGTGGCGGTGAGGCGGGGCGCGGCCGGAGTCGCCTGGCGCACGCTCAAGCCGAGTCCTTCCCGCCGGCGCTCTCTGCCTGCTTGCGCTCGCGGTCGAGCAGAGCCTTCTTTCGAGCCAGGCCCCAGCGGTAGCCCCTGAGCGAGCCGTCGCCGCCCACAACGCGGTGGCAGGGTACGGCCACGGCCAGGGCGTTGCCCGCGCAGGCCAGGGCCACGGCGCGGGCCGCGCCAGGCCGGCCCAGGCGCGCGGCCAGTTCGGCGTAGCTCACCGTGCTGCCGGCGGGTATGTCGCGCAGGGCTTTCCAGACCCGCTGCTGGAAGGCCGTGCCGCGGATGTCCAGCGGGAGCGGCGGGAAGTCCGCCGGATGGTCCAGGGCCGCGACCACCTGCCGCAGCCAGCCGTCCAGCTCCGCGTCGGCCGGAACATGCCTGGCCTTGGGGAAGCGCCGTTGCAGGCCTTCCCGCAAGGTCTGCGGGTCGTCGCCAAGCTCAATGGCGCACAGGCCTTTGTTCGTGGCCGCCACGAGCAGCCAGCCAAGAGACGTCTCGGCCAGGGCGTGGCGGATGGTCTCGCCGGGCGCGCCACGGCGGAATGCGGCCGGGCTCATGCCGAGCAGCTCGCCCGAGCGCTCGTAGACCCGGCTGGCCGAACCGAAGCCGGCGCCGTGGATGGCCGCGCTCACGCCCTCGCCGCTGCCCAGCGATTCCTGGAGCCGCCTGCGCCGGCAGGCCTGCGCGTACTCCTTGGGCGTGACGCCCGTGACGCCCTTGAACAGCCGCTGGAAGTGGAAGCGCGTCAGCCCGGCCTTGCCAGCCAGCTCGGCCAGGCTCGGCGGCTCGTCGCTGTCCTCGATTGCCCGGCAGGCTTCGCGCATCAGGGCCGCGCGGCTGTCCAGCGGCGAGGCCGCCTCGTCTGGCCGGCAGCGTTTGCAGGGCCGGAAGCCAGCCCGCGCCGCCTCGGCGGCCGTGTCGAAGAAGGCCGTGTTTTCGCGCCTGGGCCGGCGCGCCGGGCAGCTAGGCCGGCAATAAATGCCCGTGCCGCGCACCGCGTAGACGAAGCGCCCATCCGCGCCCGCGTCCCGGCCAGCCACGGCCAACCAGCGCTCATCGTCAAGGGGGTCTGCCTGCGTGCGGCTATCAATAGGGCTATGCGTTCCTATGCGTGACATGGCCGCATCCTAGTGCGCGGGTCAGAAACGTTCCATCCGTTTCTTGCGGTCGAAACGATTGAAGTTGACCGGGGGCCGCTGCCCGTTCAATTCTTCACGGAAATCAGCGACGAAGTAAGCGAGGGCAGAGTATGGGCAACGGCCGACGGGTCCGGGACATCCTTGCGCGGCTCGAATCCGCGTCGAGCGAAAGGGACAGGCAGGGCATGGCCCGCTTCGGCATCGCCTCGACCAAGGCCCGCGTGCTTGGCGCGCGCAAGCCGGCATTGCGGGCCATGGCCAAGGAGATCGGCCGCGACCACTCGCTGGCCCTGGAGCTGTGGGCCACGGCCGTGCACGAGGCGCGCATCCTGGCCTGTCTGCTGGCCGATCCGAGATTGATGGACGAGCCCTTGGCCGAGGCCTGGGTGGCCGACTTCGACAACTGGGACCTGTGCGACCAGTGCTGCCTGAACCTGCTCGACCGCGTGCCGTACGCCTGGACCAAGGCTGTCGAGTGGTCCGGCCGCGAGGAGGAGTTCACGCGCCGCGCGGGCTTCGTGCTCATGGCCGTGCTTGCCGTGCACGACAAGAAGGCCCCGGACGCGCGCTTCCTGGCCTTTCTGCCGCTCATCGAACGTGGCGCGGACGACGGGCGCAACTTCGTCAAGAAGGCCGTGAACTGGGCCCTGCGCTCAATCGGCAAGCGCAACGCGGCCCTGCGCGAGGCGGCCATGGAAGTGGCCTGCCGCCTGGCCGAGCGGGAGGACAAGGCCGCGCGCTGGATCGGTCGGGACGCGCTCAAGGAATTGGAGGGCAAGGCCCTCAAGGGCGCGGCCCGGCTTGGATGAAAGGCCTTGCGCAAGAGCCGGGAAGCGCGTCGTTCTCCCGGATTCGCCGGTGAGGTGCGGCCACGGCGTATCTTCCGGTGAATCGAGCCAGGCGGCTTGCGGTTAAGCTTGCTTATCGCGCGTACGTGCCCATCAGCTCGGCCTTGGCCAGGATGTGGCCGTCCATGGCGTCGAGCAGCTCGGCCTTGGAAGCGCCCTCGGACAGGTCGAGCATGGCGTCCAGGGCGAAGAGCTTGAAGAAGTAGCGATGCCTGCCCTTGGGCGGGCAGGGGCCGCCCCAATCCTTGCGCTTCCAGGAGTTGCGGCCGTGCCTGGCCTGGCCGGGCAGGTTGCCCGCGCCCGCGCCTTCCTTGAGGCCCTTCACGGCCGGCGGGATGTTGAACACGATCCAGTGGTCCCATGTGCCCATGGGCGCGTCGGGGTCGTCCATGATCAGGGCCAGGGCCTTGGCGTCCCGAGGCATGCCTTCCCAGGCCAGGGCCGGGGATACGTCCTCGCCGTCGCAGGAGTGCTTCTCCGGGATGGCCTCGCCGGGCTGGAAGGCGGGACTCGTGAGGCGCATGTCCATGGGGTTCTCTCCTCGGGCTGAAGCCGTCCAAAGGGTCGCCGCGCAGAGCAGGCAGACCATCATAGCCTGAAGACGCCAGGATGCGCCATTGTTTTCGTTTCTCATGGGCTCGGCCTCCTTGGTCGGCCGGTCGCCCGCGTGTCTCTCTGCTCCCCGTCTATGCCCCCATGCGGGCCTTGAAGGCCGACAGCGTGTTGACCATGAGCATGGCGATGGTCATGGGACCCACGCCGCCGGGCACGGGCGTGATGGCCGAAACCTTGTCCTTCATAGCATGAAAGTCGCAGTCGCCGGCAAGTCCCTCGTCGGTGCGGTTCATGCCCACGTCGATGACCACCGCGCCCTCCCTGACCATGTCGGCGGTGATGAAGCGGGCCTTGCCGATGGCCGCCACGAGGATGTCGGCCTGGCGGCATTCGGCGTCGAGGTCCGCCGTGCGCGAATGGCACAGGGTCACGGTGGCGTCGGCGCCTGGCTGGGCCAGCAGGAGCGCCATGGGCTTGCCCACGATGTTGGAGCGGCCCACGACCACGGCCTTTTTGCCCTTGGTCGGGATGTCGTAACGCCGCAGCAGCTCCATGACGCCGGCGGGCGTGCAGGGGCGCAGGCCGGGCAGGCCCAGGGTCAGGCGGCCCATGCTCATGGGATGGAAGCCGTCCACGTCCTTGGCCGGGTCGATGAGGTCGAGGATATGTTGGCTGTCCAGGCCCCTGGGCAGAGGAAGCTGCACGAGGATGCCGTCAACCTCGGGGTCCTCGTTGAGTTGGCGCACGAGGCCCTCAAGCTCGGCCTGGGACACGGAAGCCTGGGGACGGAAGGCCTTGGAGACGATGCCGGTCTCCTCGCAGGCCTTGATCTTGTTGCGCACGTAGACCTGGGAGGCCGGGTCCTCGCCCGCGAGGACGACCGCCAGCCCCGGCGCGCGGCCGTGCCTGGCCTTCATCTCAAGCACCTCGCGCGCCGCTTCGCCCCGGATGGTCTGGGCCGTGGCCTTGCCGTCGATGATCCGCATGCTCTTTCCTCTTTGGTTCCGGTCGCCGCGCGCAACGGCCCGGCGGGTTACTGCTCCTGGGGCGGGAAGGGCAGGGACAGGTGCGACTGCACGATGCGCCAGTCGTCGCCCAGGCGGCGCAGCACGGCCGTGAGCCGCGCCGTGACGCGCATGGATTCGCCCTCGGCGAGCACGATGAACACGCAGTCCGTGGCGACCCAGGCCACGTCCCCGGACACGGATACCGAGCGCCAGCCGAAGTTGACCGTCATGGCCTCCGTGTCCGCGAAATCGCGGGTGAGCCCGGCGCGCAGGCCGGCGTAGCCCAGGCTCTTCTCCCTGGGGCCCGAGCCGATGCACACGAGCTCCGGCGTGTCCGCGAAGAACTCCAGGGTTGTCCGCACGTCCCGCTCGCAGTAGGCGGCCAGCATGGCTTCCACGGTTTTCCAGGCCTGCGCCTTGATCTTGTCCGGCATGCATCCTCCCAGGAAAATGAAAGCCTTCAGCCTGGACAAGCCTTGCGGCGCCTGCCTGGCCGAAGGTTCGCCAGCGCCGGAAACACCTTCGCACGGCCGACCCGGAGCTGCCCGGTTGGGCGGCTTCGGAGCCGGCGCGCCATTGGTGCGCCAGGGCTGGCGTCGAATTGGGTTCGTTTCGTCAAAAGGCGGGAGGCGATAGCGGCTCAGTGCGGCCCAAGGCCTCTCCCGACAAATAAAGCATATCAGAAAAAAGCCGGATGCCCAAGAGGCAGCCGCGGGGGAGTCAGCCTAAGCCGGCCAGACGCGGCTCGGACAGTGAAAAGGCGGGGAGGGCGTGCCCTCCCCGCCGTTAAGCGTCAAGGCAAGACTACTTGTGGCAGTCGCAGTCGCACTCGTCGCCGCACTCCTCGCCGCAGCCGCAGGCGCCGAAGAACTGGTCGGCCATGACGGGCCCATAGTAGAAGCCCTCGTCCTCCAGCTCCTCCTCGATGCGCAGGAGCTGGTTGTACTTGGCCAGCCGGTCGGAGCGCGACAGGGAGCCGGTCTTGATCTGGCCCGAGTTCACGGCCACGGCCAGGTCGGCGATGAAGGTGTCTTCGGTCTCGCCCGAGCGATGGGAGATGACCGTGGAGTAGCCCGCGCCGTGGGCCATGCCGATGGTGTCCATGGTCTCGGTGAGCGTGCCGATCTGGTTGAGCTTGATGAGGATGGAGTTGGCCACGCCCTCGCCTATGCCATGCGAGAGGATCTCGGGATTGGTCACGAAGATGTCGTCGCCCACGAGCTGGATGCCGTCGCCCAGGGTCTCGGTGAGCTTGGCCCAGCCGTCCCAATCGCCCTCGGCCAGGCCGTCCTCGATGGAGATGATCGGGAACTGCTCCACGAACTCGCCGTAGTACGCTATCAGCTCGTCGGCGGAGAGCTTCTTGTTCTCGCCCGTGAGGACGTACTTGCCGTCCTTGAGGAACTCGCTCGCCGCGGCGTCGATGGCCAGGGCGATCTGGGAGCCCGGCGTGTAGCCGGCCTCCTGGATGGCGCGCATGATGTACTCGAAGGCCTGCTTGTGGCTCTTGAAGTTGGGCGCGAAGCCGCCCTCGTCGCCCACGGCCGTGGCGAGGCCGTCCTTGGCCAGGATCTTCTTGAGGTTGTGGAAGGTCTCGGCGCCCATGCGCAGGGCCTCGGCGAACGAGTCCGCGCCCAGCGGCATGATCATGAACTCCTGGATGTCCAGGTTGTTGGCGGCGTGCGCCCCGCCATTGATGATATTCATCATGGGCGCGGGCAGGAACTTGGCGTTGATGCCGCCCAGGTAGCGGTAGAGGGGGATGCCCAGGTAATTGGAGGCGGCGCGGGCCGTGGCCATGGACACGCCGAGCATGGCGTTGGCGCCCAGGCGCGACTTGTTCTCGGTGCCGTCCAGGTCGATGAGCGCGCTGTCCAGGGCGAGCTGGCGCAGGGCATCCATGCCCACGATCTCCTCGGCGATGACGTCGAGCACGTTCTGCACGGCCTTGGTCACGCCCTTGCCCAGGTAGCGGGCCTTGTCGCCGTCGCGCAGTTCCAGGGCCTCGCGCGCGCCCGTGGACGCGCCCGAGGGCACGGCCGCGCGGCCGCTCACGCCGGATTCCAGGGTCACTTCCACTTCCACGGTCGGGTTGCCGCGCGAGTCGAGGATCTCGCGGGCCCAGACGGATACGATGTTGCTGCTCATGGCATGTCTCCTTGTGCTCTCGTTCGGGTGCTCGGGGCGGCCATCGGGGTCCGCCTATGGTTCATGAGGATCATGATTGCATACAAATACAAGCGGCCGGGGGAGTCAAATGCTTCGCTGGCCGGCTAGGCGCGGCCCGGCCGCGCCAGGTAGGCCAGGCGCAGCCCCTCCAGGAGCAGGTCGGGCCGCACGTGGTCGAAGGCCCGGCAGACCGGGGCCAGCTTTTCGGCGAAGCCGCCCGTGGCCAGCACGAGGCTGCCGGCGGGCAACAGCGGCCGAAGTCGCTCGACCAGCCCCTCGACCATGGCCGCGAAGCCGAAGACCAGTCCCTGGTTGAGGCTCTGGGCCGTGGAGCGGCCGATGTGCAGGCCCGCCGGATCCACGCGCAGGGTGGCCTGGGGCAGCTTGGCCGTGCGGCTGGACAGGGCCGAGGCCGAGCTGAGGATGCCGGGGCAGATGAGCCCGCCCAGATAGTCGTTGCCGGCCACGCAGTCGAAGGTCGTGGCCGTGCCGAAGTCGATGACGATGAAGCCGGGCGCATTGTAAAGCTGCGTGGCTGCATGGGCCGTGACGAGCCTGTCCGCGCCGACCTCCTGGGGCCGCTCGTAGCGGTTGTTCAGGGCCAGCGGCAGGTCGGCGGGCGCCAGGAGCACCGGGCAGCGGCAGTAGCGCTCGGCCGCGGCCGCGAGCACGGGTTCGAGCTGGGGCACCACCGAGGACACGGCCCAGGCCTCCACGGACTCGGGCGCCAGGCCCTCGCGGCGGCATATCTCGGCCACCTGGAGGCCCAGGGCGTCGGCCGTGGCGAAGTGCTGCGTTGGCAGGGAGTAGGCGGGCAGGAGGCCGGCGGGCTTGGCCACGCCGATCTTGATGGTCGTGTTGCCCACGTCGAGGATGAGGATGCCGGACTGGATCATTGCGCGGTATTCCGGTAGGTTGGACGCGAAAAGGCAGGAAACCGACAGCGCTGGTTGTACCTGTTTTGAGGAAAAAGACAAGCCTGGAGCGGGCTTTGGGCCAAAAGTAGAGGCTCATGCATTGACATGCGGCCGTGATACGGTGCTATTGTAGCCTGTGTATGTCCAATCCCAGGAGGATAACGATGGAGAACAAAGCGATCGACGGGCTGGAGAAGGTCAGGCAGGCCGGACGGACGGCCCGCTGGGCCGGCGCGCGCCTGATTTTCGCCGGGGCCACGGCCACGTCCATGCTTACCGTTGTCGGCGGCCTGCCGCTCCTGCCCTTCTTCAGCTGGTGGTTCTTCGGCAATCCGCGCTTCTGGGAGGGGGAACGGCTGGCTTTGCTTCTGCGTCTGTGGGTTTACAGCTATCCGCTCATGGTCGGCGTGGCCATGCGCAAGGTCGGCGTCGGCAGCCCGCTCATGAAGGAGCCGCGCATGGCCCCGGACTTGACCCTCGTGGAGATAGCCCCCAACTTCAAGGGCACCTCGGCCTGCGGCGACTGCACGAAATGCTGCGAGAGCATCAAGTGCCCGCTGCACGACAAGGCCACGGGCTACTGCAAGAGCTACGGCTCGCCCCACTGGCGCTACCTCAACTGCGGCCGCTACCCCGAGGGCCAGGCCGACATCGACTTCTACGGCTGCCCCAAATGGAAGGTGCGCCAGACGGCCTGACGCCTTTGCGTCGGAGCGCGTGGCGCGAGCGGCGTCCGGCTCATGCCCGAGTCCACCTGACCCGGCGAGGATCATGCCTTGCCGGGTTCAGTGCGTTCCGTGGCTTCTTTTCGCTTCCCCGAGAGGAAGCCATCGCCATTCCGGCGAGCGACTCTCCCGAGTGTGGCTCGGCCATTGGCGACAAGGAGTGAGTTGACATGGAATAATGCCTTTCAGGTCATCCAACCGTGCGAGGGGCGGCATATGTCCGGACCATCGTCAGGCAGCGGGGAGAGGCCCGAATACGTAGCCCAGCTCATGGAAGCGGCCATCCGTATCGGCCTTATGGCCCTGCTGGCCGCGTGGTGCTTCCTCATCACGCGGCCGTTCATTCCGCTCCTGGTCTGGGGCGTGGTCCTCGCCATCGCCATGTATCCGCTGCACGCCAGGTTCGCGGCGGCCCTCAATGGCCGGACCGGGCTCTCGGCGGCGCTCATCACCCTGTTCGCCCTGGGCTTCCTGCTGTTGCCGACATTCATCTTCCTCGATTCCATGACGCGCGGCGTCATGACGCTTTATGAGCAGGGCAGCGCAGGCGCCCTGGCTCTCCCCGCGCCCTCCGAGAAGGTGCGCACATGGCCTCTGGTCGGCGAAAGAGTGTATGCAACCTGGAGCCTGGCCGCGAATAACCTTCAGGCCGCGTTGAAGCCGCTCTTGCCGCAGATCAGGGTGCTTGCGGGATGGCTGCTCGGCACTGTCACGGGTCTCGGATTCGGCCTGCTGAAACTCTGCCTGTCGCTCGTCATCGCCGGCGCGCTCATGTACAAGGCCGATGCGGGGTGGCGGCTGGCCGACCGCCTGTTCGCCCGGCTGACCGGCGAACGCCATGAGGAATACGTCACCATCGCCCGCAATACGGTGCGCAGCGTGGCCTTGGGCGTGGTCGGCGTGGCCATTGTCCAATCCCTGCTGGCGGGCATGGGTTTCCTTGTGGCCTCCTTCCCGGCGGCGGGACTCTGGGCCTTCCTGGTGCTGCTCCTGGCCATCATCCAGATTCCGGTGACGTTGCTCCTCATCCCGTTGTGCATTTACGCCTACAGCATCATGTCGCCCACCGCGGCCACGCTCCTGACGGCATGGTGCGTCATGGTCGGGCTGCTCGACAACGTGCTCAAACCCTTGCTCTTCGGGCGCGGGGTGGATATCCCCATGCTCGTCGTCCTGGTCGGGGCCATCGGAGGCATGCTGATCAACGGCATCGTCGGGCTGTTCGTGGGCGCGGTGGTCCTGGCCCTGGGCTACAAGCTGCTTCTTGCTTGGCTGGAGATGGAGTGAGGAGGGGGCGGCCTGGCCTGCGAGCCCCCAGTGACAGACCGTGATTCCAATGCGCGGCCGGGCATGCGTGATCCTGCTACCGCGAGGCCTCCTTTGCCTCGGGCAGGGATTCAGTCCTGCCCCTTCCGTGCGCTACTCCGCGAAGCACTCTCCCTGGCATTCGGAGAAGCGCTCGTTGCAGACCTTGTCCCAGTCCTCGACCTGCACGTCCCCGCACGGCCGGCAGTTCAGGCCCGTTCCCAGGAAGCTGCAATTGCCATCGGCCAGGAAGATGGAGCCCATGTAGTCGCCGTCGGGCGCGTGCAGGCGGGACAGGAAGTCCGGGCGCTCCTGGGGGCTCCAGGCGCGGTGGCACATGACTCCGTAGCTGCCGCAGTAGCGGGCTTGGGCCGGCCCGGCGGCCGTGGCTGCTAGGAGCATGACAGCCGCGGCGGACAGGGGCAGGATGATGGCTCGGATGCGGTGCATATGTCCTCCCTTGCTTGGTTGCGGATCACTTTTCGAGTATAGCCCAACGCGAGGGCATTTTCGAGATTTCGCGGCAAAATAGTCCAACCCGCGTGCCGCTGGTGGGGCATATCTGTCTGACCCGGAGTCGAACATGAGGTTATTGTTGGTCGAGGATGACGCGAAGATCACCACGTTCATCGCAAAAGGCCTCAGGCAGGCCGGCTTTGCCGTGGATTCCGTCGTTGACGGCGAGGCCGGACGGCACATGGCCCTCGTGAATTCCTACGACGCGGCCATCGTGGACATCATGCTGCCGAAACTGGACGGCCTCTCGCTCATAGAAGACATCAGAAACCAGAAAGTGCGCATGCCCATCATCATCCTGAGCGCCAAACGCTCCGTGGACGACAGGATCCGGGGTTTGCAGAAAGGCGGCGACGATTATCTGGTCAAGCCGTTCGCCTTCGCGGAGCTTTTGGCCAGAGTCCAGGCCCTGATCCGCAGGAGCAGCCTTGCGCCGCAGATCGAGCGCATCGAGGTCGGGGACCTGTCCCTGGACATCTTCAGCCGGGAGGTGCGTAGGGGGGACAAGAAGATCGACCTCAAGCCCAAGGAACTGGCCCTACTCGAATACCTGATGCGCAATCAGGGCTGCGTCGTCTCCAAGACCATGATCCTGGAGCGTGTCTGGGATTATCACTTCGATCCGCAGACGAATGTGGTCGATGTGCTGATTTGCAGGCTGCGCAGCAAGATAGACCGGCGGCAGGACGACAAGCTCATCCACACCATCCGCGGCGTAGGATATGTTCTCAAGACGTCTTAAGCAGGCCTACCGGAGCATCGCCTTCAGGTTGACGCTGTGGCTGTGTGTCCTGTTCGGCATGATTTCCGTGGTCATGTTCAGCATCACGTATGTCCTCCTCGCCGCGCATCTGAAATCCTATGACCATGCAGCCATCCGCTCGGAACTTGCCGAGGCCGTGGCGCAATATGAATTCGGCGGTCTCGATGCGCTCCGGCAGGAAGTGACCATTGCCAACGAGAACGATGTCCTGCACAGGGTCGTCTCCCCGGACCATGAGGTCAGGTTCCTGCGCCTGCCCAAGGACGTGCTGTCACCGCTCGCCGGGAACAGCAGATCCATTAAGGCCAGGTTCGTGCGTCTGCCCAAGGACATGCCGCAGGTCGAGATTCCGGATGATGTGAACCTGCCCGAGGACGGCGGGGAAGCCTGGACCGTGGTGCCGTTCGACGCGGAAGGTCACGCCCTGGAGGTGGCCTCGGTCAGGCTTTCGGACGGCAGCCTGTTGCAGGTCGGCATGAGCAACGCGGAGCGCGAGGAATTCCTCAAGCACATACGGCATATCTTTGTCGGTGTGCTGATCCCGGTTTCGCTGCTGGGCTTTTGCGGCGGGGCCTATTTCGCCTTTCGCGCCTTCAGGCCCATACGCCACCTCATCCGCACGGTGCGGGCCATCGTCACCGGCGACACGAGCGCCCGCGTGCCCTTGGTGCGAACGCGCGACGAGCTCGAGGAGCTGGTCACGCTGTTCAACGGAATGCTCGAACGCAACGGGTCGCTCATCAACGGCATGCGCGGCACCCTGGACAACGTGGCCCACGACCTGAGGACGCCCGTGACCAGGCTGCGGGGGGTCGCGGAAATGGCCGTCCAATCGGAAGGGGACACCGCATCGCTCAGGGAAGCCTTGCTGGACTGCGTGGAGGAGGCCGAGCAGATCCGCACCATGCTGAACACGCTCATGGACATCTCGGAGGCCGAGACCGGCATGCTGCGCCTCGAGATGCAGGACGTGGACATGAGCCTGCTGATCTCGCAAACCATCGATCTGTACAAGGACATTGCCGAGGACAACGGAGTGGCCATCCAGGCGGCCTCGCACGGCGACCTCCATCTGCGCGCCGATCCGAATCGCCTGCGCCAGGTCCTGGCCAACCTGCTGGACAACGCGGTCAAATATACGCCCGAGGGCGGCCGCGTGGAGATCGAGGCCCGCCAGGAGGGCGGACAGGTCATGGTGCGGATCGCGGATACCGGCATCGGCATTCCCGCGGACGAACTCCCCAGTATCTGGGACCGCCTGTACAGGGTGGACAAAAGCCGCTCCACGCGCGGCCTCGGGCTCGGCCTGAGCGTGGTCAAAGCCGTGGTGCAGGCCCACCATGGACGCGTCGAGGCCGTGAGCGGGCCCGACGCAGGCTCCATGTTCACCGTTTTCCTGCCCGTCAGCCAGCCGGACGAACAGGTTTGACGGCACGCGAATCTTTCACGCGTGCAATGTTCATGTAAGCTCCCCGCAAGACAGCTCGGCCATCTTCCTCCCCATATCCAAGGGGGGAATCCATGGCTCTGCGCGAGGAGTTCGAAACCGCCGGCAACTGGCTGTTCAAATGGCGGAGCTATCTGCCTGTCCTGTTCATCGGCGTCATCCTGGCCGGCATTTACGACAGCGACTTCACCAGGGCCGGCGTGCTGCCTCGGGCCTGCTGGGAAGGCCTGTGCCTGGGCGTGTCCTTCTTCGGCCTGGCCGTCCGGGCCTACACCGTCGGCCAGGTGCCCAAGGGCACTTCGGGTCGGAACACGAGCAAACAGATCGCCCATGTGCTGAACACCTCGGGCATCTACTCCGTGGTGCGCAATCCGCTCTATCTGGGGAATTTCTTCTGCTTTCTCGGCATCGCCATGTATCCTCGCCAGTGGTGGGTCGCGCTCCTGTACGTGCTCCTGTTCTGGCTCTACTACGAACGGATCGTCTTCGCCGAGGAGGAATTCCTGCGCCGGAAGTTCGGCCGGGACTTCGAGGACTGGGCCGCTCGCACCCCGGCTTTCGTTCCCAGGCTCAGGAATTGGAAGCGGTCCGAGCTGCGCTTCTCCCTGCGCAATGTGCTCAAGCGCGAATACTCCGGGCTGTTTTCCACGGCCCTGGCCTTCACGTTCGTAGGCATCCTCGGCGAGCTGCGCCTGTCGGGCCGGCTGGTCTGCGACCCGCGGTGGCTCGTCCTGTTCTCGGTCAGCCTGGTCATGTATCTCGCGCTGCGCATACTCAGGAAGACCACGCGCCTGCTCGATGTCGAAGGCCGCTAAGCCTGCCTGAGCGGCGTGCCGCCCGATCGGGCCGACATGGACCGGCGGATCGTTGTGGGCCGGCCGGCGCTCCAGGCAGCGGACGAGAGGTGAGCTGACATGAGTTTTCCCACGCCGGCCTGGGATGCCGCGGCTTTTGTCTGGATCAACCAGATCGCCACGCATGGCTTTCTGGACATGCTCATGCCCATATTCTCCCAGCAAGCCTGGCTGTGGCTCCTGTTGGGCATCGTGGCCACAACGATCCTCGTGCGCGTCGGCGCGCGCGGGCTGCTGCCGCTGCTGTGCATTCTGCTCGCCGTGGGTACGGCCGATGGCAGCGCGTCCCTCCTCAAAAATCATTTCGGTCGGGTCCGGCCTCACAATGCGCTGTCCGACGTGCGGCACCGACACGACAAGACCTGGGTGCGGCACGACATCGACCTCGGGCAGGCCAAGGGACGCGGCACGTCCTTTCCCTCGGCCCACGCGGCGAATTCCATGGTCGTGGCCGTGCTGCTCATGGCTTGGCGACGGGAATCGAGACCTTGGGCGCTCCTGCTGCCGCTGCTCGTGGGCTACTCGCGCATCTATCTGGGCAAACACTACCCGAGCGATGTTCTGGCCGGATGGCTGCTGGGCCTGATCGTGGCCGGCGCGTGCCGGCCGTTCCTGGCCTGGGCCTGCGGTCCATCCGGCCACAAGCAGGCCGTGCGAGCCTGAACGCTCCGCCGGATGCGCGGCATGCGCATATGATAGGTGGGCTTGCTTGCCGGTGAGGCCTCTAGCTCCGTGGCCCGCCCGTGGGTCCCGCGCCGGAAGGCGCCGGAGCGGCCGTCGGGGCCTCTTCCGTGGGTTGGCCGCCCTTGCCGGCCGACTCCGGGTCCTGATCGGAAAACGCCAGCCTCTCGATGATCGAGTCCGAGACGAGCATGCCCTGGCGCGTGAGGCTCAGGAAGCCCCGGTTGACGCGCGCGAGGCCGTTGTTGCGCAGGAGCGTGACGAGCCTGCGGTGGCGCTCCAGGAATGCGCCGCCGGCGAGCTTGTCGGCTTCGCGCAAATCCAGGCCGCGCGTGGTGCGCAGGGCGAGCATGATCCGCTCGCGCCGGCGGGTGGCCTCGTCGATGGTCTCGGCCTTGCCGCCCATGCCTCCGGCCTGGACCTGGAACTCGTGGTCGTGCGGGTCGGCCGGGTTGGTCCAGCGCCTGCCGCCCAGGGTGGACACGGCCGCCGGCCCGAGGCCCAGGTAGTCGCGGCCCGCCCAGTAGCCCAGGTTGTGCTTGCTGGCGAAGCCCATGCGCGCGAAGTTCGATATCTCGTACTGGAGATAGCCGCGCTCCTCCAGGAACTGCGCGCCGTAGACATAGAGCTTGGCGAGCATGTCCTCCTCGGGCAGGCGCAGGCTCCCGGCCTGGTCCTCGATCTCCAAAGGCGTGCCCGGCTCGATGCTTAGGCCGTAGGCCGAGACGTGCTCGGGCTTGAGCTCCGCGACCTGCTTGAGGGTCTTGAGCCAGGTCGTGGCGTTCTGGCGCGGCAGCCCCCAGATGAGGTCCATGCTCACGTTGCCGAAGCCGGCCGCGCGGGCCGTGTGGAAGGCCTGCACGGCCTGGAGCGCGTTGTGCGGCCGGCCCAGGAAGACCAGCTCCTCGTCCGACAGGCTCTGCACGCCCAGGCTCAGGCGGTTCACGCCGAAGTCGCGCAGCTCGCGCAGATAGTTCAGGTGCACCGAGTCGGGGTTGGCCTCGAAGGTGAACTCCTGGCATTCCGACAAGTCGAAGCTGTCGCGCAGGGCGCGCATGATGCGCTCCAGGGCGTACTCCGGGAGCACCGAGGGCGTGCCGCCGCCGAAGTAGACCGTGCGCGCGGGCGGCTTGCCGAGCCGTTGGCCCCATAGGGTCATCTCGCGGGCCAGGGCATCGGCGTAGCGCTCCATGTCCTCCATGGAGTCCATGGTCAGGGGCACGGAATGGAAGGCGCAGTAGCGGCACTTGCTCCGGCAGAAGGGCACGTGCACGTAGACGAGCAGAGCCGGCTTGGCCTTGGCCTTGCCGTCCTCGCCCTCGGGATGGGGCTCGGGCGCTCGGGGCTCTCCGGCCTTGGCCAGGCGCGGGGGCAGCCAGGACTTGGCCGAGGCCTTGGCGACCTTGGGCGCCTTGGGTCCCTTGGGCTTCAATCCGCCCGGCGGCAGGATGATCTTGACCACGCGAGTTCCGGTTGGTGTCACGTCCTCGCAATTCGCGGACACGAATTGCGAGGACAACACGCTTGAAGGACTATTTTTTCCTAAAAAATATCAACATACTTTTTAGGGGCCTCCACATCAGCGCAGGCTGTCCAGGAGCCGGTTCGGGGCGTGCAGGCCCGGATCCAGGCGCGTGGCCTCCGTGGCCGCCCGCAAGGCCTCCATGTAGCGGCCGTCGCGCAGGTAGGCCTTGGCCAGGCCGAGGTAGGCCGACAGGCTCGTGCGGGTGTCGGGGCCGGACTGGAGCAGGGCCTGGAACATGCCCACGGCATCCGCGGGGCGGCCCTCGGACAGGAGTCGGCCGCCGAGGTTGAGCATCTGCTCGGACACGGCCCGCCCTGCGGCCGAGCCCTCGGGCGCGAGTTGCAGTCCCTCGCGCAGGTAGCCGATGGCGTCCGTGTAGTTGCCGGCCTCGAAGGCGCTCGTGCCCGCGCCGATGAGCGCGTCCATGAGCACATCGAGCATCTGGCCACGCGACTCCTCGGGCGACAGCCGCCAGGCCGTGCGCAACGGGGGCAGGGCCTTGCCCCACATGCCCTGGTTCAGGTAGGAGCGGCCCAGGAAGAGGAAGGCCTCGGCGTACTCCGGCTCCTGCTCCGTGGCCCGCTGGAAGCGCGGCGCGGCCTGGGCGTACTGGCCGGCGTTGTAGAGCCGCAGACCCTCCTCGAACTCGCTTCGAGCCCCCCGGCCGATGCCCAGCCCGGCGCAGGCGGCCATGAACGCGGCCAACAGGCAGATCGCGATCCGTGCGCGCATCCGTCCTCCTTTCGCGCTTGCCGCTTGCCCGCGAGGCAGGCGGCGGTGTCCGAGCACTCGAATGTAGAGGTTTCCCGGGTTTCGTGCAATGGAGCGTGCAGCGGCCCCGTGAGCGGGTGGCGGAGGAGGTGCGAAGAACATGATGCGGATCACGACAGCAGCGCCCATGGCCCCGGCCGGGCACATCTCCGGGAGGTGCGGCATGATCAGGCTGTCCATGGGCCACGTCCTTGCGCTCGCGGCGCTCGCCGCCATGGCCCTGACCGGCTGCGCCGGAGTGCGCACGGCCCCGCCGCCGTGGGCCGAATCAATTGATCTCGCCCAATTCCCCGGACCGCGGCCCGGCTTCATACACGTCTTCGAGGGGCCGGGCGGGGTGCGCCTGGAGGTCGAGGGCATCGAATTCGTGGAGGGCGGCCGGGGCGTGCTCGTGGAGGAGCGCACTTTGGTGCCGGCGGACCTGAGCGATACCGGCAAGCCGCAGGCCATGTCCCGGCGGGTGAGGCTCGTGGCCAGGGGCACGGCTCTCGTGCTCGTGGAGGACGAGGGGACCACCACGATGCTCGACATCTCGGGCCGGCCATGGACCATGCCCGTGGAGACAGATTCGCCGGAGGAGGAAGAGGTTCTGACCTGCCTGGCCTTTCCTTCGGGCGAACAGATGCTCTTCGGCCGCAAGCGCATGGTGCTCACGGCCGAGTGCGCGGGGAAGTTCGACGGCTTTGTCCTGCGCGAGAAGCGCAGCTACGCCCAGGGCCTGGGCCCGATCTTCCTGTCCTTCGGCGAGGGAGGCTTGGAAGGCGGTGGGGAAATCGGCGGGTTTCGGCTGGTGGAGGTGCGACGGGGAGGCAAGCCATGAAAGAGACTATGCGTAGAGGAAGCCTTGATAAGGTCGGATAGGCCGTAGCCAAGGGCGATTGGCTCATAGTATAGTACAACGAGCCTCATTTTATAAATCCGCGAGTCGCTTAAGAAGATTGCGGTATAGGTTTACAAAGCTATCGACACGCCCATGGAAATCGTAAAAGCCGGAGGAATCAACTCCATCGAGTTCAGATAGTCTTAAGTGTTTCCTTGCCTTTTTGACATCTTTAATAGCTACATTAAAATCGGTGTGCGGATAGCCAATTTTTACACTGAGAGACTCTCGGCGGATTTTAATAAAATTCCTATAAGGATCTTCGAAAGTGCAACCCCACGCTTCAAGGATAGCTCGAAAAGCTTTAAATCGTATTTGTCTGTCACCGAGCACCCGTTCTCGCGTTCGAGACTGTATCCAATCATTAATTGCTAATACTTCCGAGTCTGAGTTTCTAATCCCATTGTCTTTTATTTCAATTTCGTGACTAGCTACTGATCTGGCAAGTTCGTATATGTCATCTTCTGTTGTATCAAGGAGCAGGTGTTTATTCATATCTAGGAATACAAGTAAGGAAACCACTCCAGTTCGCTTGTTGCCATTCTCAAAAGCATGAGCCATGACTATGCCATAAAACAAGGTGGCACCGACCTCTGGTACCGTATTGTACTTATAAGCCGAACCGCTGCCAGTAGCCTGGCGATTAACAGCAGACTCAAGTTTGTTCATATCTAAAGGCTTTACAAGTCCAAAAGAGTCACATGTGGCGATTTTCATAGTGCTCATTAGATGTCTTATTTGAAGCACTTCGTTAACCGTCATTCGTCTCAGAGGGGGCATAAACAACTCCTTACCTGAGATAAGTGTGTTATATAGCCATATTGGATCTAAATATACTTGATTTAAAATAGTCAGTATAGTTAGGTGGCTAGCTTATCAAATCCTTCCTCCTCCGCTCCACCTCGCTGTACAAGCACCCGCAGTAGTCCTGCCGGTACATGCCCATGGCCTTGGACTTCTCGATGCCCTCTTGCCAGCCCGCGCGGAAGTCGCGGTAGAGGAACTTCGCCTTGGAGCCCGTGGCCATGTCGCGGGCCAAGGCGGCGATCTCGTCGTGCTTCTGGTGTTTGGAGTAGAGCAGGGTGGTGGTGAAGAAGTCGAACTCGCCGCGCTTGGCGATGAACAGGGTCTTCTCCAGGCGCAGGCGGTAGCAGTGGAAGCAGCGGTTGGCCTCGCGGAAGGCCACTTCGCGGAAGTACAGGGCCGGGTCGTACTCGGCGTCCTTGTATATTACCCGTATGCCCAACTCCGCCTCGAACTGGCGCAGGGTGTCCCGGCGACGCACGTACTCGGCCGCCGGGTGGATGTTGGGATTGTAAAACAGGCCGGTGACCTGGAAGCCCTCGGCCTTGAGGGCCTGCACCGTGTAGACCGCGCAGGGCGCGCAGCAGATGTGCAGGAGCACGCGGCCGGCATGGGCTTGCCCGGCCTCGGGAGCCTCCTCGACAGCGACGTCTGGAGCGCCTTGCGTTGCGACTTCCGCCACCGCCTCGCCCCCGGCCGGCGGGGTTTCGGTCAGCAGCCTCACGACCGCCCGACTTTCAACGTCGTCCCGTGATCCGTCCCTGCGCGCCAGATTCTTTTTCTTGTCCATCATTGTACACGAGATAACCGTCACGTAGGGCATGAGGCAAGCTCGCAATGCCCGTCCGGACTATCGCGGTCAGTACCCGACTTCTTTTTGATGTTTTACCGCCAATACCAAGACATATTCGGGATATACTTCATAAACAAGGACATAGCCGGAACCGCCGAACGGAATGAGCAACTCCCGGTGTTCCGGGTCCAAGTCATCGGCGGGCCTTCCAGCTTCCGGAAACTTGACCAATATCCCGGCTTCTTTTTTTATGGCCTTTGCCGCGGCCTTGGCCGCGTCCATGTCTTTGTCAACCAGGAACCTGTAAACCTTCTGTATTCCCCGGAGCGCATTGTCCGACCATGTCAGACGTGGCATTTGGGCGGCTCCACGTCATGGCCCCTGGCTAATTCATCAAGCCAAGCGTCAACCTCTTCACCGCTAAGGTGCAGCCCAGTCTGCATATAGTGATCATGCGCGGTCCGCGCTTCTTGCCGTAAGGCTTCTCGTTTTTCTTCCCGATCAACATAGCTTTCTATGGCTTGCAGCATAACGATATGGGCTGATTGCTTCCTTGCGTCGGCAAGTTTTTTTACTCTTTCCCGCAAGGATTGCGGGAGCTTCACGGATGTTACGGTGTTTGCTTGCATGGCGACTACCCCTTGTCCTTTTTGGCTACTTTTGACTACCTTGATTAAGTATACGTGGCCATCGTCGGCGGCAATAGTTAATTTAATGATTGATATTAATCTGTTGCGTAGTCTGCCTGAGGATTGTGGGCTTGCCGGTGGAAGCAGGGCTTGCCGCACACGGCGGCCTTCAAGAAATGGCGCGTCTGCTCTGTGTACCGGATCGGTGCTTGGCGCACCAGGCGCGAATAATAAAATGCATTAAAAACAATGGGGTGGCGCTGCATCGCGCCACCCCGGGAAGAGGATGAAATCTCGGGAATTGGTCATTGACCGGGGCTACATAAGAAGTTTTCCCTTCCCCCGCATTCCTATTGCGCCCAGGTCACGCGCACGTGCGCGCCGAACTTCTCCTCCAGCTCCTGGAGCATGGCGCGCTTCTCGTTGAGCAGATGGCGGGCCACCTCGGCCGAAGCGGCGGCATACTCGAAGGGCTCGCCGGTCTTGTGGCCGCGCAGCTTGCGGTAGATCTCCTTGAGGGCCTGCATGGACTGCCACTCCATGTTGCGCCTGATGCCCGAGCCCTTGCAGCAGGGGCAGGGCTCGTTGCTCTGGGAGATGGCCGACACGCCCATGCGCTGGCGCACGAGCTCCATGAGCCCGAAGCGCGAGATGCGGCCGACGTCGGTGCGCGCGCGGTCGCCCTTGATGGCCGTGCGCATGACCTTCTCGACCTCCCGGACGTGGTTCTTGTCCTTCATCTCGATGAAGTCGACCACGATCTGGCCGCCGATGTCGCGCAGCCTGAGCTGGCGGGCGATCTCCTCGGCCGCCTCCAGGTTGCTCTTGAGGGCCAGGTCCTTGAAGTTCTTCTTGCCGCCGGTGCGGCCGGAGTTGATGTCGATGGCCGTGAGGGCCTCGGCGTGGTCGATGACGATCTGGCCGCCCGAGGGCAGGTTCACGGTGCGCCCGTAGATCTGGTCGAGCTGGCGCGTGAGGTTGAAGCGGTCGAAGAGCGACATCTCGTGGTCCGCGTGCACCTTGATCATGTTCTGGCGCCTGGGGAAGACGATGCCGACCAGCTCCTCGACCTGCTTGGCCGTGTCCTCGTCGTCGACCCAGATCTCGGACACGTCGGCCGTGAGATAGTCGCGCACGGCCCGCGAGGAGAGCTCCATTTCCTGGTAGATGAGCGAGGGCGTTTCGGCCGTGGCGCCGCGCTTGCGGATCTCTTTCCACAAGCGCTTGAGGTATTGCACATCCTTGTCCAGGTTCGTCTTGGTCTCGGCGGAGCTGACCGTGCGCACGATGAGCCCCAGGCCCTCGCCGGGCTGCATGGACTCGACGATCTCCTTGAGGCGCTTGCGCTCCTCCTCGTCCTCGATCTTGCGCGATATGCCGAGCTGCTCGCGGCCGGGCGTGAGAACGAAGTAGCGGCCGGGCAGGGACAGGTAGGTCGTCATGAAGGCGCCCTTGGTGCCCGTGGGCTCCTTGACCACCTGCACGAGCAGCTCCTGGCCGGGCTTGAGCACGGTCTGGATGAGCGGGAAGCGGTTGCCCTTGAGGACCTGGTAGCCGCCCTGGTAGTACTCGGGGTGAACTTCGTCGATCTGCAGGAAGCCGTTCTTCTTGGCGCCGTAATTGATGAAGGCGGCCTGGAGGCCGGCGTCCACGTTGTGGATGACGCCCTTGTAGATGTTGCCCTTGGTCTTGGCCTGGTGCAGAAGCTCGACGTAGTACTCCTGGATCTTGGCGTCCTCGGCCAGCACGAGCTCGATCTGCTCGTCGGGCAGGACGCTGATGAACATCTTGCGTTTAGTCTTCGCTGAAGCCATTGTTCTCCGTTGTCCTTGGAAAGAAATTTTTGGGAAAGAACGCGGGCGGATCCTCGCGGCCCATACAGGACCGGGGATGAGTGGCCTATCTGCGGCCAGCGGCGAAGTAGGGTCCGCCCTCGTCCCCCTCGGGGGCCGAGATGGCGCGGACGCCGCCCGTTCCATGCAATTCGTCCAGGGCCTCGCGCACGCGCTCGGCGGGCAGGCCCGTGGCCAGTGCGATCTGCGCCGCCGTTTGCGGTCTGCGTCGCACGGAATTTTGAACTATCTCCTGGATTTCCTGTTTCGTCAACCGGTTGGCCTGTGAAGGAGCATCCGTCCGTGCGTGCGCCTGGACCGCCACGGCCCCCAGTTCGCGCCGCCAGCGCTCCAGGGTCTCGCGCGGGACCGCCCTGGCCTCGGCGTAGGCGCCGGGCCGGCTGAGCGTCACCACGTCCACGCGCTCGGGCGCGAGCCTGGGCATGAAGGCCTTGAGTCGCTTCAGGTTCTCCTCGCTGTCGTTGATCCCGGCCACGAGGAGCACTTCGAGGTAGATGCGGCCGGCGAACTCCCGGCGGAAAGCCACGAGGGCCTCGGCCACGGCCAGCGGGCCGATGCCGGGCGCGGGCCGGTTGATGGAAGCGAACTCCTCGTCCACGAGCGAGTCCAGGGACGGCAGGACGATGTCGGCCTGGGTCAGCTCCCGGCGCACCTCGGGGGCCACGAGCATGGTCGAGTTGGTGAGCACGGCCACGGGCGTGGCGGGCATGATGGCCTTGGCCCCGCGGATGACCTCGCCGAACTCGGTGTTCAGCAGGGGCTCGCCCGAGCCGCCCAGGGTCACCGCGTCCACGGGTCGGCCCACGTGCTCCCGCCAGTGCGCCAGCTCGGCCAGGATGGCCTTGGCCGGCACGTAGGCCTTGCGCTCCGTGGTCAGCACGGCCGTGCGGCCCACCTCGCAGTACAGGCAGTCCATGGAGCAGATGGGCGCGGCCGTGAGGTCCAGGCCAAGGGACAGGCCCAGGCGGCCGGAAACCACGGGTCCGAAGACGTATCTATAGCGCATAGGGAAGTTCAATGGACATCATAGATTCTTGACAGGGGGAGTGGCCGCGACTACCAGACAACAGCTTTTCCGGAGGTCACCCCATGCTCAAGCCTGGCGAACTGGTACTGCTTGTCAGCCCCAAAGGCAAGCGCTACCTGCGCAAAATGAACCCTGCCGACAGTCTGCACACGGGCGACGGAATCCTGCCCATGGCCCAGGTGGCCGAGGCCGGCTTCGGCCGCACGGTCAAGACGCACCTCGGCCGTCCGTACAGCATCGTGAAGCCCACGCTCTACGACATGGTCAAGGGCGTCAAGCGTCAGACTCAGATCATCTATCCCAAGGAGATCGGCTACCTTGTCATGAAGCTCGGCATCGGGCCGGGCATGACGGTCATCGAGGCCGGCTGCGGCTCCGGGAGCCTGACCGTGGCCCTGGCCTGGTTCGTGGGGCCGCACGGGCGCGTGTACACCCACGAGCGCAGGCCCGAGTTCCTCAAGCTCAACGCCCGCAACCTGGCCTGGGCCGGGCTGGACGACGGCCGCGTGGTGCACGTGGAGAAGGACATTGCCGAGGGCTTCGGCTGCCCCGAGCCGGCCGACGCCCTGTTCCTCGATGTGCGCACGCCCGAGGAGTACGTCTCGCGCATCCCCGAGGCGGTCAAGCCGGGCGCGCCCCTCGGCTTCCTCGTGCCCACCGTGAACCAGGTCAGCGAGCTGATCAGGGCCCTGGACGCCGGTCCTTTCGCCGACATCGAGGCGCTGGAGATCTTCCTGCGGCGCTACAAGCCCGTGGCCGACCGGCTGCGGCCCGAGGACCGCATGGTGGCCCACACGGGCTTCCTCGTCTTCGCCCGCGCGCAGGAGTCGTGGCACAAGCTCGTCGTCGAGGAGCCCGGCAAGGCGGATGAGGCCGGAACGGATGAAGCAGCCAATACCGATGGAGCCGACGAGTTCGCGGGGAAGGCCGTTGCCGGAGGGCAGGGCCTGGAGACGGCCGCGTGCCCGGCCGAAGAGCCTGCTTCCGGCCCGGCCTCCGCGCCGGACGCTCGGGGCGCGGCCTGTCCGGACGGCTGCCCGGACACGGCCGACGAGCTGGACGACAGCCGCGGTCTGGGCTGATCTGGTCGGACATCCTCATGTAATTCATGAGCATTTTTAGAAAAGCTTGATTTATTATCGCACCGTCGGTATAAAGTAACGGCATTGTAACTCAATACACGCAGACTTCCCAAAGGGGGCGGCCATACATGACCCGCAAAGACCGCACTGAAGGCATCTACTCGCGCCGCGAGGTGCTCGACGCCGGCGAGCGCAACCAGTACTCGCTCATCCAGCTCAAGGACCTCCTGTCCTACGCCTACCGCTACTCCGAGGACGTGAAGAAGCGCTTCGACCGCGCGCAGTTCCACGTGGACAAGTTCAAGAACCTGTCCGACCTCAAGCACATCCCCATCCTCAAGAAGAAGGAGCTCATCTTCCTTCAGTCCATGGGCCCGCGTCTGGGCGGCCTGCTGACCAAGGATCTCGGCGAGTTGCGCCGCGTGTTCCTGTCGCCCGGCCCGATCTTCGACCCCGAGGACCGCGCCGACGACTACTGGGGCTGGACCGAGGGCTTCTATGCCTGCGGCTTCCGCTCCGGCGACGTGGCCCAGATCACCTTCAACTACCACCTGGCGCCCGCCGGGCTCATGTTCGAGGAGCCGCTCCGGAACCTCGCCTGCGCCGTGGTGCCGGCCGGGCCTGGCAACACGAACAGCCAGCTCGACATCATGCAGAAGCTGCGCGTGACCGGCTACATCGGCACGCCGAGCTATCTCATGCACCTGGCCCAGAAGGCCGAGGAGATGGGTCTCAACCTGCGCAAGGACCTCTTCATGGAGGTCGCCTTCGTCACGGGCGAGAAGTTCTCCGAGAAGATGCGCTCGCAGATCGAGAAGAAGTTCGACTGCATCATGCGCCAGGGCTACGGCACGGCCGACGTGGGCTGCATCGGCTACGAGTGCTTCCACAAGACCGGCCTGCACATCAGCAACCGCGCCTACGTCGAGATCTGCCATCCGGACACGGGCATCCCGCTCAAGGACGGCGAGGTGGGCGAGATCGTGGTCACGGCCTTCAACAAGACCTACCCGCTCATCCGCCTGGCCACCGGCGACCTGTCCTACATCGACCGCGGCCCGTGCGCCTGCGGCCGCTCCACGCCGCGCCTGGGCAACATCGTGGGCCGCGTGGACACCACGGCCCGCATCAAGGGCATGTTCGTCTACCCGCACCAGGTCGAGCAGGTCATGTCCAGCTTCGAGGACATCAAGCGCTGGCAGATCGTGGTCACCAACCCCGAAGGCATCGACGAGATGGAGCTGTTCATCGAGGCCTCCAACTTCAAGCGTCAGGACGAGCTGCTGCACACCTTCCGGGAGAGGATCAAGCTCCGTCCCGAACTGAAGGTCCTGGCTCCCGGAACGCTGCCGCCGCAGATCCGTCCCATCGAGGACAAACGCAAGTGGGATTAGGGCACTTGGCACTTAACCCGAGAGAGGGCGCCGCCCTCTCTCGGACTCTCTCCCGGCAGGGGCACGATTCCCTCGCCCCCCTGGTTCATTTGCGCAATGTGTTGGCCGGCAGGCTCATCAGGGTCGTCATCATCTGCGCGGCCCTGGCCTGGCTCGCGTCCTGCGCGCCCGTTTCGCATGGGCCGGGCCGCGCGCCGGCCGCGCCCTCACCGGCAGCAGGCGCGCGGCCCGGAACCCTGTTCGACGCCTCGGGTTCGCGCCTGAGCCATGAGGCCTTCGCCGCCCTGGCCGCCAAGGCCGACTACATCCTTTTGGGCGAGAGCCACGCCAGTCGCTGCGACCACGTGTCCCAGGCCGCGCTCATCCGGGCCATGGCCAAGGCCGGCGACGGGCCCGTGATCGGCCTGGAGATGGTCGACGTGACCCGCCGGGACATCCTCGACCAGTACGCCGAGGGCATTCTCGACGCCCAGGTCGTGGAGGAGCACCTGAACTGGCGGAAGGCCTGGGGCTACGACTTCGACCTCTACGAGCCCATCTTCCTCGCGGCCCGGGAGCATGATTTGCCCCTGGTGCCCCTCAACCTGCCCCAGGAGGTCATCGACAGGGTCAGCGCCGAGGGGCTGGACTCCCTGAGCCCCGAGGAGGCCGTCCTCCTGCCCGAGGAGATCGTGCCGCCGCCCGCGGAGCAGGCCGCCGTGCTCGACGAGGTCTTCGCCCACCACCGCGCGGGCGACGAGCTGGACGAGGAGGAGACCGGCGTGCGCCGCGACCGCTTCTTCCTCATCCAGTCCCTGTGGGACAGCAAGATGGCCGAGCAGGCCGTGGAGGCCCGCCGCAACTTCGAGCAGCCCGTGGCCATCGTGGCAGGCTCGGGTCATGTGGAGTACGGCTGGGGCATCGCCCACCGCCTGCGCAAGTACGATCCCAAGGCCAGGATACTCCTCGTGCTCCCCTGGCGGGGCAAGGAGCCCCTGGAGGGCGCGGACGTCTTCTACTACTGCCCGGCCACGCACCACAGCTCCATGGGCATGGTCCTTCAGGAGGACGGGGAGAGCGTCATCGTCGTGGACGTGGATGAAAGCTCGCGCGCCGGCGATGCGGGCCTCCAGGAAGGCGACGTCATCACCAAGGCCGGCGATAAGCCCGTGAACTCGCTGTGGGACCTGCACACGGCCGGCGTGGAGTCCCACAAGGCCGGCAAGCCCCTGACCCTGACCGTGCTGCGCCAGGGCAAGAGCATGATTCTCAACCTGGGGCCGCTCGGCAAGGGCAAGGGGCTGTAGCCAGGCATCGCGCGTAGCCGAGAGAGGGCGCGGAGCCCTCTCTCGGGCTCTCACCCGCCAGGGGCGCCCGTCAGAATATCGGCCCCTGGACCCCGCGTTTTCGGGTTGGCGCCCGTGCGCGGGTGGATCATCTGGTCGCGCGCTATTCCTCAACGATAGCAGCAAACAGCAGAGGGTGAGGGCTCATGCCCGAGCTTCCGGAAGTAGAGACCATCGCCCGAGGTCTGGCCCCCGAGGTCGAGGGCCGGGTCATCGTCCGGGTCGAGGTGCGCTATCCGGGCGCGGTCTGCCCGTCGGCCGGGCCGGGCAGGACGAGAAAGACCACGGGGCCTGAGAAGGGCCAAGCCTTCGCCGAACTCGTGCGCGGCAGGCGCGTGGAGCGCGTCCGGCGGCGGGCCAAGCTGCTCATCCTCGACCTCGGGCCGCAAGGCGGCGAAGCGCGCGGCTCCGCTTCGGACGCGCCCGAGCGGCTGCGCCTCGTCTTCCATCTCAAGATGACCGGCAGCGTCTGGCTCCCGCCCGCAGGCCACGAGCCGGATAATCATACACACATCGTCTTCAGCCTCGACAACGGCCGCGTCGTCTACTTCCGCGACATCCGCAAGTTCGGCTGGTGCCTGGCCCTGACTGACGAGGAACTGCGCGCCATGCCCTTCTTCGCCGCGCTCGGTCCCGAGCCCCTGGAGACCGGCGAGGAGGACTTCGCGGAGTTGTTCCGAGGCCGCCGCGCGGCCATGAAGGCCCTGCTTCTGGACCAGGAGATCATCGCCGGCATCGGCAACATCTACGCCGACGAGTCGCTCTTCCGCGCGGGGATTCATCCCCGCACCAAGGCCGTGGACGTGCCCGACGCCAAGCTGCGAGCCCTGCACAAGGCGCTGCAAGAGGTGCTTCTTCAAGCCATCAGCGAGAACGGCTCGACCTTCTCCGATTACCGCACGGCCCAGGGCGACGCGGGCGCGTTCCAGAACAGGTTCCTGGTCTACGGCCGGGCAGGGGAGAAGTGCGTGAAGTGCGGCGGCAAGCTCAAGTCGGAAATCGTGGCGGGCAGGACGAGCGTGTTTTGCCCGAGATGCCAGAAGTAGCGGCGGCCTGGTGCTTGGTGCCCGGCCCGGAAGGTGCTATGCAGCAAGCCATGAATGCCCAGCGCCGCATCGAGGCCGCCATCCGCGAGGAGCACCTGCGCATCGCGGCCATGCTCCGGGAGGACCCGCGGCGGGTCATCGCCCACGCGCGGTCCAGGATGGACAAATGGGGCTGGAGCGAGGCCCTGCGCCAGGGACGGCCCGCGCCGTACATGCGCGAGTGGGACGCCTTGCTCGCCGGTCCGCCGGACGCACTGACCACCGTTCTTACTGCCCCCCTGGACGATGAGCGCGCGGTCTGGCTGCGTTCCTCCTCGCCCTTCGCCGGGCTCATTCCGCCCAAGGAACGCTGGGCCATCCGCGAGCGGGTGAAACAGGGGGCTGCGCATGAAGCACGCTGAACTGGCGCATGTGCTGCGCGCCGCAGCCGGCATCACCAACCTGAAACGCTTTCTCGTCCTGGGCAGCAAGGCCGTTCTCGGCTCCATCTCCGAAGCCCAGGCCAGCCGGCTTGGCGAGATTTTCCACCAGTCCATCGAAGCGGACATCGCGCCGCTTGATCGTCCCGACCTTGCGGATCTCATCGATGGCAGCATCGGCGAGGGCTCACCCTTTCAGGCCGAGTTTGGCTACTACGCCGATGGCGTGGACGTGCGGGTGGCCACGCTGCCTGATGGCTGGGAAGACAGGCTCGTGCCCTTCGATGCCGGCGAGGGAGTGGCCGGCCTGTGCCTGGAGCCGCACGACCTGCTCGTCTCCAAGCTCGATGCCGGCAGGAGCAAGGACGAGAGCTTCATCCTCGACGTGTTGGCGCTTGGCATCGTGGACCGAGGCACACTCGATCGGCGCATCGATCTGCTTCCCGTGGCGGACGAGCGCAAGCGCATTCTCCACGAGCGGGTGGAAGCGTTCCTTTCCGAGTAAGGCAAGGCGATCCGTGGGCAGCGAGGCTTGCCTCCGAAATACGCGGTCGGTCAATTCGCGTGTTCCCTGTGCCGGCATTCCCGCGCATCGTTGCCTTCCCGCCCCGCCTCTGCTAGGCCGAAGCGTCCTCGACGATCCCACGCAGCCCTGGCCGCGCGCCAGCGCAAGACAGCGGAGGTCCGGGGAACGTGTCCCCCGGCCGCCGGAGGCATCACTCCAGCGTGCCATGCGGACCTGACTTGTTGCCTCTCCCGCGACTTCGGCCGCCAGAGGCATGTCGCAAGCCAACCCGTGCGCCTTCGCGCCTGTCTTGATCACGTCCCAGCCCTGGAGGCTTTCACTCCTTGACCACCAACCCCGGCGCCGCCGCATCCTCCCACTCCAAATCCATCGCCCGCAACGCCGCCACGGTCGGCGGGGCGACGCTCCTGTCGCGCATCGCGGGCTTCGTGCGCGACATGGTCGTGGCCTTCACGCTCGGCGCGGGTCCCATCTCCGACGCCTTTTTCGTGGCTTTTCGCGTGCCCAACCTCCTGCGTCGGCTGTTCGGCGAGGGCGCGCTGACCATGGCCTTCATCCCGATCTTCGCCCGCGCGCGCCAGGAGCAGGGCCTTGAGCGCGCGTTTTCCATGGCCCGCTCGACCTTCGTCTGGCAGGCGCTCATCCTGGCCGTGCTGACCGGCCTGGCCATCGGCTTGGCCCGGCCCCTGACCATGCTCATCGCGCCGGGCTTCAGCGACGACCCGGCGCAGTTCGAGCTGACCGTGCGCCTGGTGCGTATCTGCTTCCCCTACGTACTGCTCATCTCGGCCGTGGCCCTGGCCATGGGCGTGCTCAACTCCCTGGGCCATTTCCTCTCGCCGGCGCTGTCCCCGGTGCTCCTCAATCTCGTGCTCATCAGCGCGGCCCTGGCCGGCTACTACACGGGCGGCGAGGTCGCGGTCTGGCTGGCCTGGGGCGTATTCGCCGCTGGAGTCGTCCAGCTTCTTTTCCAGATCCCGTTCCTGCGCGGCCGGGGCTTCCGCCTCGTCGGCCCCATGCGCCTGCGCGACGCCTACGTGGGCCGCGTGGGCCGGCTCATGCTGCCCACGGTCTTCGGCGCGGCGGTCTATCAGGTCAACATCATCCTCTCGACCATGCTCGCTTCCTTCCTGCCCTCGGGCAGCGTGACCTACCTGTACTACGCCGACCGCCTCGTGGAGTTCCCGCTGGGCGTGTTCGGCTTCGCCCTGTCCACGGCGGCCATGCCCAGCCTGTCCGCGCTCGTGGCCAAGGGCGACATGGACGAGTACCGGCGCACCGTGGACATGACGCTTTCGCTGACCCTGTTCATCAGCATCCCGGCCGCTGCGGGCTTGGTGGCCCTGGGCGGCCCGGTCATCGACCTGCTCTTCGGCCGGGGAGCCTTCACGCCCGCCGACGTGGCCGCCACGTCCATGGCGCTCGTGGCCTTCTGCGCGGGCCTGCCGGCCACGAGCATCGCCCGGCCCCTGGTCTCGGCCTTCTACGCCATGGAGGACACGCGTACGCCCGTGATCGTGGCGGCCCTGTGCGTGGCGGTGAACATCGGCCTGGGCTACGCGCTCATGCGGCACCTGGGCCATGTGGGCCTGGCCATCGGCGTGAGCGCGTCGAGCTGGGCCAACGCGCTGCTCTTGTCCTGGGCCTTCCGGCGGCGCATGGGCCGCGCGCCCAAGGTCTTCCGCCGCATGGCCGCCTTCGGGGCCGTGGCTGCCATCATGGGCGGCTTGGCCTGGTGGACTGCCGCCTGGGGGAAATGGTCCTTATCATTGATTCCGCTGTGGGCTCTCGTATATTTGGGGCTATCGTTCGCGGCCGGCTTCCCCGAGGCCAGGCTCCTCGGCGGCGCACTGTCAGCAAGGCTGTCCAGAAAGAGACACTAGCCATGCCAGAGATCGTCCCGCTCCCGCTCCATCGCTACGCCACGGCCAGGCCCGACCTGCCGCCCGAGTGGACAGCCGCGCCCGCCGGCCCGTTTCTTCCCGGCCCCGAGGTGGCGCTCCTGGCGGCCAAGAGCCCCGGCAACGTGGTGCACGTCGAGCGGCTCGGCAGTCCCGACACGGCCGCCGCGACCCTGCGCGGCTGGCTGGCCGATGGCATCCTGACACCCATGGAGCCGGCCTTTCATATCCTGCGCGACGAGCTGCCGGACGGCCGCGCGCGCTGGGGCCTGCTGGGCGGCGTGCCGCTCCTGGCCGTGGCCCAGGGCGGGCTGCTGCGCCTGGAAGAGGTCTATCCGGCGGATCGGGAGGAGCGGCTGGCGCGCATGCGCGCGGCCAGGGCCCAGTTCGCGCCCGTGCTGGGCCTGCTGGAGCAGGGCTCCGGGCTGGCCGAGCTTGCCGCGCGGGTCGCCGTGGGCGAGCCGTTCCTGGAGTACCGCCAGGGCGACGGCACGCGCCATGCCCTGTGGCGCGTGGCCGAGTCCGAGCAGGACGCGGCGCGCGCCGTGGCCACGGGGCGCAGGGCGCTCCTGGCCGGAGGCCACGCCACCCTGGCCGCGGCCATGGCCCTGTGGGCCGAGCTTGGACCGGGCACGCCCGGCAACCGCAGGCCGTGGGACTACGTGCTATGCTGCCTGGCCGACGGCGGCCCGCACGAGCCGCTCGCCGCGCCCGTGCATCGCGTGCTGACCTGGTTCCGCAAGTTCGACTGGGAGCGGGTGCTCCATGACGCCGAGGAGCGCTTCCACGTGCGGCCCGCGACCATGCCCGAGGATTTGGCGGCCGTGGGCGGCGGCGCGTTCCTGCTCTACCTGCCCACGACGCTCTGGCTGCTCGTGCCGCGCGGCTTGTCCGGGAGAGAAGGGAAAAATCCGGAAGATCTGCTGGCCCGCAGCTCGGCCCACGTGCTCGACCGCGAGTTCCTGCGCGGCGTGCTCGGCCTGGGCGACGAGGAGCTGGACCGGCATTTCCTGGACTATGCCCTGGCGCCCGAGGCGGCCCTGAGCCTGGTGCGCGGCGGCGAGGCCCAGGCGGCCTTGGTGGTCCGGCCCACGCCGTTGCCCGACCTGCGGACCATGGCGGCCGCCGGCCTGACCATGCCCGCGCGCTCCGTGGCCTTTCCGCCGGGCCTGCCATCGGGGTTGGTCTTCTATTTCAACGGCTAGAACCGGAGACGGGCGCCGCCTCTCTCCGGACCTCACCCCGCAAGGGGCCACGGGCCCCTTGACCCCGCGTTTTCACGGCCGTTGGCCGAGGCGGCGGGCTTGTTTTCAGAGATGGTTCTCCATGGCGGGTAACGGTGTGACCAGAGCGAGAAGCAACGGCGGGATTGCCGAAGCAATTCGACTGTTCCCGCGCGGACTGGCCCAGCCGGCCAGGGGCTTCCGCTTTGGCCTGGATGCGTTGCTCCTGGCGAGTTTCCTGCCTGGCGGGCCGGAGAGGCTGCTCGATTTGGGCACGGGCTGCGGCGCCGTGGCCCTGGGCTGGCTGTTGCGCGAAGGCTCGAAAACGGATCGGGTCCGCGCCGTGGGCCTGGAGATGAATCCCGAACAGGCCGCCTGCGCGCTGGAGAACGGCGTGCGGCTCGGCCTGGCGGAGCGCTTCGATGTCGTGCAGGCCGACGTGCGATCCATACGGACAGCCATGAAGCCCGAGTCCTTTGATCTCGTGGCCTGCAACCCGCCCTATCGGGGGCAGGGCACTGGCCGCTTGCCGGCGGATGCGGGACGGAGGGCCGCGATCTTTGCCGGGCATGCGGGGGAGGGCCAAGGGGCATCCGCACCCGCCGGAAGCGCGGAGATGGCCAGGATGGCGGAGGAAGCCGAGGACACGCCGGAGTCCAACGCAGCCGAATGCCCACGCCGCCCGGAAATGCTCGCGCAAGTCGGAGCCTCCGGAGTGAGCGAGCCGGACAAGGCCGATTCAGGCCGGCCCGCCGCCGGCCTGGCCGATTTCATCGCCGCCGCCGCATATGCCTTGCCCGAGCGGGGCCGGGCCTGCTTCGTGTTCATGGCCGAGCGGCTGCCCGTGCTGCTCGCCGGGTTTGCGGCCCACGGCCTGGAGCCCAAAAGGCTGCGGCTCGCGCATCCCCGCCGGGAAGCACCCGCGCGGCTTGCGCTCGTGGAGGCGCGCAAGAGGGGAGGGCAGGGGCTCGTTGTCGAGCCGCCGCTTTTCCTTTACAAGGGAACGCGACTGACGACGGATGCGCTTGCCTTTTGTCCGTTTCTGTCGTGCAATTCCGGTTCGAAGGAAGGGGACGAGCGCTTATGACCCACGACGACATGGTGCGCGCCCTGGCGCCCTGCGGATTGAGCTGCGCCAAATGTTTGGCCAAGGACGACGGCGGCATCGCCCTGGGCAGCCGGGAGCTTCTGCGCCTGCTGACCAACTTCGAACGCCATGCCGAGCGCTTCGCCGCGATGAACCCGGTCTTCGCCAAGTACGGGACCTTCCAGGACATGCTGACCTACTTCGCCGCCGGAAGCTGCAAGGGCTGCCGCCAGGGCGAGTGTTTGCACAAGGGCTGCCGCGTGACGTCCTGCGTGAAGACCAAGGGCGTGGACTTCTGCTTCCAGTGCGCCGAGTTTCCCTGCGTCGGCACCGGCTTCGACCCGTTCCTGGAGAAGCGCTGGCGGTCCATGAACGAGCGCATGCGCGAGGTAGGCGTGGAGACGTTTTACAACGAGACCAAGGACCTGCCGCGCTACTAGCCATGCTCGCCATCGACCAGCAAAGATTTCTCCAACGGCATCTGGCCCCCTCCCGGAAAATGTGTGGTCCAGGGGCCGCCTTGTCAGGACAAGGGCCTTGGCGGAGTGAGGTCTGGAGAGGGGCGGCGCGCCTCTCCAGCTCCCAGGGAGGCGCGCTGCCATGCTCGTGAAGCTGACCCTGGAAAACTTCCTGGCCCACGGCCGCACGGTCATCGAGCTCGGCCCCGGACTGACGGTCCTGGTAGGCCCGAACAACTCGGGCAAGTCGGCCGTGGTCGAGGGTCTGCGCTGCCTGGCCACCAACCCCGCGCCGCGCCACTTCATCCGCCACGGTGCCAAGCAGGCCCGCGTGGAGGCCGAGTTCTCGGACGGCACGCGCGTGACGTGGATTCGCAAGGACAAGAGTTCGGGTTACGAGATCCGCCGACCGGGCAGCGACACGCCGGAAGAGTACTGGAAGCTCCAGGGCAAGGTGCCGGAGAAGGTCCAGGAGGTTCTGCGCCTGAACCTCGTGCAGCTCGAATCCGTGGGCCGCAGCCTGGACGTGCACCTGGGCAATCAGAAGGAGCCCATCTTCCTGCTCAACGAGCCGCCTTCGGCCATGGCGGCCTTCTTCGCCTCATCCACCGAGAGCGCGCATTTGCTGGCCATGCAGAAGGCCCTGCGCCACAAGGTCCGCGCCGCCCAGGGCGACGAGCGCCGGGTGCGCGGCAGGCTGGCCGAGCTGGCCCGCGACC
>JAEYTO010000079.1 GCA_023433925.1 Pseudomonadota bacterium | reverse complement strand
TCGCCGTTTGGTTCGCGATTACGAGCGCTTGCCAGAAACAGTGGCCGGGCTTCACTTCGTGGCCTTTGCCTGCCTTATGCTGGCCAAGGTCGCTACTCTTTTCACGGCGGTTCATAACAGCCTCTAGCCGTCCGGCACGCGAGCGGGGAGGGCGTGGCCTTCCCCCGGACTCCACCCGCCAAGGCCCGATCCTGACAAGGCAGCCCTTGAAACCCGTTTTCCAAAGCAATGAGCCCGGCGCATGCGCCGGGCTCATTGCTTTGGGGCTCCAGGCCAAGCTATCCGCGCGCGAGGCTCGCGGCGCGCTCCGGCCCCAGGCGCTCCAGGAGCGCGCCGAAGCGCTCGCCGGGCCGGGACTCGTCCAGGTGCAGGGTCAGGCAGCGCACGGCCAGGGCCGCGGCCTCGCCGGTGGAGTAGAGGCCGGGCAGTTCGACGGCCAGCCTCGGATGGCGGCCCAGGCGGCCGCCGAGCAGCGCGCGCCAGCCCGTGCGCGCGACCGCCAGGGTCCGCGACGGGCAGATGGCCGCGCACGCGCCGCAGCGCACGCATTTGCGCGGGTCCAGGATCGGGCCGCCCATGTCCAGGCGCAAGGCATCCTCGCGGCAAGCCTCCAGGCAAGCCTCGCACTCCAGGCAGGCCTCGTCCGTGACCGCCACCTCGGCCGCGCCGATGAAGCCCACGTCCGCGATCTGCGGCCTGGAGCAGGCGTTGGGGCAGCAAGACACGGACACGCGGAAGCAGTCGTGGGCGCGGATGTGCCCGCCGGCCTTGGTCCTGATGCGCCCGGCCGGATCGAGGGCCGCCAGGGCCCGCTCCAGCTCCCGCGCAAGCTCCGCCCCTTCCTCCACGGCCCTGCGCGGACAGTCCGCCGCACCCCGGCATGCCTCGACCACGAATCCTCTGTCCAGATCCTCGCGTCTCACGGCATCCCCTTACTGATCATGTTGTTCACGGCAAGACCGGCAGCACATGCGTCCGCGCGGCGCGCGGCGGCCTTGGGCCTACCTGGCCCAGGCTGGCGGCCTTGGGGATCGCCAATAAGGAATAGGCAGCCTGTCTACTTGATGCCGTGACGCGCGTCACGCGGGAAGTGGTCGAGGGCGCGGAGAGGGCTAGGCCCCCCTCCGCGCATGGCGGGCTGCCGCTAGGCGGTCTGGGCTGCGCTGCCGCGCGCGCAGTAGTGGTTGGAATGGATGCTGTACTCGGCCCATACGAGGCAACCCGAGCATAGGCACTGCTGTACCGCATTCAAGTCGGAACAATGCGCCTTGCCTGTCGCGCAGTAGACGCCCGGCACATCGTCCGGGCGCGGCGTGCCGCTCATGCTCTTGGATTGCTCATATTTCTGCCTGGCGCATTGGCTTTGCGCCTGAACAGGACATTCCATGCACAGGCACTTGCTTATGCTGTTTTGGCTAAAATCGACTTGAGCCATGTCGCAACTCCTTGTTTTATATGTTTTCAGACATCCTGGGTGCTCCTCGCATGGCTTGGAGAGGCGTCCGCCGCCACCCCTGAGATTCCCAGCATATTCTTTTAGGGACGTTCAGGCCGTCTGGTCAACCGCGAATGAGCCTGTGCCGGTGGAGCAACCCGCAAGGCAAGAGCGCAAGGCCGGCTGGGATTCGGCCTGCACAGGCGTGCCGATGTCGCAAAAAAAATGGGGCCGCCCCAAGGCGGCCCCGGCGAGGAGAGGGAGGCAGGGAAGCTATTCCGAGATGTCGCGCAGCCGGTCGGCCAGGGCCACAAGCTCCGAGATGGCCTGCACCGACTCGCCCATGCCCTTGGCCGTGTCTCCGGCGATGCGGTTGACCTCGTCCACGGCGCGGTTGATCTGTTCGCTGGCCGCGGACTGCTCCTCGGCGCCGGTGGCGATGGAGCGCACCTGATCCGTGGTGGCGTTGACGAGCCTGACGATCTCCCGCAGGGCCGTGCCCGAGTCGTTGGCCAGCGCCACGGCCGATTCCACGGCCATGGCCGCGCGGTCCATCTCCTTGATGTTGCCCTCGGTGCCCTGTTGGATGGCCGAAATTGCCGCGCCGACCTCCTTGGTGGCGGTCATGGTCTTCTCGGCCAGCTTGCGCACCTCGTCGGCCACCACGGCGAAGCCCCGGCCGGCCTCCCCGGCGCGGGCGGCCTCAATGGCCGCGTTGAGGGCCAGCAGGTTGGTCTGGTCGGCGATGTCGTTAATGACGTTCATGATCTTGCCGATGGACTCGGCCTGGCCGCCCAGCTCGCCCAGGGTGGCCTTCATGGCCATGGAGCGGTCGCGCACCTGGGAGATGGCCGTCACGGCCCTGGCCACGATCTCGGCGCCCTCCTGGGCCTTGGCCCGCGTGGCGTCGGCCTGCCGGGAGGCCTCCGTGGCGTTGCGGGCGACCTCCAGGACGGCGGCGTTCATCTGCTCCATGGCCGTGGCCGTCTCGGCGGCGCGGTCGCGCTGCATGGACGCGCCCGTGTTGACCTCCTCCAGGCGGGACATGATCTGGTCCGAGGCCGTGGCGATGCGCCGGGCGGCGTCGCTCGTTGCGTCGTTGACCCTGCGGATGGTCTCCAGGTTCCCGTTGATCTCGCGTTCCTTGAGCACGAGCTCGGTTACGTCGCGGGCCACCTCCACATAGCCGACCTTCCTGCCGTCGCAGTCACGCAGGATGTCGCCCGCGGGCTGGATGAACTTGGACGCGCCATCGCGCGAGAGGTCGATGATGTCGGCCTTGAAGGGGCCCTGAACCTTCTTGGCCATGGCGATGGGGCACTTGTCCGTCCCGCAGACGCTCGTCTTGAAGAACTCGTGGCAAGGGTTGCCCTTGAGCTCGGCCTCGGTCTTGCCCAGGAACTTCTGGGTGGCGGCGTTGGACTGGAGGATCCTGAAGTCGTCGTCCACGGAGAAGATGGGGTCGGGCACGGCGTTGACCATGTTCACGTAGCCCTGGATGTCGCACATGATCATGCCGATCTTGCCCATGAGTCGGTTGAACCAGGTGGCCAGCTCGCCGATCTCGTCGCGCTGGGAGTCGTCCAGGCGCTCCTTGAGATCGGCGCGGTCCTCGGCGATGTCCTTGATCTTGGCGATGATCCGGCGCGCCGGTGTCGCCACGTAGCGCGAGACCATGAAGCCGCTGATAAGCGTGGGCGCCACGAGGATGATGGCCATGGCGCTCGTGAGCGTGATCATGAGCTTGCTGATGATTCCGGCCTGGAGCGAGGTGTCCATGGAGTAGACCACGACGCCGACCTGCTCGCCCTGGTAGTCCTTGATGGGGAAGGCGGCCAGGATCGTTTCGTCGTGTTCGGCCACGCTCAGGCCGCGCTTGCCTTGTTCGAGCAGCCCAAGGCTGACGCTCTTCTCCAGTTCACCGCTCTCGCTGCGATTGATAAGCACGAACTTGCCGTCCACCTGGGGGTGCTTGGCTTCGTCCCGCAGGCCGGTGGCGATGTTCAGGCCCTCGGCGTTCATGTAGACCACCAGCTCTTGGTCCTTGCCTTTGGAGGCGCGTTCCATGATCGGGTTGAAGGGAAAGAGCACCTCCACGGAGCCGAGCCGGCGGCCCTGAGCGTCCAGGACCGGCGTCACTCCGCGCACCTCGAAGCCGCCGCGGCCGAGCTCGATGCCCTTGACGCTCTGGCCCGAGCGGTTCACGTCGGTCACGGTCTTGCGGAAGCCGGAGATGTCGTCGGATATGTCGAGCCATTGACCCTTGCGCTGCACGTTCTTCTGCCACCAGGCGCGCAGGAGGCTGCGGCCGTTGGGCAGGTGGAAGTGCAGCTTGAGCTCGCCGCCCATGTTCGTCTTGTAGCCGGTCAGGGCCGGGGCCAGGGAGCGCCTGAGCATCTCGCGGGCCTGCTGGGACCGCGGGCTGGCCTCGTCGTCCATCCGGCCGGAACGGGCCACCGCGTAGGCCTCGGCCACCTCGGGCAGCCTGCTGAACAGCGCGGCCAGCCCGAGGGCTTCCATAGAGGCCTGCTCGATGCCTTGCTCCACCTCCTTGGCCTTGTTCTCGATCATGAGGTCCAAGGTGCTGCGCTTGAGCTCTTCGAGGCTGCCGGCCGTAAGGAAATAGCTGGCCGTGCCAAGGACCAGGACCGCGACGATGAGCGGGACGGAGATTTTATAGCGCAGGCTCATCTGCCCCTCCTTTGCGCGAATGAGGAGAATCGTGTTCAGCGGGATGGATTAAGGCAATGTCTATCATGAAGTCCGTCCAAATAGAAAGTAAAGATGGAATCAAACGAGCTTGTTATTTCATGCACGAAGGCATGCGGGCTTGTACATATTGGCACATGCCTTGGAACATCTTGAGGACTGAGCATCGGAAGGGCGTCAAGGATGAAACCGCCCCGGTCTCCTCCCTGTCAGAGGAGCCGGGGCGTTCATTGTCGCGCTTCCGCGAGAGCAGTGCGGGTCCGGGAGACAACCGTGCGGGATGGCACGATTGCACGCCGCCCCCTTGGAGCCCCGCTTTTCAACTGCGGCTCCGCGGCAATATGCTGAAATAATATCAAAAGCTTTTGGTGAAGAGAGCGCGAGAGAGGCCCCTTTTTGAAAAAAGGGGCCTCTCTCGCGCAATGCGGGTTTGTCGGCAGTCCGAGAGGAGCGACGCCCTCTCTCAGGTCTTGTGCAAGACGCTTCAGGTCAAGGCGCTGCCGATCTGGAAGATCGCCATGGCCGCGGCGAAGGCCAGAACCGTGTTGAGGACGATGCTCAGGAGCGCCCAGCGCCATGAGCCGGACTCCTGGCGGATGGCCACCACCGAGGCGAAGCACGGCGCGTAGAGCATGATGAAGGCGATGAGGGCCATGCCGCGCACCACGGTCCAGGACGGGTCCGAGGCCAGGCGCTGGGCCAGGCTGCGGTCCTCGCCGGGCTCCACGTCCCCCAGGGAGAAGGCCGTGCCCAGGGTGGAGATGATGACCTCCTTGGCCGCGAAGCCGCCGATGAGCGCGATGTTCGTGCGCCAGTCGAAGCCGGCGTGCTCGGTCAGGTTTTCCAGGGCGATGCCCGCGCGGCCGGCCAGGGAGCCGCGCAGCTCGGCCGAGCCTTTGGCCGCCTCCAGGGTGGCCAGCTCGCCGGCCATGGCTTCCAGGCGCTCCGGGCTCGCGCCCTGTGCCTCGGCCTGGGCCAGATCGGCCTGGGCGGCCTCGATGCGCGTGTCAAAGCCTTGCGCGGCCTCCTCGGGCAGGCCGGGGTAGGTCATGGCCGCCCACAGGAGCACGGAGATGGCCAGGATCACGGTGCCGGCCTTCTTGATGTACTGCCAGGTGCGCTCCCAGGTGTGGATGAGCATGCCGCGCAGGGTCGGCAAGCGGTAGGGCGGCAGCTCCATGACGAAGGGCGTGGACGGGCCGCGGATGAGGGACGAGCGCAGGGCTTTGGCCACGAGGAGCGCGGCGGCCCAGGCGGCCAGGGTGATCCAGAACATGGCCGCGGCCTGGCGCTGGGGGAAGAAGACCGACACGAGCAGGATGAACACGGGCAGCTTGGCCCCGCAGGTCATGAACGGCGCGGTGAGCAGCGTGGCGAGCTTCTCGCGCCGGCTGCGCAGGGTGCGCGCGGCCATGATGCCCGGCACGGCGCAGCCGCCGGCGATGCCGCCCGAGACGATGAAGGGCATGACCGAGCAGCCGTGCAGGCCGAAGACGCGGAAGACGCGGTCGAGCATGTAGGCGATGCGCGCCATGTAGCCCGAGTCCTCCAGGAAGGCGATGATGGCGAAGATGATCATGATGAGCGGCACGAAGGACAGCACGCCGCCCACGCCGTCGATGACGCCCGACACGAGCAGCGAGCGCAGCGGTCCTTCGGGCATGGCCGCCTCCACCGTGGCGCCGAGCCAGGTGAAGAACGCGCCGGCCCATTCCACCGGGTGGTTGCCGATGCTGAAGGTGAGCAGGTAGATGAGGTAGAGCACGCCGATCATGATGGCCGGGCCGAGAATCCTGTGCGTGAGCACGCGGTCCATGCGGTCCGAGACCGCGATGCGGTCGAGCGGCTTCTTTTGCACCACGCCCTGCTTGAGGAGCGCGGTGATGAAGCCGTAGCGGTAGTCGGCGATGACCGCCTCGGGATAGGTGTTCAGCGTGGCCTTGAGGTGCGCGGCCACCTCGGAGGCCATGGCCTCCAGCTCCGCGCCGACGGTCCCGGCGGCGCGGCCCAGCTCGCGGATCTCCTCGTCGCCCTCCAGGTACTTGAGGGCCACCCAGCGCGCCGGGTAGCGTCCGGCCAGCAAGCCGCGCTCCTCCACCAGGCCGGCCATGGCGATGAGCGCGGGGTCCAGGTCGGGTCCGTAGGAAATGTCCAGCGGCCGCCACTCGTCCCGAGCGTCGCGGGCCGTGTCCAGGGCCGCCTTGAGCAGCTCGGCCACGCCCTGGCCCGTGCGGGCCACGGTCTCCACCACGGGCACGCCGAGCAGCTCGGACAGCCGGCGCGAGTCGATGGACAAGCCCTGAGCCCTGGCCTCGTCCATCATGTTCAGGGCCAGGATGACCGGCACGCCAAGCTCCATGAGCTGCACGGCCAGATAGAGGTTGCGCTCCAGAATGGCCGCGTTGAGCACATCCACCACGGCGTCGGGCCGTTCGTTGGCGATCACGGCCCTGGCCACGAGCTCCTCCTGGGTGTAGGCCGTGAGCGAGTACGTGCCGGGCAGGTCGATGACGTGCAGCGAGGACTCGCCGACCTTGGCCAAGCCCTCCTTCTTCTCCACGGTGATGCCGGGGTAGTTGCCCACGTGCTGCCGGGCGCCGGTCATGGCGTTGAACAGGGTCGTCTTGCCCGAGTTCGGGTTGCCGGCCAGGGCGATGCGGACCTTGGCCGCGGCTCGCCTGACCAGGCTCGGCGCGGGCCTGCCCTGGGCCTCGGCGAGCTTACGCGGGGAATCAGCCACGGTCGTCCTCCATCTCGACGCTGACCCAGTCAGCCTCGTTGTTGCGCAATGTCAGCGTGAAGTTCATGACCCGCAGGGCCACGGGATCCTTGAGGGGCGCGCGGCCCACGACCTCGATCTCGGCGCCGGGCACCAGGCCCATGTCCCGGATGCGGCGACCAAGCTCGCCCGCGGCCGTGACCGACCTGACCACGGCCTTCTGCCCCACCTTGAGGGCGCGCAGCGGCATGATTTTCGGCATGAGTTCGTCCAGTCTATTTGGAAGTGTTGTCCGGGGCTGGCCCGCGCGCGCCGCGAGCCTGATCCAGGCGGGCCGGGCAGCCCTCCTTGGGCGTGCGGCCGGCGGGGCAGCCGCCTTCGGGCTTCAGCGGCGCGAGCCCTGTTCCGAATGGCCCGCCCGGCCCGCCCGGTCTGGCCGAACCGCCCGATCCGCCGGAGCCGCCAGGGCCGGAAGCTCCGCCCTTGCACGGGCACCCGGAGCAGTCCGAGCAGCATGGCGCGCCCTGGCGCGCCCGCCAGAAGCGGCTGATCACGTAGAGCCCGGCCAGGATGACCAGTACGATGACAATGATGGTCTGCATGGCTCCTACTCGATGCGCGAGGCCATGACCTGGCTGGCCAGGCCCTTTCCGAGGACCAGGCTCGCCCCGCGCACGCGCATGCGCAGGGGCCCCGGCCCGCCCGACTCCACGTCCACGATGGTGCCTGGGGTCAGACCCATGGCGCACAGCCGGCAGCGTGCGTTGCTGCAAGCGTCGAAGTTCTCGATCCTTACCCGGCTGCCGGCCGGGAAGCTCGTCAACGGCTGCGTTGCGGTCATGGGTGCTGGCCTCGGCGCGTGTTGCTGTTGCGCAACAACTTAGCGATGATGATAATCATTGTCAACTAGATTTCCTTGCGAATGTCCCGGCTCGGACAAACCCGCGCCGAGGCTACTAGTTTTCGTCCCGCTTAGCGCACTTGGAGCAGATGCCGTAGAGGTGCATCTTGTGGCCCGTGAGCACGAAGCCCTTTTTGCGGGCCAGCTCCTCCTGGAGTTCCTCGATGCGCTCGTCCAGGATCTCCTCGGTATGCCGGCAGCGTTCGCAGATGAGGTGGTCGTGGTGCTCGCGGCCGTGCTTGGGCTCGTAGCGCGTCAGGCCGTCGTCGAAGCGCACGGTTTTGGCCAGGCCCGACTCGGCCAGGAGCTTCACGGTGCGGTAGACCGTGGCCTGCCCGATGGACGGATCGGCCCGGCGCACCGCGTCATAAAGCTCCTCGGGGGCCATGTGCCCGCCGCGCTCCAGGAACACCTCCAGGATGACGCGCCGCTGGGGCGTCATGCGCAGGCCGCGTTCGGCCAGGAATTCCGTGAAGACCTCCAGGGGTATCTTGCTTTCGGCCTCGGGCATGATGATTCTCTCCTGGGATGTCGGCAAGCCGGCAGTGCAATCTGGCTACGCCTGATGATAATGAGTGTCAACTCGCGCGAGCCGGGCAGCGCCCTGACTCCGGCCCGCTCCGGAAGGCAGGCGCGGCCGGTCATTCCCGGCTTCGGGGCGACATGTTACAGATGCGTGACACGGCCCGGCGCCGCCTTCCGGAAAGGCGGGGGCATCCAAAGCCGCCTGTCTCCAGTTCGCCACACGATTTCCGCCAAACCGTCATGAAATCGTGATGAATGATGGGCCAAAGTGCAGGGTGACGATCATGACCAAGGAAACCATACTCATCATCGAGGACGACGAGGATATCCGGCAGCTCCTCAAGCACACCCTGGAAGGCGGCGGCCACGACACGCTCGCGGCCAGCGATGGCCTGGACGGGTTGAGCAAGGCTCGCCAACACATGCCCGATCTGATCCTCCTGGACCTCATGCTCCCGGGCATGGACGGGTTCGATGTGTGCAAGGAGCTGAAGCGCGGCTCGGAGACGGGCAAGATCCCCATCCTCATGCTCACCGCCAAGGGCGAGGAGATCGACCGCATCGTGGGCCTGGAACTGGGCGCCGACGACTACGTGGTCAAGCCCTTCAGTCCGCGGGAGCTCATCCTGCGCGTGCGCGCCGTGCTGCGGCGCGGCCAGGGCGAGGAGGCGCGCCAGAGCTGGCGGCGCGACGGCCTGTGCGTGGACATGGAGTCCCACAAGGCCGAGCTTGACGGCCAGGAGCTTCAGCTCACGGCCACGGAGTTCAAGCTCCTGGCCGAGCTCATGCGCAATCCCGGCCGGGTGCGCACCCGCGACCAGCTCCTGAGCATGGTCTGGGGCTACGAGTTCGACGGGTACGCGCGCACCGTGGACACCCACATGCGCAGGCTGCGCCAGAAGCTCGGCGATCACGCGCGCCTGGTGGAGACCGTGCGCGGCGTGGGCTACAGGTTCCGCGAGTAGCACATGCCGAAAACCATCTCCTTCGGATCCCGCCTGCTCCTGTCCTTCATCGCGGTCATCGTCCTGTCCCTGCTCGCATCCACATGGTACTCGCGCCAGGTCATCGGCAGGGATCTCCTGGACGAGGCCAAGAAGGACGCCTTGCGGCAGGTGCGCATGCTGACCCTGGCCCTGGAGGGCGAAAACGGGCTCATGAGCCCCGCCGAGCTGCACGCCTGGCTGACCGAGGCCTCGAAACGCCTGGACGCACGGCTGACCTACGTGGCCGAGAGCGGGCGCGCGCTCGCCGACTCGTCGGTGTCCTTCGAGCGTGTGCCGTTGCTGGACGACCACGGCGCCAGGCCCGAGATCGTCGCGGCCAAGGCCGGCGGCTCGGGAGTGGCCGTGCGCCACAGCGACACCCTGGACAAGGACCTGGTCTACGCCGCGCACGCGGTCAGGCCACGCGGCCTGCCGCCGGGCTTCCTGCGCGTGTCCACTGAGTACGCGAGCCTGGACGAGCGCATGGACAGCGCCCTGGGCGGGCTGCTCGCGGGCGCGGGCCTGACCTTCGCCCTGGCCGCGCTCATCAGCTACCTGCTGGCCCGCCAGCTCTCGACACGGATCAAGGCCATGAGCCAGGTGGCCGAGGCCATCGGCAAGGGCGACCACGCCCGGCGGCTGCGGCTCTATCCGGGCCGGGAGTTCTCGCCCCTGGCCGGGTCCATCAACCGGATGGCCGAAAGCATCCAGGTCCAGATCGCGACCATCACGGCCCAGAAGGAGCAGCTCGTCGCCATCCTGGACAACATGAAGGAAGGCGTCATGCTCCTGTCCTCCGACGGCCGCATCCAGGCCGTGAACCGGGCCATGACCCAGATATTCCCAGGCGTGGAGCGCTGTCACGGCAGGACGCCCCTGGAGGCCATCATGGACCCGGCGCTGCACCGGGAATGCCTGCGGGTCCTGGCCAGCCGCGAGCGCGCCGCGCCCGCCTCGCTGCACATCGAGCCGCGCGCCGGCCTGCACTACGACGTGGGCATCGTCCCGCTCCGGGAGCGCGGCTCGGGCCTGGGCGCGGTGGTCGTGTTCCACGACATCAGCCGTCTCAAGCACCTGGAGCGCGTGCGCCGCGACTTCGTGGCCAACGTGTCCCACGAGCTGCGCACGCCGCTGACCTCCATCAAGGGCTATGCCGAAACCCTCCAGGCCGATCCGGGCTGCTCGCCGCAGTCCAAGGGCTTTCTGGATATCATCGTCAAGAACGCCAACCACATGGCCAAGATCGTCGATGACCTGCTCAGGCTCTCCAGGCTGGAGGCCGAGCGCCAGGCCCTGGAGGTGGCTCCGGTGGACGCCCAGGTCGCGGCCATGGCCGCCAGCCGGGCGTGCGAGGCCCTGGGCCGGGGCCGGGGCGTCTCCCTGGACTGCCGCATTCCGGAGAAGGCCGTCCACGTCCTGGCGGATTACGACCGGCTCGTGCAGGTCTTCCGCAATCTGATCGAGAACGCCTTGCGCCACAGTCCCGAGAACGGCACGGTCAGCGTGTTTCACCAGGCCGGTCCGGGCGAGATCGTGTTCGGCGTGAGCGACCGCGGCCCCGGCATCCCGCGCGAGGAGCAGGCCAAGATCTTCGAGCGCTTCTACCGCGTGGAGAAGCACCGGGTGAAGACCGGCGGCTCCTCGGGTCTGGGCCTGGCCATCGCCAAGCACATCGTGGAGCGCCACGGCGGCAGGATCTGGGTGGTCAGCCCGGCCGAGGGCGAAGAAACAGGCGCCACCTTCCACTTCACCATGCCCGAGGCGCGCGCCGACCAGGCGGCATCCAGGCCCTGAGCCCGGATCGGCCGCGACGAACAAACGCATCGCACTTCCGCGAGGAGCCCAGCTCATGGCACTGACCGGCGACATCAAGATGGAAGCCCGCAACCTGAACTTCTACTACGGCGCCTTCAAGGCGCTCCTGGACATCAACCTGCGCTTCCAGGTGAACCGGGTCACGGCGCTCATCGGCCCCAGCGGCTGCGGCAAGTCCACGTTCATCCGCTGCCTGAACCGCATGAACGACCTCATTCCGGGCACGCGCGTGGAAGGCTCCCTGACCCTGGACGGCATGGACATATACGACCCCAAGATCGACGTGGTGGACCTGCGGCGCAAGGTGGGCATGGTCTTCCAGAAGCCCAATCCCTTCCCCAAGTCCGTGTACGAGAACGTGGCCTACGGCCTCAAGGTCAACGGCATGTCGGACAGGGCCTTCATCGGCGAGCGCGTGGAGGCCAGCCTGCGCGGCGCGGCGCTGTGGGAGGAGGTCAAGGACCGCCTGCACGACAACGCCCTGGGCCTGTCCGGCGGGCAGCAGCAGCGGCTGTGCATCGCGCGGGCCATGGCCGTGGAGCCCGACGTGCTGCTCATGGACGAGCCGGCCTCGGCCCTGGACCCCATCGCCACGCAGAAGATCGAGGAGCTCATCTTCGAGCTGAAGAAGGACTACACCATCATCATCGTCACCCACTCCATGCAGCAGGCGGCGCGCGTCTCGGACATGACCGCCTTCTTCTACATGGGCAAGATCATCGAGGTGGACCGCACCGAGACGATCTTCACGCGGCCCAGGAACAAGCAGACCGAGGACTACATCACCGGCCGCTTCGGGTAGCGGGCCGCATCCCGGACCAAGGCCCGGACATCATCTCAGGAGAGAGGCGCATGGAGACGCACTTTCATCACCAGCTGGAGACCCTCAAGCTCAAGGTGCTCGAAATGGGCGCCTTGGCAGAGAAGGCCGTGGACAAGTCCCTGCGCGCCCTGGCGGAGCGCAGCTACGTCCTGGCCGAGGAGGTCATGGACGGCGACGCCAGGATCAACGAGCTGCAATGCGAGGTGGACGAGCTGAGCCTGCGCCTGCTGGCCCTGGAGCAGCCCATGGCCAGGGACCTGCGCCTCGTCGTGGGCAGCATGCACGTGGTGACCAACCTGGAGCGCGCCGGCGACCAGGCCGTGAACATCTCGGAGCGGGCCGTGATCCTCGCCCAGCGCCCACCCCTGGAGCGCTATCCCGTGTTCGACGAGCTGGCCGAGGTCACCCTGGACATGCTGCGCGAGGCCCTCCAGGCCTACAGCACAGGGAACACGGAGCTTGCCGCGCGGGTCTGCGGGATGGACGCCCGCGCCGACGCCCTGAACATGCGGGTGCTCAAGCACTACGTGGAGTTCATGATCCAGGAGAGCCGCGCCGTGGAGCGCGCCGTGCACATGATCATCCTGGGCAAGTGCCTTGAGCGCGTCGGCGACCTGTCCACGAACATCGCCGAGTACGTCCTGTTCATCGCCCAGGGGGTCAACATCAAGACAACCTGCGGTCGCCTGTAGAGCCTTTTGCCGCGGACCGCTCCAGCGCCCGCTTTGGCTGCCTGGCGCTCCGAGGCGCGCCATGGCTGGCCCGTGGGATGCCCAGGTCCGGCAATGCCCACGGATCAAGGCCGTGAGGCTGTCCTGGCCATGTCGTGGCCCGCTCCCTCTGCATTGTCGCTGGAAAGTGCCTGTCTCGCGCATGATCATATCAAAATGATCCAAGCCATCCCCCGGCGGCACGTATAATGAAGCCATGCACGTGACCTGGCCTGCCGGAATTCATCCCTCATGCTCTCACGGTGAAATACGCATGTGCTCATTATTTTCAGGCATATCATATCGGCAACGTCGATATGTAGGACTTCTAGGCGCATCGTGTAAGCGTCCGGAGCATGCACGCTCGTTGCCGATTGTCCGTCATCATTGCCGCGGCGTCTTATAGACCTGTCGTGACTTTATCATTCCCAGCCTCGCGAGCGTTGCCATACCAAGGTATGGACGAAGAAGGCGAGTCATGATGCGAACCATTGGAGGCAAACCATGAAAAAGCTGATGCTCACGGCTGGGATCCTGGCCACCTTCCTGATCGCCCAGGCTCCGGCCCATGCCGCTTTGTTCGGCTTCGGCGAGAACGGCAAGGAGCAGGGTCAGCAAAGTCAGCAAGGCCAGCAAAGTCAGCAAAACCAGGGCGGCCAGCAGGGCAGCCAGCAGGGTGGCCAGCAGGATTTCTCCTCCCTGGATCTCGACCAGGACAAGAACATCTCCCAGGACGAGCTCCAGAAGGCCCAGCAGGGCGGCCAGAGTCAGCAGATGCGGTTCGAGCAGCTCGACTCGGACAAGGACGGGGTCATCAGCCAGCGCGAGTATGATGCCTACCAGCAGGGCCAGCAGCGCCAGAATACGCAGGACATGGATTTCGACGATGCCGACGTGGACCAGGACGCGAACGTCAGCCAGGAGGAGTTCGGGATGTCCCTGCCTCGGCAGCAGCAGGCCGAGGCCCAGAAGCTCTTCCAGCAGTTCGACGTGGACAAGGATGGCGTGCTCGACCAGGAGGAGTTCGACAAGGCCAAGATGCAGATGGCCGAGGAGGCCATTCCCATCGAGAGCGGCGGCCAGCAGCAGGGCCAGAGGCCCATGGGCGCCCAGGAGCGGCAGCCCGGTCAGCCCGGCATGTCAGGCAGCCAGCAAGGCCAGCAGGAGATGGGCGCTCAGGAGCAGCAGCCGAGCCAGCCCGGCGGCTCCTCGGGCATGTCCGGGAGCCAGACCGGCGGCATGACCACCGGCTCCGGCGGCCAGACCCAATAATTTCCGATAGCTCCCTTACCCTAACCTCCCCCCTTCCCCGGTCCCATTGTGGGGCCGGGGCATATTTTTCCCCGGCCGCGCCAAAGCGGTCCGCGCATACATGGGCGTTGGACGGTCTGGCGGGGCCGCTGGTCCGCGCCCCTAATCCTCCCGCTCCACACGATCCCTGCCGTTCTTCTTGGCCCGGTACAGGGCGGCGTCCGCGCGCTTGACGAGCGTTTCCAAGCTGTCGCCGGGCCGCAGGGCGGACACGCCGAGGCTGACGGTCACGGGGCCGGGCAGCGGGGCCTGCGTCGCCTGCGCCAGGCGCTCCCGCACGGCCAGACGCACGCGCCCGGCCAGCTCCACGGCCTCGTCCAGGTCCGTGCCGGGCAGCACGAGCATGAACTCTTCGCCGCCGAAGCGGCCGAGCACGTCGTAGCCGCGCACGGTCTCGCGCACGGTGCGCGCGAGCGCCACGAGCACCTTGTCGCCTGCTTGGTGGCCCAGGGTGTCGTTGACGCGCTTGAAGTGGTCCACGTCCAGGATCACGCAGGCCAGCGGCTTGTCCGCGCGGATCGCGCGGGCCAGCTCCTCCTGGAGCCTGGCCATGAGGTGGCGGCGGTTGGGCACGCCCGTGAGCGCGTCCGTGTTGGCCATCAGCTCGGTGAGGCTCTGGGCCTGGGCGATCTTTTTCCTGAGCCTGTGGAAATGGAGCAGGATGAGGCCCAAAAGGAGCGCCGAGGCGGAGCCCACGGCCGTGGCGGCGGTCTGGAACCAGCGCCTATGCCGGGCGAGCGCGTCCTCCATGTCCAGGCGCACGCTGATGGCGCCCTTGATGTCCCCGGGCGCGTAGCCCTGCCGGGCATGGCAGGCCAGGCAGCTCTGCTCGATGCGCAGGGGAGCCATGTAGCGCAGCGTGGCCCGTCCGCCCGCCGGGCGATCCATGCGCCAGAACTCCGCCGCGCCAGCCCTGAAGGCGTCCAGGGCCACGCCCTCCAGGGCATCGGGCGCGTTGCGGGGGTTCAGCGGGTGGTCGCCGACCATGCGGTAGCTGAACAGCCGCTCCTGCCGCGAGTACTCGGAGATCTCCACGACCATGAGGGCCGGGTTCTTGAGGGTCAGCACCCGGCCGTCAGCCGTCGGGATGTCCGGATGGTCGAGGTAGGGATTGGAGCGCACCGTGTCCGTCTTGAGGGCATAGACCCCGCCGAGGTTGGCGTTCCAGCGCCGGGCCACGAGGATGCTGTCGAACAGGGAGCGGGCCTGGGTCAGCATGAGCTCGCGCAACTGGGCGCGGCTCTCCTCGAAGACCAGCAGGAAGAGCAGGGCCATGAACGCGACGAAGCTGAGCGCGGTGAAGCCGATGAACACGGCATAGTCACGGGAGGGCCGATTCTGGGCGGGCGATTCCATGGGCTGCTCGAATGCCGCTGTCCATGCGGCGGGCTGTCATGCACGCTTGGGGATTCATGCGGGCTTTGCTCAAGGATGACGCAGCATACGACAGCGCATCAGCAGCAACAAGCAAAACAGGGCAATCGCACATGACTCGTGACCAGGCGAATCGTCCCGCTCATCAGGTCAACCCGAGCCTCAACGCGGCTCGAATCGCCACTTGAGGCGGCGTTTGAGGCTGGTGTCGGCGGATCGGCTCCCACCTAAAATCCATATGCGATCGCCTGCAAGCAAAAAGCGGCCTGGCGACGGCCCTACGCCTCGCCGCCCGGCGACTCGTCCCGCGCCAGGGGCAGGCTGAGGGTGAAGGTGCTGCCCTGGCCCTCCGCGCTCGTGGCGTCGATCTCGCCGCCATGGTCTTCCATGATGCGGAAGGACACGGCCAGGCCCAGGCCGGTGCCCTTGGTCTTGGTGGTGAAGAACGGGCTGAAGAGGCGCTCCAGGACCTGCGGGGGCATGCCCAAGCCCGTGTCCCGCACGGCGATCTTGACGGCCCCGCCCTCGCGCCAGGTGCGCACGGTGATGGCGCCGCCGTCGGGCATGGCCTCGCCCGCGTTCTTGACCAGGTTAAGGAGCACCTGGCGCATCTGGCCCGGATCGCAGGGCACCGGGGGCAGGCCGCGGTCCAGCTCGCGGACGCACCGGATGCCGCGCTCGCCGAAGTCGCTCTCCACGAGGCGCAGCGTGTCCTCCACGACCTCGTTGATGTCCTGCGACACAAGCGTCGGCCTGCTCGGCTTGGTGAAGCCCGAAACCTCCCGCAGCAGGCACTCCAGCCGGCGGGCCTCATCCTCGACGATCTGGAGCTTGTCGCGGAGCTTGGCGGCCATGGGGACGTCCTCGCCAAGGCCCTTGCGCACCTGGGCCGCGAAGCCGCCCATGAGCAGAAGCGGATTCTTGATCTCGTGCGCCAGGTGAGCCGCGGCCTCGCCCACGGCGGCGAAGCGCTCGGAGCGCACGAGCCGTTCCTGGGCCTCCAGGAGCCGGTCCATGCCCTCCCGAACCCTGTCCCGCTCCACGCGCAGGTCGGCGGTCTTCTCTTCCACCTCGCGGTGGAGGATCTGAGCCCAGCGCAGGGACAGGAAGATGACCGCGGCCAGCGCCGCCAGGGCCAGGAGCACCGAGGCGCCGGTGGCCATCCACTGCCTTGCCAGGAAGGGCTGCATGATGCCGTAGACCTCGGACGCGGGCGCGGCCAGGCCCACGGACCACAGCAGCTCGGGATTCTCCTCGCCCGCGTAGAGCACGGGAGAGTAGGCCAGGAGCTTGCGCATCTCGCCGATGGACCCGCGGTGCCAGCCCGAGACATACCAGTCCGTGCCCTCCTGGCCCTTGAGGAGCTTCTCGGCCATCAGCTCGTTGATGCGGCTGTAGGAGATTTTCGGGTTGCGCTCGGCGCGCACCACGAAGGCGTCCTGTCCCTGGAACCTGTCCTCGAAATGGCTGAGGAATATGCCCTCGTGGTTGATGACCCAGGCGTAGCCGGTCTGACCCGAGCGCACGCCACGGCCGTGTCGCTGAGCCACGGCCATGGCGTCCACCACGAGGAAGTCGAGCCCGATGACCCGGCCGTCCGGCCCGACCGTGGGCGCGGCCAAGAGCACGACCCGCCGTCCCGCGAGCGGCCCTTCCCGGAGCACGAAGTCTCGGCTCATGCGCACTGTTTCGCCGTTCCGCGCGCGGGCCCATTCCAGACTGTCGGCGAGCATGGCCACGAGCCAGGGGCCGTGCCCGACTCCGTCGGCGCTCACGGCCAGGGCGCCGGAACCGTCCAGCGATGCGTGCCCCACTGCTATCACGTTCCAGGCCGAGTAGATGCGGAAGAGGCGGTCCAGATCGGCCACTTCGGCCAGGCCCGTCTCCCTGGGGCCGCGGGCCGCGTCCATGGCCAGCAGGCTCGTCTTCAGGAAGCCGAAATGGTTGCGGATGTCGCCGGCGATCTGGCGGGCCAGGCTGAGCTGCTGCCGGTTGAACAGCTCGGTCACGGTGGCCTCCAGCTCCCGGTTGGTCCGCTGGCCGATATAGCCGAGGACCAGGGCCAGGACGAGCAGGCCTGCCGAGAAGGCGAGGATGAATCTCTTGATCACGCTGGCGATCCTTGCCTGTGCCCGCCGGCGAGTCCGGGTCGCGGCGGAGGTTGGAAGGATTCAGGATACGCGGCTTTCGCCTCGCGGACAAGTCGCGCATGGGGGCTTGCCTGGGACGTGCAGCACGCGCAGCGATCCGGCGTGCTCGACCGCCAGGTCGCGGCCCGCGAACTCCGGGCGCGGCTCGCCGTCCACCTGGAGAAACTCGTCCGGCCCCATGCGCAGGACGGCCCGGCGCACGGCCAGGCATTCAAGCCGGGCCGCGTGGGCCTCCATGCGCCAGGGCGCGAGGTAGCGCACGAGGAACATGCCGGCCAGCTCGCGGGGCGAGCGGACGAGCGTGGCCTGAAGGAGCCCGTCGTCGCAGCGCACGTCTCGGGCGGTCATGGCGCCTCCGCCGTAGGAGGGGATGTTGGCCAGGATGAGCGCGCAGCGGCCCCGCAGGTCCAGGTCGAGCCGGCCGCCGTCGGCCAGGGTCAGCTCGGCGCGCGCCGCGCGGATGCGCCGGCCCAGGCAGCCCAGGGCGCACATGGCGTAAGCCGCCCTGTTGCCCAGCACGCTGCCCGTGGGGAACAGGCCGCGCCGGCGGCGCGCGTGGAATCTGGCGGCCACGGCTGCGTCCAGGCCCACGGACAGATAGTTGACCATGAGCTGGCCGTCCACGCGCCAGGCGTCCAGGGAGGCCGTATGGCCCGCGAGCAGGGCGCGCAGCAAGGCCGCGAGGCCGTGGCGGGCGAGCAGGGCGTGGGTTCCGGTGACGCGTGCCAGGTCGTTGCCCGTGCCCACGGGGATGACGCCCAGGGCGCAGGACGGGCCGGCGGCGAGCACCGCGCCGGCCAGGTCGCTCACCGTGCCGTCGCCGCCCACGGCGATCATGGCCGCGGCGCCAGAGGCGAACCGGCGTAGGGCGGCGGCGTCCGTCGGAAACGGAGTCGGCTCGACGGCATAGGCCGAGGCGGGCAGGCCGAGGCCCTCCAGGGCCGGCCCCAGCGCCTTGGCCAGGCGCGCCCCCTCGCCGCCGCCGGCAACGGGGTTGACCATGAAGACGTAGCGTCCGGCCGTGGTATGCATGCTTCCAGTCATGAAAAGACGGATAGCCCTTTAGGGAGCTAGCCCCGCGACCTTGAGCGCCGGAGCCTTGCGTATCGCCCTTGGCTGGCAGGATGCGAGGATGAATTGGCACTTGTCGCGTTGGCCAGTCGGCAGCTCGGGCCAGAGGTTGCGCGTTTCGCCTGGGTCGCCGGCCAAGTCGTAGAGTTCGTAGGCATGCTCCCGGCCCTCCCCGTAGCGGAGAACCTTGCGCCCGTCCTGGACATAGCCGGTCATGGCCACGAGGCTGGCGCTCACGAGCGGAATGGGGCGCATGGCGGAAATGGGCCGCAGAAGGGACTGGCCGTTCAACTCCTCGCTTAGCTTGGATGACTCCAGGCATCCGAAGAGGTCCAGGATCGTGGGCGCGATGTCGAGGTGGGATGTCTCTCCGCCAGTATTGGTCCGAAGCGCCGCGAGCCGTTCGGCAGGCATGCCCTTGGGCGCATAGACCCACAGGGGCACGGCGACCTCCTCGTCATAAAGAGTCTGCAAGTGGCCCGAGTGGCCGTGGTCGCCAAAGGCCTCGCCATGGTCCGATGTGAAGATCACCATGGTCGTGTCCAGCCGGCCCTGGCGGCGAAGAACCTCAAAGCATTCCTGCAAGATGTCGTCCATTTCGAGGAGGCTGTTGTCGTAGGCGTTGAGGGACTTGCCTTCGGCGGGCAGGAAGCGCCTGAAGGGCTCCCTGGCGGTGTATGGGTAGTGTGTATTGTTGAGCTGCAAGACCCCGAAGAACGGACCTTGGACCGAGGCCAGGTGCTTCTCCACGAGCGCGAGCACTCCGAAGTCGTCGGCTCCCAAATCGCAATAACGCGGTAGGCCGGAGTTCTCTTGGAAGACAAAGGCGTCGAGACTGGTGCCGAAGACCACGTCCTGATTGGATTTGCGCATGGACTGGGCCGTGAAGAAGAAGGTGTGCGAGCCGGTCCAGGCTTTCAAATAATCGTAGATATAAGGTATATTGAGCTTCTCGGTAGCGAACACGCCGGACATGATCATGGGCAGGGAGTAGTTGGTCGAATTTGTATTGGCGTAGTGGCGCGGGAAGGCCACGATCCGACCCTCATCCACGAGCGAGCGCGCGAAGGGCGAAGTCTCCCGCTCGTATCCGTAATAAGAGAGATTCCTGCGCCGCACGCTCTCGGCCACGATCAGGAGGCAGCTCATGTCGCCTTTCGCGGCCTTGTGCCCGGCCAGTTCGAAGCGGCGCTGCATGTTGCCGCTACGCAGGACGATCTCCGAGCCAAAGAGGCGTTTCTGGGCGAAGTACTTGATGGAGAATAGCGTGTTAGTCACTCCAGTGAAGCTCGATGGATGGAAGCGTACGTTGTTGTTGACCAGCAGGCCGCAGGCAATGGTGAGCAGAAGCGCGACTGCCGAGGCCTTCCAGTGGACTTGAGGAGCATGGCGTAGCGAAAGCCAGGTCAGGCCGGTGAGAGCCAATGCACCGGCCGCGAAGCCGAATGCGTGCCACCAGCCAATGGTGTCAAAAGCGATGACGAGTGTGTTCTCCAGGTTGTCGAACAGGAAGGACAGGGAGAATACGTTGGGGAGAACCTTGAAGTAGGCATAATGGCCGTAAATGGCGGTCAGCGCCGCCGCGGCGCAAGTCCCCAGCAGCGCGGAAAGCACGAGCCTGCGGCGAGTCCGGTATGCGAGCAGGACGAGCGAAGAGCAGGCCAGGGTCTCGAAGAGGTAGGACAAGGCGATGTACTTGGAGTTTTTGAACGGCAGCCCAGCTATGAAGTCGAAACGGAACACCAAGTCGATGCATAGGAGCAAGGTCGGCAGGCCAAGCAATGCAAGGGCATGCTTGGCCGAGAGTGCATAGCGGCCTTTGAGCACGTTCAGTTCTCCGGACGCGCACAGGCGAAGCCCATGACGGTTGCATACAGATTCAATTAGGATAGGCTGAAATGCGGAATACTAACCGGCCCGCGACGTAAACGCAATAATCCGGCCAGGGAGCGGCCTGGAGCACACATGACGTAGGTCGTCTTGTTGCCGAGCGCGCCGCCCATGGGAAACAGGCATGAAAACATAACGTCCGGCATTGCCGCGCATGCCCCCTCGCTCTCGCGCATGGCTGGGCCGTCGGCCGGCCATGCCGCGCATCCATGAATGGAGGCCCGCAGATTATCCGCCCAGGCATGTGAAGGCAGCAGCATTGCAATTCTGGTGATAATACGGCATGATAATACAACTATTGGTGGGTGGAGACGGGCCGCCGGTTCTCGCAAATCTTTAGAGCAGTTTGACTTTGAGACGCTCGGTCCGGAGTTGACGGCGCAAGTGAATTGCGCCTACGCCCACGCGGCGGCAAGCCATGCCGACGCATGGCTTGCAGAGCATTTTTAAAAGCAAGATGCTCAAATCCTTTCGGTTGCCGCGGAGGCTCAAGGCCTTATCGCCCATTACTCAGGCAGCCCCGCCGACCCGTCTTGCGCGCATCCGGCGGACGGACAGGGCACTGGGGCGTGGCCGCATCGAGACGATCATGAAAGACGAGCACAAGACTCGGGAGCAGCTCCTGGAGGAGCTGGACCTCCTGCGTGGGCGGCTTGCCGATGCCGGGTGCCGCCCCGCGCGGTCCGTGACAAAGGCCTGCGAGGAGGGGCCGCGCGAAGGATCCTCGGGTCTGGCTGTCAGCGGACTGCATGTGGAGCCCGCGTTGTCCGCCGGCCTCGACGCCACCGGGCTCAAGGAGCTGGAGGCCGAGCTGCTCCGGGCCAAGGAGGCCGCCGAGGCGGCCAATCGGGCCAAAAGCGCGTTCCTGGCCAACATGAGCCATGAGCTGCGCACGCCCATGAACGGCATCATGGGCCTGACCGAGCTTGCGCTCATGAGCCCGGCCAAGGCCGGCGAGTACCTCGTGCTGATCAGGCAGTCGGCTCGGCACTTGCTGGAAATCATCAACGACATCCTCGACCTGTCCAAGATCGAATCCGGCCGCTTCGAGCTCCACAAGGCCGAGTTCGACCCGCGGGCCATGCTCGACAATCTGTTCAGGACCATGGCCATGGAGGCCGGCCGCAAGGGGCTCGCCTTCCGCACGCGCATCGACCCGCGCCTGCCCGCTACCCTGCGCGGCGACGAGGGCAGGCTGCGCCAGATTTTCGTGAACCTCTTGAGCAACGCCCTCAAGTTCACGGACCAGGGGGAGGTCGAGATCAAGGTGTCCGTGGAGGGCCCAACCCAGTGGCAGGGCAGGCTCATCGAAGGCCTCCGGGAGGAGCAGGTGCGCATCCTGGCCACGGTCCGCGACACGGGCATCGGCATCCCGCCGGGCAAGCTGGAGACCATCTTCGATCCCTTTGTCCAGGCCATGGCCAGCGCCAGGCACGGCGGGACGGGTCTGGGCCTGTCCATCAGCCGGCATCTCGTGGAGCGCATGGGCGGCCGCCTGCGGGTCCAGAGCGAGCAGGGCCAGGGCAGCGCCTTCTCCTTCGGCGTCTACCTGGAGCCCGTGGCCGGCGGGCGCAGGGCTCCGGGCGAGGCCGTCCCGGCTGGGGCCATCGCGCCCGGCCGGCTCAAGGTCCTGCTGGCCGAGGACAACGACATCAACAGGCTCCTGGCCGAGGAGCTCCTCAAGGCCAGGGGGCACCTGGTCAAAAGCGTGGACAGCGGCCGCCAGGCCATCGAGGCCCTGGGGCGCGAGACCTTCGACCTGGTGCTCATGGATGCGCGCATGCCGGACATGGACGGCGAGGAGGCCACCAGGGTCATCAGGCGCTCCCCGCCGCCGGGCGTGGACCCGCGGGTGCCCATCGTGGCCCTGACCGCCCATGCCCAGCGCGGGGACCGCGAGCGCTTCCTGGCCGCGGGCATGGACGATTACATTCCCAAGCCCATCGACCTGGCGGAGTTCGACCGCGTGCTCGCCCGCATCGCGGACCTGCGCGCGATGCGGGGCCGAGCCGTCCAGCCGCCGCAAGGCGGTTGAGGCGGACGCGGCCTCATTCGGCTCCGGGCTCGGCCGGCATTCCGCCGCCGATCCGCCGCCGATCCGCCGGCCGACGGCGGCAAAGCCCCATCCGGGCGCTCTGGCCCGCTCATCCCGCCCCCGGCTCCCCACGACCCGGTCCGGCCCGCATCCCATCGCGCCGCCGCGCTTTGCTCCGGCCCCGGCTTAGGCTATCCTGGCGCGTGCTTGCCCTTTCGGCCGGCGCACGACAGCGGAGGCGTCATGTTCGACTGGATCACTGGCCTGGTGGAGCAGACCGGCTATCTGGGCATAGCCCTGCTCATGTTCGCGGAAAACGTCTTTCCGCCCATTCCCTCGGAGCTGATCATGCCCCTGGCCGGGTTCACGGCCGCGCGGGGCGAGCTGGCCTTCCTGCCCATGGTGGCCGCCGGCACGGCCGGGTCGCTCGCGGGCGCGCTCCTGTGGTATCAAATCGGCCGCTGGTACAGCCTGGCGCGGCTGCGCTGCCTGACCGCGCGCCACGGACGCTGGCTGACTCTGACCCCGGAGGACGTGGACAAGGCCGACGCATGGTTCACGCGCCACGGCGCCAAGGCGGTCTTCCTCGGGCGGCTCGTGCCGGGGGTGCGCACGCTCATATCCGTGCCGGCCGGCATCAACGCCATGCCGTTTGGCCGCCTCCTGGCCTACTCGACCCTGGGCACCTCGATCTGGACAGGCCTGCTCGCCGCGGCCGGCTACCTGCTCGAAGAGCGCTACGCGCTGGTCGAGGACTGGATCAATCCCGCCTCCAACCTCGTGCTCGTGGCCATTATCGGCCTGTACGCCTACCGGGTCGCGACCCACGGGCGCAGGGTCGGTTCGCGGGACCAGTGCTGAGCCGGGCGGCGCAACCGCCCGCGCGGCTCCTCGAAGGGCCAGGCCTTGCGGCGGGCGGCGCTACGCGCCGCCCAGATCATTGACAAAGGTCGTTTTATGCAGCCTCCGGCGGCCAAGGGGGCGCGGCCCCCTTGGAACCCCGTTCCTCAACTGCGTCACCCGGCAATATGCCGAAATAATATCAAAAGTTTTTGGTGGAGAGAGCGCGAGAGAGGCCCCTTTTTGCAAAAAGGGGCCTCTTTCGCAAAAAACTGGTTTGTCAGCAGTCTGAGCGGCGCTGCGCGCCGGACGGCCTGTCCCTTTTCACGAGCACGCGCGCGATCGTCCGCTCCAGCTCGTCCGGGTCAAAGGGCTTGGAGATATAGTCGTCCATGCCCGCGGCCAGGAATCGCTCGCGGTCTCCCGTGAGGGCATGGGCGGTCAGGGCCACGATGGGAATGCCGGGGTCGCCGGCTTGCCCTTCCCGAATGGCCCGTGTGGCCTCCTCGCCGTCCATGACCGGCATGCGCACGTCCATGAGCACCAGGTCGAAGGTCTCGCGCCGCAGGGCCGCAAGGGCTTGCTCGCCGTTTTCCACGGCCTTGACCCGATGGCCCTTGGCTTGGAGCAGATCCACGGCGACGAGCCGGTTGATCTCGTTGTCCTCGGCCAGCAGGATTCTCAGCCCCGGCGCGAGCTCGGCCGCGGCTTTCGGCCAAGCCTTCTCCTTGGGCTTCGCCAGTTTCCCGACCGTGCCGACCGTATCGGCCTTATCGAACAGGGCCGTGAAGTAGAAGCAGGAACCTTGGTTGGGGACGCTTTCCACCCAGATGTCGCCGCCCATCATCTCCACGAGACGCTTGGAGATGGCCAGCCCCAGCCCCGTGCCGCCGTATTTGGCCTGCGTGGCGCCGCTCTCCCTGGAAAAGCTCTCGAAGATGCGCCCCAGGCTGTCCGGCGGAATCCCGATGCCCGTGTCGCGCACCGTGAAGCGCACCCGGACGCGGCCGTCGCTCGTCTGTCCCGCGCCTTCCACATTGACCAGGATGCGCCCATGCCCGGTGAACTTGAGGGCGTTGCCGATGAGGTTCATGAGTATCTGCCGCAGGCGGACCGCATCGCCCATAAGCCGCGACGGCACTTCCGGATCGATGCCGTGGCGCAAGTCCAGGCCTTTCCGCGTGGCGATGCTCGCAAGGGTTCCCACGACGTCGGCCACGAGCCTGTCGAGTTCGAAGGGACGGGGCTGCAATTCGAACCTGCCGGCCTCGATCCTGGACAGGTCGAGAACGTCGTTCAGGATGTCGAGCAGGTGCAGCGCCGACTGCTTGCCGGTCTCCAGATGGCTGCGCACGACAGGGGAAAGCTCCCTCATGAGCGCCAGCTCGATGGAGCCTAGGATGCCGTTCATGGGCGTGCGCAGCTCATGGCTCATGTTGGCCAGGAAGTCGGACTTGGCCTTGCTCGCCGTTTCGGCCTGGGCCATGGCGCGGTACAGCGCCTCGACAAGGTAGGAGATCACGACGCCGTTGAGAGTGAAAATCCCCAGGCCTATCATGCTGACGGTGTCGTCGAGGCGGAAGAAACCAGTGGGAGGCAGCCACAAGACGGTCAGGAAGGCCGAGAGGACCGTCGCCAGCAGGCCGCCGTGCAGCCCTCCAGCCAAGGAGGCGAGCATGACCGCGGGATAGAATGTCACGAACAGGGCGCGCGCTTCGTGAGGTCCCACGAAGCTGAACCGCAGGATAGCGGCAAGACCGACGGCCAGGACCGCAACGAACAATCGCCGCCACACCGAGCCCACCACCCGAATCCGTATCATATGCTTTTCTCGCTGTTGTGTTCCCGGACATGCGTGTCGCCGCCGGGCACTGCTCCAGATGGAATGCATCGGATAAGGCCTGTCGTGGCCACGGGGCAGCTCTCCTCAGCTCATACGCTGAAGCGTCCCGTTTTCAACATAAGCTTTTAGAGAGGCGTGGCCAGGCGATGCTGGCGCGAACCGAAGGGCATGAGTCCGTGAGGATTGCTGCGTCCGCTCAGGACCTTGCCTTGACAGGCGATCACCCATAATCTCGTCCCGAGCGGTTCGGATTCATGCCTGTAATTCCCGGAGTTTCGACATGATGTGGGTGAGCATCATCCAGGTCTTTCTGGTCATGGGCCTCGCGGTCAGCCTGTTCGAGTACATGCTCAAGCGCGGGCGCGTGGAGGGCGAGGAGAAGAAGGCGCTGGCCGTGCACTTCCTCGTGCGCGTGGCCGTGCTGAGCGGGGCCATGGCGGGACTGGACATGTATTTCGGGTGATGCCGTCCGGGCCTGCCTTCCGCCAGCGCCTTGATCTTCCCCAGGGCCTTGTCCCGCATGGACGAGCGATTCGGCGCACTCCTCGGGGTTGAGGGCGCTTGATCGCGGCGCTCAATCCATGGCGATGGCGTCCCTGTCCATGTATATGACCTCCCATTGGTGCCCATCCAGGTCGGCGAAGCCGTGCGCGTACATCCAGCCGTGGTCCATGGGCTCCATGGCGACCGTGCCGCCGGCCTTCCGGGCTTTGCTCACCATGTCGTCCACGCCCTCCCTGCTGTCGGCGTCGATGGCGATCAGGACTTCCGTGCTCTTGGTCGCGTCGGCGATGTCCTTCCTGGTGAAGTTCTTGAAGAAGGGCTCGGTCAGGAGCATGGCGAAGATGTTGTCGCCGATGATCAGGCAGGCGGCCTTTTCGTCGCTGAATTGCTGGTTGAAGCTGAAGCCGAGCCTGGTGAAGAAGTCGCGGGATTTTTCCAGGTCCTTGACCGGCAGGTTCACGAATATTTGGCTGGCCATGGGGCGGCTCCTTGTTTTGGGAACCAGCGTAGCAGGGCATGGGCGGTCCGTCACGGGGCGGGAGCGGTTTTGGGGGCGTGTCGCTCTGGCGGGCGCATGCATGATGCGCGTGCGGCCTGGAAAAGTTGCGGCGGGATCGGCTGGGTGGCTCGTGCGTGAAAAGGAGGGCGGCCCGCGCCGCCCCCTCCCGGCCTAGCGGCCGCTCATCCAGAAGCCGAACGTCGGACCGCCCACGGCCACGAAATGGCCGTGCGCCGGTCCATGCCCGCGGTTATCGCGTTTGTGGCGTACTTCTCGATACTCGTGGGGTTTGTTGTGTTTCTTCCAGCGCTTGTGCTCTGAATGACGATAGCGGTCATCGTGATCACAGCTATTGTTGACGATGACGACCTTGTCGGCGAAGGCCGGAGCCGCGCCGAGGGACACAAGGGCGAACGTCAGCGTGAGTGTGATCAGCAGAATGCGCACGATTGCACCTCCTTTTGGCGTCCATGGAGCAGACGCCATGCCAGGACCGCGTTCTTCAATCCCGACAAGAGGCTGAGCGTGAATTGAGGTACGCGTTGAAAGCCGTGGCGGCGTGCTGTGCAAGATACGCGATGCAGGGGTTTGCACTTGGTGTGCGGTTTATTGCACGGGAGGCGAGCGAGAGAAAGGCAGTGGCGGGGTTGATGGGGGGAGGACGCCCGACATTCAGTTGGCTGCTGTCGTCCAGCTCCTTCTTGACCTGCGCGTGTTCAATCTCTATGGTTGGCTAACAAGGTTAGCCAAGGAGGTGGCCATGGCAACGGTCGTCAACATGCATGAGGCTAAGACGCAGCTCTCGCAGCTCGTGGCCAAGATGGAGGAAGGCGAGGAGGTCATCCTCGCCCGCAACGGCAAGCCCGTGGCCAAGCTCGTGCCGGTGGAGGAGAAGCCGCGCATCCCGCCTGCCGGTTTGTTCGCGGGAAAGATCAAGATGTCCAAAGACTTCAACGAGCCACTGCCGGATGAGTATTATGGCCTCTAGGCTGCTCTTGGACACCTGCGCGCTCCTCTGGTGGTTCGGCGATCCCAACAGGCTTAGCGACACCGCTCGGAAAGCCATTGAAAGCAGTGAGCTACTTGTCTCGGCCGTATCCGGCTATGAGATCGCGCTCAAGATCAACCTGGGTAAGCTGGAATTGGGCATGGGGCTGGATGCGCTGTTGGCGGCAGTCAAGGCATATCCAGGCATGCGGCCCCTGCCCGTGACACTTGAGCACGCCGCTTTGGCGGGTTCGCTGTCGCTCACGCACAAGGACCCTTTCGATCGGATGATCATTGCTCAGGCGAAGGTTGAGGGCGTGAATGTCGTAACGCCGGATGCGGTTTATGGGGAGTATGGGGTGGGGGTGGTGTGGTGAAGTCGAAAGGTTAGTAAATCTAAGAGCGCCAAATGCCCACGTCTTGGTTTTTCCAAGTAAGCATGGTAGCTCACTAGGAAATCGAGCAGGAGCTTATTTATGGGCATAATCGACTAGTGGCTTAACAAAGGACCTGGGTCGCCGATTGCAACAGCAAAGACTTTACACAATAGTTTTCAGAGACATCTAAATAGTGATCCAGATAGGCGTTCTGTATTAAGAAAAGTGATAACCGAACGATATAGGTACGTTAAGAGCCTATCCCAAGAAGAAATCGAGGAAATTCTTGAAGAGGCTGATGGCTTAGCCCTGTTGACTTTCTTCTGTGTTGCAAAAGAGAATCCTATATCTGCCCAGTACCCACAAATGAAGCAAACGGTTGAATCCATATATAACTACTTTATAGAGAACGACCCAGAAGAGGCGGCTTCCCTCAAGAGGCTTTATGATTTAGTCCAAATCCGCTAGGATTAAGATAATATCCAATACGGCTATAAGTAGAGGGGAGCCGGCTTGCGCCGGCTCCCCTTCATTTCATCTCTTCAATCCACCCGCACTCCCTATCACCCTCAACACATCGAATCCACCCCACTATACACAATCCTGTCCGCATACTCGGCCTGCTTGCCTTTATTCCACTGGCTCACCGGCCTATAATACCCGACCACCCGCGTATAGACCTCGGTCTCTGCCCCGCACTCGGGGCATTCGCTCTTCTCGCCGGCGATGTAGCCGTGGCTCTTGCAGATGGAGAAGGTCGGGGTGATGGAGATGTAGGGGATCTTCGTCTTGGTCATGGCCCGCACGATGAAGTTCTTGAGCGCCTTGGTGTCGGTCACGGCCTCGCCCAGGTAGGTGTGGAAGACTGTGCCGCCCGTGTACATGGGCTGGAGCTCGTTCTGGTGCTCCAGGGCCTGGATGATGTCGTCGGACATGCCCACGGGCAGGGTCGTGGAGTTCGTGTAGTAGGGCGTGCCGTTGCCCGAGGTCTGGATGTCGGCGTAGAGCGAGCGGTCGATCTTGGCCAGCCTGTAGCTCGTGCCCTCGGCGGGCGTGGCCTCCAGGTTGTAGAGCGTGCCGGTCTCCTCCTGGAAGCGCTTGGTGATGTCGCGCAGGTGCGCGAGGGTGCGCTGCATGAGCCGGATGCCGGCCGGGGTCTCGATGCCCTTGCCGATGAGGTTCAGGCAGGCCTCGTGGCCGCCCAGCAGGCCGATGGTCGAGAAGTGGGCCTTGAAGCCGTTCTTGAGGTAGCGCCTGGTCCAGGGGAACATGCCCCGCTCCAGGTTCTCGTTGACGAGCTTGCGCTTGAACTCCAGGGACTCCTTGGCCAGCTCGGCGTACTCTTCGATCTGGTCGAGGAAGTCCTCCTCGCCCTGGGACAGATAGGCCAGCTTGGGCAGGTTGAGCGTGACCACGCCGATGGAGCCGGTCAGGTCGCCCGCGCCGAACAGTCCGCCGACCTTGTTGCGCAGCTCGCGCAGGTCCATCTGGAGGCGGCAGCACATGGAGCGCACGTCTTCGGGCTTGATGTCGGAGTTGATGAAGTTCTGGAAGTAGGGCGCGCCGTACTTGGCGGTCATCTTTAGCAGCAGCTCGCCGATCTCGGTCTCCCACGGGAAGTCCGGGGTGACGTTGTAGGTCGGGATGGGGAAGCTGAAGATGCGCTTGTGGTAGTCGCCTTCAAGCATGGTCTCCAGGAAGGCCCTGTTGATCCACTCCATCTCGCGCTCGTACTCGCCGTAGGTCGAGTCCTGGAGCTTGCCGCCGATGATCACGGCCTCGCCCGCGATGTGCTTGGGGCACTTGAGGTCGAAGGTCAGGTTGGTGAACGGGCTCTGGCCGCCCCAGCGCGAGGTCGTGTTCAGGTTGAAGACGAACTTCTGCATCATCTGGCGCACGTCGTCGTAGGAAAGATCGTCGTGGCGGATGAACGGCGCCAGGTAGGTGTCCACGTTATTGAAGGCCTGCGCGCCGGCCCACTCGTTCTGGAGCGTGCCCAGGAAGTTGACCATCTGGCCCAGGATGGAGTCGAAGTGGCGCGCGGGCCCGGCGCAGGAGCGGCCCTCGAGGTTGAAGCCCTCGATGAGCAGGTCGCGCAGGGACCAGCCCGCGCAGTAGCCGGCCAGGCCGAAGGACAGGTCGTGGATGTGGAAGTAGCCGTGCTCGTGGGCGGCGCGGATCTCCTGCGGGTACTTCTCCAAGGCGTAGCGGGCCTGGATGGTGCCCGAGAGGTGCAGCATGAGCCCCTGGAAGGAGTGGGTCATGTTGGCGTTCTCGTTGACCCGCCAGTCGGCCTTGGTCAGATACTGGTCGATGGTCTCCTTGATGTCCAGGTAGGCCTGCTTCTGACTGCGCAGCTCGCGGCGCTTCTCCCGATACAGGATGTACTTCTTGGCCACGTCGTAGAGCCGGTTCTCCATGAGCACCTGCTCCACGAAGTCCTGGACCTGCTCCTGCTCGGGAACGTCGATGCCGTCGAGCTTCTTCTCGACCTTATGGGCGAGCCGCAGGGAGAGGATGGGGTCCTTGATGCCGCTGGCCTTGAGGGCCTTGAGGATCGCTTCCGCGATGCGCTCCGTTGACCATGTCTCCAGCCGTCCATCCCTTTTGCGAATCTGCAGCGGCATGTGTCCTCTCCTGGTCGGTAAGCTTGGGGTCGATGTATTTCTGGACCGACAGGCCGAAGCCCGCCGGCAGGTACGAGCGCGCGGTCTCGACATCCGCGTCGCCGAGCAGTGGAACCTTGGTCAGGCGGAACAGGAAGGCCTCGGGGCGTTGCGCGGCCAGGGCGAAGACCGCGTCGAGCCGGGCCTGGGCGGTCGCGGCCGAGGTCATGCCGCCTGTTAAGCGCGGGTAGAGTCCGTAGGGACCCTTCACGTCGATGGATACGGCCTGGGCCAGGCCGCGCGCCAGGACCTGGGCGAGCACGTCGGGTCGCATGCCGTTGGAGTCGAGCTTGACCGGCAGGCCGAAGGCCCGCAGGTCGTACAGGAACGGGAGCAGGCCGGGGTCGGCCGTGGGCTCGCCGCCGGATACGACGATGCCGTCCAGCCAGGCCGCGCGCATCTTGAAGAAGCGGCGCACGTCCGACGGGAAGATCACCGGATGGCGCTCGGGCCGCCAAGCCAGATCGGCGTTGTGGCAGGTCGGGCAGCGCAGGTTGCAGCCGCCCAGAAAGATGACGCAGCACGTGCGTCCAGGCCAGTCGCAAAGGCTCAAGGGGGTCAGGCCGCGCAGGTTTCCCCAGGCGCTCTTGTCGTGCTCCATAGGCGTTCGGCGGCGCGAGCCGCGCTCCTCTTGGCTGACATCCGCGTGCCGGCCGTGTGTCGAGGTTGACCTCGGGCAGGTCTTCTGGCTCGCCCCCGACCGGTTGCCTTCCCGGAGACCAGCTCCAGTGGCGCCCCTCAGACCGGTCGTTATGTGCGGGCTAACAGCGGCGGGACCGCTCCGGACTTGCACCGGATTCCCTATCAAGGCCCGTATGGGCCACCCGAGACATGCGAAAAGCCGCTCCATCGATCCGCAAGAGAGCGGCTTCCTGAAGCCGGATCGGAATCTATCCCGCCTGACGGCTTTTGTATAGTGGTAGGGGGAAAAAATCATCTCAAGGCTGTCTCGGGCCGCGCCGACAGCCGATTTTGGCCTTCATGTGCAGGATGCTGCACGGATTTCATGCTGCATTGACACTATAAATGAGCGAATTACATTCATTTGTCATGTGTCAATGTATTTATGCGGAATTCGTTGCACTGTTGCTAAGCAACAAGTGCGCCATGATTCATGGCGAATGAGTTGCATTCTCGTGAAACATGAATCCGTGAAACAGGCGCGAGCAGGCAGCGGCTGACCGAAGCGGCCCAGGCCAAGCCCGCCAGTGCGCGGCCACGACCGGGGAGAAGCAGGCCGCTTCGGCAGGCAGCGCCCTTTTCACGGGGAGGAATGCACGATCTAAGCCGAGAATTTGCGCCTGGCGTGGTCCATGTGACGCTGGAAAACCCAGTCGATGAGCAGGGGCACGCCGTCCGCGCAGACGCGGGACCAGAGCAGCTCGCCATCCTCGCCCTGGCGGGCCGAGCCGATGAATTGCAGGCCCACGTCCACCTGATGGCCGTTGTCGGCCAGGGCAGCGCTCTTGATGACCGCGAAGAGCAGGAGCGGACCTGGCCAGGGCTGGCGGCTGTCGGCCAGGTGCAGGCGCAGGAAGAACTTGCGGCCTTTCTGGAAGGCCACGCCATGGGTCATCTTGCGGCGGATGACCCTGGGCGAGAGGCGCACGCGCATGCCGCCGGCCGAGAGGTCCACGATGCGCAGGCCTGTCTCGTCGGGCGAGTGCTCCAGGTCCGGCGGGCCCCACTCACGGAGCGAGCGCTCCTGGCCAAGCTTGAGCAGCTTGGCGGCCCAGAGATCGGCGCGCAGGACTTGGCCGTCCTCGGGCTCGATGCGCAGGGCCGCGCGGATGATGATCTCCACGGTGCGGGGCTGCTCGATGAGGGCCATGCGGAAGCCGAGGTTGGTCACGCTGGAATCGACCGCGCGCGAGGAGAAGCGGCAGAAGGTCAGCTTGCCGTCGCGGCGCACGCCCATGAAGCAAAGCATCTCGCGGCCCTTGAGCTCGGCCAGGGGCAGGCCGTGTTCTTTTATCTCCAGGTAGATGCGGCCGTGGCGAATCTGGTAGAGCGTGCCGCGCACGACCGTCTCCGGGGTGGTCCCGTCGCCGGGCAGGATCATCTCCAACTGGGCGCTCTGCTCCAGGGCGAGCTCGAACCAGACCTGGGCCTCTTCGGGCTGGTCCTTGAACGCATCGGCGCTCTTGCGCCGCGGAAAGATGCCCAGAAGCTTGGATTTCATCTGCACCCTGGATCGAACGTGGTCAGGCCGCGGCATGGTTGGCTTGCACGCGGACATGGCGTGCGCGCCAGGCTTCGCCTGGAGAATTAGTGTACAAAATCTTACAAGGAACAAAGGAACAAGTCAAAATGATCCCCGTGCGGGCCAGGGCCATCGCAGCTGACTCGTGACTAGGTGAATCGTCCCACTATCAGGGCAACCTAGGCATCAACGCGGCCCGAATTGCCGCTCAGAAAGCGTTCGAGGCTGTGTTGGTGGGTCGGTTCCCACTCAAAATCCATATGCGATTGTCCTGCGTGCGGGCGGAATCACGCACATGGCCGAGCCTGGAGCCCCAAACTTCCCCGGCAAGCGGCCGACAGCCGGCCATCCCGCGCTCGCGGCGATGCGAGTTTGTCTTTCAAACAGGCCGTCAAACCTCGCCGTCGTCGTCGAACTCGTTGGCGCGCTCCTGGGCGAGCTGCTCCGGGCTCATGCTCCAGTAGGGCGTGCCGTCGCTCGTGCGGCGCACCTTGATCTGCTGGAATTCGCCCTTCTTGAGCTTGGAGGCCATGAGCACGTCACGGCCGTCGATCTCGACCCACACGCCCGTGACCTTGATCTTCTGGCCCGGCGCGAGGCCGAACTCCCGCAGATCCTTGGCCACGAACTCCTTGGGACCCAGGTGCACGGTGACGAGCTCGTCGTCGGCGCGGTCGCGCATGACCACGCCGATGCCCTGGGCCATGCCCTCCATGGGCGTGAACTCGATGATCTCCTGGAAGTAGCCCTTGACCCGGTCCAGCTCGCGGGGATCGTAGCGCCGGTCGTACTCGCCGCCGCGCTCCCAGCCGGCAAGCCCCGCGGGACCCCTGGCGTCGTCACCGCCGCAGGCCGCCAGGGACAGCCCGGCCAGCAGGACCAGCAGGCCGGCCAGCAGGCCGGCGGGAATGTGTCGCGCGCCAGTGGTCATGCTCCGCACCTCCATGGCTAGAGTTGGCTCTTGGGCCATGATAGCCGGCCCTTTCCGTCATGTTAACAGACTGTTGAAAAAAGCCGTCCTGGCTTTTTTCAACTCGCAATACTTGAGCAAAGCTCAAGCATTGCTCACGGATGCTGTGCATCCGGCGGGCCATCCTGGCCCGCGCAGCCTGTTTTGCAACAGGCTGTTAAGGCGTCAGGGCGATTCCGGCCGAGGAAAAACAAAGGCGACCGGCATGCGCCGGCCGCCCGCAAAAAGGCTCGCCGGAGGCGGCTAGTCCCTGTCCTCGGCGGTTTCCACCGCGGCCTGCTGGATCATCTCCTTGTCGCACGAGGGGCAGGTCATCTCGAACAGACGCTCCAAGAGCTCACGCTCGGACATGTCGTCCAGCTGTTTGCGCTCGAAAACCGGCTGCTTCCGGTTGCTTTCGTATGTCTCGTTCATGGCTCCTCCTGTCGGTTCCTCGGGCCTGGGCCTCGGGTTCATCCTGCCGGCTGTCTCCGGCCGCCCAGGGGCGGCGGGCCGCCGGACGCCCGGCCGATTCCGCCGGGGCTACCCCGCAAGCATGCCGAACCTAGCCCGAGGTCGAGGCGCGAGCCAGCGGACTGGCACCAATTCTCCTGTCCGAGGGCCGCCGACAAGGAGGGGCCGCGAGGCTTAGCCTTTGGCGTCGCCTTCGCTCGCGGCCATGCGCTCGAACATCTCCAGCACGGCGCGGCATTCCTTGCGGGCTTCCTGGCCGTCGCCGCCCGAGGCGATGTCCGCGATGATCTCCAGCATCTTGGGCGCGGCCAGGAAGAGGAAGGCGTTGTGGAAAGCCTCGGTCTCGCCGCCGACCAGGTCGTCCCACGGGAAGAGGCCCACCAGGGTCTCCTCGTCCTCCGCCAGCACGGCGTAAGCGCGGCCTTCCTCGGACTCCAGCTCGAAGATCTCGGGGTGCAGCCCCGGCGTGAACAGCGTCTTCATGTCCCTCTCCGTGGCGGCCCGCCGGGCGAAGCCCATGGGCCGCTGGCATGCGCGCGTCCGTCCGCCGGACCCGCGCTGGTGAATAAAAAGTGCTCCTGACTACCATTTTTTGCGCATGCGCCGCCAGAAGGACCATGCGCCGTGTCCCGGCGGGCATGCGCCGGCCGGTCCAGTGGCTCTGGCACGCGGCTTGCGATACGCGAGGCAACCGGAAGCCCCTCCCAGGGCCTCCCGATGCCGGACCGTTTCCCGTCGGCCCCCCGGCATCGCCCGGATCACCCCAGGCCAACGCGGCGAGCGCCCCGCCGCCTGGCCGCGGGCCCGCCAACCCCAGGGCCCGCCGGCCGCCCCGGTTCACCGGGGCGGTCTTTTTTTTCGACCGCGGCAGCCGCCTCTACTCCCCGCCGGTCCCCCTGTCCAGAGCATGCCCCAGCCCAAGCCCGCCCCGTCCATCGCCATTGGCAAATGAAATGGAGGCGCAGGGCTCTTATCCTGACCGGCTCCCCTGCCGGAAGAGCCCGGGAGAAGGCGGCGTCCGCTCTCGGCCGACTCGCAAAACACCATGGCCGCGCCCGCGCGAGCGGGCCTCCGGCGCGCCCAGACGTGTGAAAGGAACGTACCTAGTCTGCCTAAACATGCGCGCGGCGCGCGCTGCTTTCGCGCGACCGTGCCGCCAAGCGCGCGTCGGCGCGTCGGAATGCGCCTGGCATGCATGTTGCGCTCTGGCGCATGCCTTGTGCGTCCAGCCCCGATGATGCTTACCGTCCATAACCGGAGGATCACGATGAGGAAGATCGCCATGCTCGCGGCTGTCGCGGCCATCACGACGACGATGCCTGACAATGGAGGCCGACAGCCGGGCCAGTCCGTGACAATCTGCGACGACGGAGGCGCCTACGCCATCGTCGCCGCGCCCGAGGACTGCAAGGGCGCGGCCTCCACGGGCGTGGTGACAGTGGTCGGCCAGGGCCAGGTCTCCATAGACCTGGGCGGCAAGAACCTGATCATCGACACGGCGGGCAAGGGCTCGTAGCGGCTGGCGGGCTCAGTAGGTGACCGCCAGGCCGGCGGGCTTGGACAGGAGGCCCGTGAAATCGCCGGCGGGCATGGGCCGATAATAGAAGTAGCCCTGGGCGAAGATGCAGCCAAATTCGCTGAGCCTGGCCGCATGCTCCAGGGTCTCCACGCCCTCGGCCACGACCTCCAGGCCGAGGTTCTTGCCCAGGGTCAGCACGGATTGCACGATGGCCATGTCCCCGGGCTTGTCGAGCATGCCGATGATGAAGCCGCGGTCGATCTTGAGCGCGTCGAAAGGGAAGCGCACGAGATAGCTGAGCGACGAGTAGCCGGTGCCGAAATCGTCCAGGGCCAGGCTCACGCCCATGGCGCGCAGCTTGAGGAGCTTGCCCGTGACGTGCTCGTCGCCGTCGAGGATGAGGTTCTCGGTGATCTCCAGGCGCAGGCGCGAGGGCTGCACCCCGGTCACGCGCAGGATCTCGCTGAAGTCGTCCACGGCGTCGCGCTTGAGGAAGTACTTGGCCGAGAGGTTTACGTTGAGGAGCAGGTCCCGCGCGGCGGGGTAGCGTTCGCTCCACAGGTCCATGATGGAGCAGGCGCTGGCCAGCACCCAGCGGTCCAGGTCGAAGATGAGCCCGGCCTCCTCGGCCAGGGGAATGAACTCGCCCGGCCCCACCAGCCCGCGCGTCGGGTGGTTCCAGCGCACGAGGGCCTCGATGCCCGTGATGCGGTTCGTGCGCAGGGACACGATGGGCTGGAAGTAGAGCTCGAACTCGCCGCGCTCCAGGGCCTTGCGCAGGTCGGTCTCCAGCCTGAGCACGTGCCGGGCCTGGTCGTGCATGCGGCTGTCGAAGATCTCGTAGCCCGCGTTGCCGTTCTCCTTGGCGCGGTACATGGCGATGTCCGCGTCGCGCACGATCTCCTCGGGCCTCTCGTAGCGCTCGGTGCCGAGCACCACGCCGATGCTCGCGCCGGCGAAGATCTCGTGCCCGTCCAGGAGGAAAGGACTGGACAGGCTCCTGCGAATGCGCTCGATGACCCGCAGCGTCTCCAGCGGGTCGTGCAGGTCGTCCAGCAGGATAGCGAACTCGTCGCCGCCGAAGCGGGCCAGGGTGTCGCTGGCGCGGATGCACTCCGTGAGCCGCGCGGCGATCTCGCACAGCAGGGTGTCGCCGGTCGGGTGGCCCAGGCTGTCGTTGACGAGCTTGAAGCGGTCCAGGTCCAGGAACAGCACGGAGAAGTTCGACTCGGGGTTGCGCTTGCGGCGTCGGATGGCCCCGCCGAGACGGTCCAGGAACAGGGCCCGGTTGGCCAGGCCCGTCAAGGCGTCGTGAAAGGCCAGGTGGCGGAGCATGTCGTCCGCCTTCTTATGGTCGGTGATGTCCTCAAGCATGGAGATGGCGTAGCGGGGCTCGCCCGCCTCGTTGCGCACGAGGGTCACGGTCTGGCGGCCCCAGACCGGCTCGCCGTCCTTGCGCACGTAGCACTTGGTCAGCTCGAAGAAATCCCTGCGGCCCTCGCGGATCTCGTCGAAGTACGTCCTGGTGCGCGCCGCGTCCTCGGGGTGATTGTAGTCCGTGAAGTGCATGGACCGGACCTCGTCCAGACTGTAGCCGATGATGGCCAGGCCCGCCCGGTTCATGTCCATGATGTTGCCATCCAGGTCGATGATGGCTATCCCCATGGTCGAGCGCTCGAAGATCGAGCGGAAGCGCCGCTCGCTGCGCTGGAGCAGCCGCTCGGCCTGCCGGCGCTCGGTCACGTCCTGCACGATGCAGCACTGGAGGTTGCGGCCCGGGTGCCTGACCTTGGAGGACAGGAGTTCCACGTCGCGCACGGTGCCGTCCGCCAAGCGATGCCTGGCGCTCGGGGGGCAGCCGGCGCGCCGCTTCGTGTCCGCCGCCTGGCCCGGCTCGCCGGCGGGATCGGCCTCCAGGTCGCGCAAGGCCATGGCGACCAGGGTTTCCCGCGGGAAGCCGTAGTAGCGGAGCGCGCTCTCGTTGCAGTCCACGATGCGCATCTCGTCGGCGTCCACCAGAAGCATGACCGCGCCGTGCATGACGAAGACATCGCGGAAGGGGCTGTCTCCCCAGGGAGGGGCCGGGGAGCCCGCCGGCTGGTCCGCGGCCGTGTCCGGCGTGTCCGGCGTTTCGGGCCGGGTCTGGCCGGGATCGCTCAGGATCGCCAGCACGAGGTTTCCGGCGCCGTTCCCGTGGGCCAGGCTCAGGTGGACCCGCAGCGGAGCGGCCTCGCGCCCGTCATGCGCCACGTTCAGGATTACGTGGCAGCGGCCGATCTCGCCGGCCAGGATCTTGCTCAGGGGAGTGCTCTCGCCGGCCGGGCCAGAGGCTTGCAGGTTGGAGAAGGGCGAGGACAGGCGCAGATCGTCGAGTCCGCGGCCAAGCAGGCGGCAAGCTTGCGGGCTGGCGTGCAGGATGCTCCCGGCGGCATCGAGGACGCAGAAAGCCTGCGCCGCTTCCCGCGGATCATGCGCCGGGGCTGCTTGGGGCGGGTCGGGATGCTCGGCGCCGTGACAGAGCCCGATGCCGCTCGCGGAATGGTCATCCTGCTTCACGCCCGCCCGCTCCTGGGATGCACGTGTCCCGCCTTGTGGTCCTGGTGTCGGTCAGTCGAAAGTCATTTGGCCAACAGCAATTGTTGCTTTTTTTTCCCCAAATGACAATAGCGTTACCTTTCGCAACCGCGTGTGATGCGCATCACTGAAAAGTCGGTCCAGGCCGTATATGCGGAAAGCATGATCAACACCGAGCAGTCACCCTCACGTTTCCGGCGCCCGGCAGTCTTGCCGGCCGCCTTGTCCTGCCTGGCCTGTCTGCCGCTGGGCGCGCACTTCCTGCGCCTGGGGCAGCCGGGGCTCGCGGCGGCCTGGTCGGGCCTGGCCTTGCTGGCCTTCGCTCCCTGGGCCTTTGTCCGGCCGGTCCTGGGCCTGGCCCTTGCGGCCGGCACGCTCGTGTGGATCGACACGGGCCTGGACCTGCTCCTGTTCCGCCTGGCGTCCGGCCAGGGCTGGCTGCGGCTGGCGGCCATCATGGGCGGCGTGACCCTGCTCACGGCCGGCTCGGCCCTGCTCCTGTCGAGCCGCCGGGGCCGCCAGGCCTATCCGCGCGGCGAGGCGGCCTCTACGCCCATGGCCGCCGCCTTCCTGCTCACGGCGGCCCTGCTGGCATTGGCTCAGGCCAAGGCCCCGCTGCCGCTGCTGCTGGCCGAGCGCTACCTGCCCGGCTGGGGCTTCGCCGAGATCCTCCTCCTGTCGCTTTACGCGGCCTGGGTTTGCGGCCTGCTCCTGGACCCGGCCAAGTCGCCCGTGGCGCGGCCGCGCATCTGGCTCTTTTTTTCGGTCGCCTTCTTCCTCCAACTCGCCCTGGGACTCGCGGGCCTCGAACGCATGCTCATGACCGGCGCGCTGCACCTGCCCGTGCCCGCGCTCATCGCCGCCGGACCCATCTACCGGGGCGGCGGCCTGTTCATGGCCATCCTGTTCACGGTCTCGGCGCTCCTCGTCGGCCCGGCCTGGTGCAGCCACCTGTGCTACATCGGCGCCTGGGACGACCAGGCCAGCCGGATGTCCTCCAGGCGGCCCAAGGCCATGGCCGCTGGGACCTGGGCCGTGCGCATCGCCATCGCCCTGGCCGTGCTCCTGGCGGCCTGGCTCATGCGCACCCTGGGCGCGCCCGTGGCGGTGGCGGTCTGGGCCGCGGCGGCCTTCGGCCTGGCCGGCGTAATGGTCATGCTGCTCGTCTCGCGGCGGCGCGGGAGCATGGTCCACTGCACGGCCTTCTGCCCCATGGGCCTGGCGGCCAACCTGCTCGGCAAGCTGAACCCCTGGCGCGTGCGCATCGACGATGACTGCGGCCGCTGCGGCAAGTGCCTCGCGGCCTGCCGCTACGGCGCCTTGAGCCTGGAAGCCCTCAAGCGCGGCAAGCCCGGCTTGTCCTGCACCCTGTGCGGCGACTGTCTGCCGCGCTGCCCGCACGGCTTCATCCGCTACCGCTTTCCCGGACTCTCGCCCGCCGCGGCCCGCGCCGCGTTCCTCGTGGCCGTGAGCGCGCTCCATGCCGTGTTCCTGGGCGTGGCCCGCATGTAGGCCCGCGAGCGGCCGTCCCGGCCGGATCGCCCGAGCGTCGGGCAAGTCAACCGGGAAGGACGTTGCTTCTCGGACCAGCCCGCCACGGCCGCTCCCGACAGGTCGGCCCTTGGCCCCGTCATTTTGGAGCAATTTGACTTTGAGACGCTCGCTCCGGCGTTGATGGCGCAAGCGGATTGCGCCCACGCCCACGCGGCGGCAAGCCATGCCGACGCATGGCTTGCGGAGCATTTTCAAAAGCAAAATGCTCTATTTGCCGGTCGCCGCAGGCTTTCCGGCGCCGCCGCGCACGCCATCCGCCGCGCATCAGCCAGGCAGCGCATTGGAAGTCTTGATCTTTTCGTCCATTGGCTATAAGCGAGCGGATAATATCTTCAGCGAAATGGCATGGAAACGAGGTTGTCGTTACAAGGTGAATGCGTGCCCGCACCAGTGCTTTGCCTCGTCATCGAGGACGATCCGGTTCATGGTCTCGTGCTCCGGGAGCAGCTTGAACTCATGGGCTATGCTTCGCGCGTGGCCGCCAGCGCAATACATGGGCTGAGCCTGCTGGAGCGGGAGCGCTTCGGCTTCGCGCTCCTGGACATCCGCATGCCCTTCATGGACGGCTGGCAGACCGCCAGGGTCATCCGCTCAAGCCCCAAGCCCTGGCACGGCCTGCCCATCATCGCCGTGACCGCCCTGGCCTACCAGGCGGACATCGAGCGCGCCTTCGCCGCGGGCATGAACGGCTACATCGCCAAGCCGCATGAGTTCCAGACGCTGGAGCAACTTATCCGCGCGGTGCTCCACGAGTACTCCGACGGCCATCCCCCAGCCTGGGACAAGCAGGCGGAGCTCGCGCGAATCGCGCCCTTGTGCTTCTACCTGCCGCGCGGCAGGCCGGCGATCCCCTCCAGCGCCTGAAATCCGGCAAGCCCTCACCGCTCGCGGCGTCCAACTCATCCCGGCCGCCTGAAATCGCGCCAGTCGGTCCCACGCGCCTGGCCGGTGAACCCCTGCCGTCCGCGTCCAGGGCTGTGCGCGCCTTGATGAGCGCGGCCCTGGCCGTGAAAGAGTCGCCGAGAGTAAATCATGGCCCCTGCGGCCGGCCACCCATAGAACAAGCACACGGGCGGAATCGGACGCAGGCGGTTAGGCGCAGGAGGGTCCGCTTGAGTCCCGCCCATGGCGTTCGCCACTCCAACACGCATGCCTGCGCCCATGCGCACGCGCAAGGGTCATGGGGAGGACTCACATGCTCAGGTTGCTCATGCTCACGGTCACGGGGGTGCTGCTTGCCGCTCAGGCATACGCAGCGGAAGTCGCTTTCACGGATCAAACCATTCACTGGCCAGGCTACCTGGAGAGCGAGGACGCCTACGCGGGTGTGGAGAACCCGGACGGGACGCCCTTTGTTTCCAGCCACAACGACCAGGACCACTACGGCACGCCCAACATCACCGGCGGCCTGGTGACCACCGCGAACAACCGGCTGGCGAGCATCCGCGTCAACTTCATCATCACCAGCGAACCGGCCTGGCCCGAGGGCATGTCCAGGGACATCTGGAACATTCTCTACCCGGGCGACCTCTTCCTGGACGTGGGCTCGGACGGCGTGTGGGACTATGTGGTGGTCATGAACCCGGACAAGACCGACTGGACGCCCATCGACGTGTACATCGAGCCAGCCCAGTTCGGACTGCGGCGCGCGGCCGGGCTTTATCCGCTGCACCGTTTCAACGCGCCGCTACAGGCGCCGTTCCAGGGCGGCTATCCCTACCACGAGACCATCAAGCCCCAGAATTTCCGCCCCCGCTACGACCATCCCATCTGGGCCGACCTCGGCTCCGGCTACGCGGGCCAGCAGGTGGGCATGGTGCAGTTCAGCGGCATGCCGGCCTATCCCGCCAACTACAACCTGGAAGAGGTCTCCGCGACGTACAACTTCGCCACCGAGAGCCTGCAAGGCCTGAATATCAACGCCGAGAACCTGACCATCGGCTTCACCGTCAGCAGCGCCAGCGACGTCATCCTGACCAGGGTCAGGGCCACGGATGACATCGAAACCAGAGCCATGCCGGTGAGCATCCCGAACATGCTTCTGCTCAATCAGTAAGTCCGGACGTTTCACACGGTACGGGACTGCCGCGCAAGGAGAGGGGTTTGGCCCCTCTCCTTCAGACCGCTGACAAACTAGTTTTTTGCGAGAGAGGCCCCTTTTTGAAAAAAGGGGCCTCTCTCGCGCTCTCTTCAACAAAAACTTTTAATATTATTTCAGCATAGTAGCTGGGCGACCCAGTTTAGTACGGCTGTGTTACAAACTTCTGGCACGAATTGCATGTAGGCCATTTCATGGCTGATCTACCTGGCAAGTTTGGATAGTACGCCCAAATTATCTTTAATATCTTCAAGAGATAGTGCTTTGGTGACACAGTAGCGTTAGGGCCATTTGCTAATGAAATGCGGGTTCCAAGGGCCCGTGGCCCTTGGTGGGTGGGGTCTGGGGAGGGCAAAGCCCTTCCCAGTCATCTGCAAGTTGCTCCAAAAAACGGGGTTCCAAGGGGGGCGCGCCCCCTTGGCCGCCGGAGGCTGTAAAAAACGACCTTTGTCAATGATATGGGGGTGAAGCTCTTCCCGATTCTTTCGGCACGCGCTTCAGGGGTTCAGGGTCGGTGGAAATGGAGCGCGTTGTAGGCGAAGTGGAGCAGCCAGCAGGGCAAAAGGCCGCGATGGCGGTCCCAGGCCAGACCGAAGGCCAGGGAAGGGATGAACGTGGCCAAGGCCCACAGGGGTGGGTGCGAAACAAGGTGCAGCAGGGCGAAGGCGGCCGAGGCCAGCAGGTTGCCGAGCCCGAGCAGCGGCAGGACCTGCCGCTCGCCCAGGCGCACGTTGAGCGTCTCTTGCAGACCGAAGCGGAAGGCCAGCTCCTCCACGGCGGCCTTGATCGCCAGCCAACCCAGGCCCGGCCCGGTTCCGGGC
>JAEYTO010000006.1 GCA_023433925.1 Pseudomonadota bacterium | reverse complement strand
GCGCTTGGCCGTGTCGCCGGCCTCGCTCTCCCGCCCGGCATACCGATCGGCCAGGCTGTCGCACTCGGCGATGTCGGCCTGGGCCTGCTGCTGGCCCACGGCCTGGTACTTGGCGTTGGGATAGAGCTGCGGCTTCCTGGAGCCGCAGGCGGTGGCCGCGAGCGCGGCGGCCAGAATGATGATGGCGAAGCGGATCATGGCTGCACCTCCGCTCGGGATCTTTCCTTGCTGCCCGGCATACGGCCGCGCGAAGCGCGCGGGCATCCGGCAAGGCTCCATCTAGCCTGTAGCGCAGCCAGCGGCGCGTGGCAATGAAAGACGCCCAGCTACATCCGCCAGGGCTTGGCGACGGGCTGGAAGCGCCAGGCGGACCGGAAACCCCAGATCACGCGGAAGCCGAGCCACAAGGCCCAGGCCGGACCGATCAGCTCGCCAAGAGGCAGGCGGTAGGTGAAGGACCAGGCGAGCAGGGCGGCGGCCGACCCCCAGAAGGTCGCAAGCTGCCAGCGGAAGTGGCTGTCCAGCCAAGTGCCCGTGGCCTGACGGCGCTTCATGAAACCCAGGACGGCGGCGGCGATTCCGGCCACGCAGGCCAGGGGCGTCAGGGCGTAGAGCAGGTAGCAGGCCAGCACGGTCCGGCGCAGGGCCGTCTCGTGCGCGGCTGGGGAATTGCGTGGGGCGAAGGCTGGCGGGAAAGTCATGGCTGTCATCGGATCAAGCCGCGGCCTTGCGGCCGGCCAGGGCCAGGAAGCTCTTGCCAAGACGGAGTTGAGCCATGGTCGATTTCATGCCGGCCTCCCTTGCGGCTGCCGCGCGGGGATGCGAACCCGCGCCTAGCCCTTGCCGCTCTGGCTGGCGCTCTCTCTGGCGCGCTCCTGGCGCCGCGTCTCGCGGCGCTCCAGGGCCTCGCTGTTGCGGCGCTTCTCCGCCTCGGTCTCCAGCACGAGCCGCGGCATGGACACGGGCTTGCCGTCCCGGCCCATGGCCACGAACGTCAGGTAGGCCGAGGCCGTGTGGCGCACCTCTCCGGTGAGCAGGTCCTCGGACTCCACGCGCACGCCCACCTCCATGGACGTGGAGCCGACCATGTTCACGCTGGCCTTGAAGGTCATGAGCTCGCCCACCTTGGCCGGCGCGCGAAACTCCATGCGGTCGATGGATTTGGTGACCACGGCGGTGCGGCAGTGGCGCATGGCCGCCGTGGCGCCCGCAAGGTCGATGTAGCGCAGGATCACGCCGCCGTGGACGTTTCCGGCGGGGTTGGCGTCCTGCGGGAACATGCGCTGCGACATGACCGTGGCGCTCTCCGAAACTCGCTTGCCTTCCATCCTGTTCCCCCGCGTCCGTCATCCCCCAAGGCCTGAGCGCGGGCCGCCGATGAGTTCCGGCCCGCATCCATCCGCCGCGCCCTCCCGGCGCAAAGGCCCGCCGTGTGCGGAGCACTCGCCGCGCCGTGCACGGCGGGCCGCGCACCGACAAATTGCCGGGGCGGCATATCGCACGAAGCAGTCTGTGTGACAACCCGTTGGCGCGGCCAGGCGCAGGCGCCGCCATCCGCCGCCATGCATGCGGGGCCCCGACGTCGTTAATCCATGGCCCTCGCGTGGCCGGTATCGTCGCAGAAGTCGCACTTCTCCAGATCGATCTTCCGGCTGTGCTTGCCGCAGGTCCAGCAGTACACGCGGTTGACCACCTTCTTGCCGCCGCACTCGGGGCAATCGCGGCCTTCCTGCGCGCCAGCGCCCTTGCAGACCGGGCATTCCACAGTCACGACTTCTCGCTTGGCCATGATGAGCTTCTCCATGTCAACGGTTCACAAGCCGAGTATAGCCCATTATACATGGCATTGACGGTAATGGAAGGAAAAAGTGATCCACGCCATGTAACTGATCGAGATGGCCGCCTCGGCGTGAGGCCCCCCTTCCTGTCAGCCGTCCGCAAGGCCCTAGCCAAGCTCCGCCAACAGCCACGACCATGGATTGGCGCTCCAGGCCGGCAGGTCCCACACGCGGCGGTGCAGCTCGGCCAGGCGGGCGGGATCCTGGAGCAGCTCCTTCTTCTCGCGGCCGCTCAGGGCCTCGGGGCCGCGCTCCAGGGCCTTGGCCAGGAGCCTGTCCCGCCGGGCGGCCACTTCCGGCGCCAGCCGTCTGGGGCCGCGCAGCAGGGCCAGATGCAGGCCCAGGGCGCCGGGGTCGAGCACGACGCGGGCGAAGCCGCGCACGCGCGCGGCCGGGTGGCTGGCGCGCGCATGGGCCAGGCGCTCCCGGTGCTCCTCCACACCGGCGATCTCCGGCGGCGGAGAGGTCTCCTCCGGGATCAGGAACAGCCCCAGCCGGCGGGCGGCGAGCCCCGCCGTGCGCCGGCTCGTGAACACTGACAAGGGGGCCGAGAGCACCAGGGAAACGATGATGGGGCTGATCCAGGGCAGGAACGCGGGACTGTAGAGCAGCAGCGCCGAGCCCCAGACCAGGCCCAGGAGGCTGGACAGGCCGTGGAAGCGCAGGGCCTCGGACCAGGCCGTGCCTCGGTCGTCGCGGGTCTGGCCGCCCCAGCCCACTTGCCTTCCGAGCAGGGTCAGGAACACGAAGCGGCTGTGGAAGTGCATGCGCACGGGTGCGAGCAGCGTGGACAGGAGCACCTCGGCCAGGGCGCTGGCCGCCAGGCGCAGCGGGCCGCCGAAGAGCCGGGACTCTCCGCGTAGGGCCACGAGGGCCAGGGCCAGGAGCTTGGGCAGGAAGAGCAGCGTGCCCGTGCCGGCCAGGAGGAGCAGCGCCCACAAGGGCTCCCAGACCGGCCAGTCCGGGAAGAGCGTGCGCGCGCCCGTGAAGTAGACAGGCTCCCTGATGGAGCGCGTGATGGCCTCGGCCGTGGACAGGGCCAGGAATACGAACCAGAGCAGGGCCGAGCCGTAGGACATGACGCCGTTGAGGAACAGGGCGCGGTGGGCCGGGAAGATGCCGCGGGTGAAGACCAGGCGCAGGTGCTGGAGGTTGCCCACGCACCAGCGCCGGTCGCGTTTGAGCTCATCCAGGAGCGTGGGCGGAAGTTCCTCGTAGCTGCCCGGCAGGTCGTAGGCCAGCCAGACCGACCAGCCGGCGCGGCGCATGAGCGCGGCCTCCACGAAATCATGGCTCAGGATGTCGCCGCCCAGGGGCGGCTTGCCCGGCAGCCTGGGCAGGGCGCAATGGCGCATGAACGGCCGCACGCGGATGAGGGCGTTGTGGCCCCAGAAGGGCGCGTCGCCGAGCTGCCAGCAGTGCAGCCCGGCGGCGAAGAGTGGGCCGTAGACGCGGCCGGCGAACTGGCTCGCGCGGGCCACGAGCGTCTCGCGGCCGAAGGACGCGGGCACGCTCTGGAGGATGCCCACGTTGCGCCTGCGCTCCATGATCGCGACCATGCGCGTGAGGGTGGACCCGCGCATGACGCTGTCCGCATCGAACACGGCCATGTACGTATAGCGCCGGCCGAAGCGGCGGCAGAAGTCGGCCACGTTGCCGCTCTTGCGCTTCTGGTTCACGCGCCGGCGGCGATAGAAGACGCGGCCGTGGCCGCCGAGCAGATCGCACACGCGCCGCCAAGCCAGCTCCTCCTCGCCCCCGGCGTCCGGGTCGGCCGTGTCGCTCAGGATGTGGAAGTCGAAGGCGTGCAGCCTGCCCGTGGACTCAAGGGAGCGGTACGTGGCGGCCAGCCCGGCCAGCACGCGGTCCATGTCCTCATTGCAGACCGGGAAGAGGATGGCCGTGCGCACGTCCTCGCGCACGGGCGCGTCGCGCTCGCGCACGCTGGCCACGGAATAGCGGTCGAAGCGGCGCAGGAGGACGAGGAAGCCGGCCAGGCTCGTCCAGAATCCGATGGAGATCCAGGCGAAGAGCACCGAGAAAACCACGGCCAGCACGGCCTCCAGGGGCGCGCGGCCGCCGGTCGGCAACGCCGAGGCCATGGTCAGGCCCGCCGCCGTCGTGGGCCCGAGCACGAGCAGGAGCAGGAGCATCCTGCGCCGCTGGGCCACCTTGCCCCAGGGCTCGTTGAGGAACTCGCGCTGGAGGACTGCCTTGCGGGGAATCATTCCAGGGCCGGGGCCAGAAGGTGCAGGAAGGCCAGCACGGCGAGCAGCGCGGGCAGGAGCACGCGGGGGCGGAGCACGGCCACGCGGCCCGACAGCCGGCCATAGCCCTGGGCCAGGCGCACGGCCGCGGTCAGCCAGGGCCGTCGGTCCATCTCCTCCGGGACCATGTGCCCACGATCGAGCGCCGGAAGCGGCGGCGCGACCGATACGGGCGGACAGCCGGTGTCCGCCAGGAGCCCGCGCAGGATGGCCATGGCCCTGGCAGGGGCCGTTCCGGCCGCGAGCCCTTCGCCCGGCAGGCGGCGCACGACCTCCAGGGCCAGCCCGAGCCTGCGCTCCTCGGCCATGGGCAGGAGCCGCACGTAGGCCAGCACGCGGCGGCCGGCGGCTTCCAGGGCCTCGGCGTCGCCCTGCCCGGAGTTATCGTTTGGCGTGCGTATCATGCGCTAGGGCCTGAAGGAATAGCTCCATGTCTCCGTGAGCACGTCATTGCCATGCTGGAGAAAGGCGCGCAGCTCCACGGGCTGACGCCGCTCGGCGAGCACCTTGCCCAGGGCCGAGGCCTGGTCGGGCAGCACGAGGAAGGACAGACGCCAGCCATCCGTGACGGGGTTCTTCTGAACCTGCTGCTCCAGGAGCTTGGCGCCGTCGCCCACGCTGACCACGGCCATGACCGGCGCGTCGGCCGGCAGGTCCGCCAGGCGGCCGCCATGGAAGTCCACCACGAAGCGCCGGCTGCCTTCCCGGCCGCCCAGGCCCGTGCGCGTGGCCGCGGCATGGCCCGAAGCCGGCGCGTGCCCCTCGCCCGTTTGCCAGCTCATGACATAGTCGAAGGCCATGGGCACGCCGGGCTTGGGCAGCCTGTCCGGCACCCAGTAGGCCACGATGTTGTCGTTCATCTCGTTGGGCGTCGGAATCTCCACAAGCTCCAGCCGCCCTTGTCCCCAGTCGCCCTGGGGAGTGATCCACAGGCTCGGCCGCCTCTCGTAGCGCACCTCCAGATCCTGATAGGAGCTGAAATCCCTGTCGCGCTGGAGCAGGCCGAAGCCCCTGATGGACGGGGCATCGAAGGAGGAGATGGTCAGGTTCCCCGGATTCTTGATGGGCCTGAACAGCCATTCGCCCGACGAGAAGTGGGCTTGCAGGCCGTCGGAGTCGTGCACTTCGGGCCGGAAGTCGTCCAATGCGTAGGGTCTGGAGTTCTCGCCGAAAAAGTACATGCTCGTGAGCGGGGCGATGCCCAGCTTGTCCACGGGCTTGCGCAGGTAGAGCACGCTCTTCACCGCGATCTGCGTGGCCTCTCCGGGCCCGGCCACGAAACGGAATGCGCCGGTGACGCTCGGGCTGTCCAGCAGGGCGTAGACCGTGAGCTGCGTGTCGCCCGGCGCCGGCTTGACGATCCAGAACTCGCGGAACCAGGGAAACTCCTCGCCCTTGGGCGAGGCCGTGTCCACGGCCAGGCCGCGGGCCGACAGGCCGTAGACCTGATCCTTGGCCACGGCGCGCAGGTAGCTCGCGCCCAGGAAGACGAGGAACTCGTCCTTGTAGCCGGGCCGGTTCAGGTTGAAGTGCGCGCGAAAGCCGGCAAAGCCCATGCTGGGCTGGATGTCCGAGGCAAACCCGTTGCGGCCGTAATCGAACATGTCCGTGTCGAAGCCCACGCGCTCGGCGCGGCCTTTGTCCACCACGCTCACGCTCACGGGGCGGTCGTAGTACAGGCCGGGATGGAAGAACTGAAGCTCGAAGGGCAAGCCTTCGCCGCGCCACAGGGACTTCTGCGGCCGGAAGCGGATGTCGCGCCAATCGTCGTAGCCGATCTTGAGCAGGAAGCCGGGAATCTGCCCGGAGGGATCCTCGTATGGAGCCACGGCCAGGGCCAGGGCGCGCGCCTCCACGGACTCGAAGGAGAAGCCCGCCTCCTGGCCGTCGGCCGGCTTGGCCGGGGCCACGTCACCGGGCAGCAGGACCAGGAGCAGCAAGGCCAGGCCGAACGCTTCAAGGCAGAACGACAGTCGTTTCACGGCATCTTGGGCTGGCAAGCGGAGCAGACGCATGACGTAACCACCTCGATGTGCGCAAAAAAGCGTAGCTGGAGGACATGGATTGCGCACCCGACACCCCATGTCCGAGCACAACTTTCCTTGTTCCTGGCCAGCCCGCAGGTCAAGATTTTTCCGCTCCCCGCCAGCCCTTGGCGCGCAAGCCTCCGTGAGCGACGGTCATCCGTTGGCGCGTGGCGGCGAAGGCGCGGACAGCAGCCAACCCTGGAGAATGCAAACGCAATGCCCCGCAAACGCATGACCGTCCAGCCAGCGGCGCATGCGAAAACCCCCCAGCGAGTCCTCGGCGGCCGATGGGAAAGGACGGTCGCGGCGGCACGGACCTTGAGCCGCGTGCTTCCTCGCCCGCCTTGAAGCCTGCCGGCGTGAGGGCCGCCGGTCATTTTCAATGCATCCAACGAGCAGGCGGGAACATCGGCTCCGGATATCATTCATGGGAGGGCGCGGGCTGGAAGAACGCCGAGCCGTCCGGCGGAAAGCGCCTCGCCCGCAGCGGCCCGACCAGGATCTAGAGCGGGGCGGGGCCATATACAACTTGCAGATGACTGGGAAGGGCTTTGCCCTCCCCAGACCCCACCCACCAAGGGCCACGGGCCCTTGGAACCCGCATTTTATTTGCAAATGGCTCTAGCCGGGCATGGCCACGCCCAGGCGGCCGAACCACTCCGGATGCGCGGCCACGAACTCGAGGGTGCCGCCGAAGTCCTCGCGCGAGTGCGGCTCGAAGGTCACGCCGGGCGTCAACCCGCGCTCCTCCAGGAAGCCGAACAGCTCGGCCCAGGGGATGATGCCCTGGCCCATGCCCACGTGCTCGTCGCCCGAGCCGCTGTTGTCGTGCAGGTGCAGATGGCGCAGACGCGGAGCGATCGCCTCCAGCCAGCGCCGCAAGTCGTTGTGACGCGCGCCGCCCGCGAAGCTGTGCCAGTGGCCGGCGTCGAAGACCAGCCCGGTCTCGGGGTCGCCCAGGCCATCCACGAGCCGGCATAGCGGGCCGGGATCGGCGTCGAAGATGTTCTCCAGATAGAGCGGCGGGTGGCCCGGCCACTCGCGCAGGAGCATGGACCAAGTGGCCGTGACGCGCGGGAGCCATTCGGCGGTGAAGGCCTCGTCCGCGCCCGGGGCCAGGCCGCTGTGGCCGACCATGTGCGCCGCGCCGTAGCGCCGGGCCAGGGCCATGGCCCGCCGCAGCCTGTCGCGCGTGGCGGTCAGGATGAGCGGGTCCGTGCTCCCGGGCCGCAGGTCCATGAAGGGCAGGTGCGCCGCGCGGGCCAGCCCGGCCTCGTCCAGCCGGCGGATGATCTCGTCGTGGAAGCGGCCGTCCAACTCGTCGATGGCCCAGGCGTCGATGCCCAACTCGGGGTGCAGGCCCTGCTCCACGAAGAGTTCGAGCCAGGAGGAGTCCTGGGCGATGTAGCGGATGGGGAGATTGACGAAGTAGGCCATGCCCCGAGTGTAGAGGGAAAACGGCGCGAAATCCAGAGACTTGGCGCGCCCTTGTCCGGCGGAGGCCGAAGCGGATCGACTCCGTGCGGCATCCGGCGGGCCGTTCCCGCGCCGGCCATATCCGGTACACTCCGGCGCATGGCGATCAAGCCTTATTCTCATGGGCCGCATCTCTAGTCTCCAGCCCTGCCGCCATGCGCTAGACTCGCGCCCACGGGCGTCGCCAATCCTCGACCATAGGGAGCGCCATCATGCCACTCGCGTGCAAATCGCCACCCGCGCCGCGTATCGGTCTGATCGCCCTGACCTTGGCCCTCCTGCTAGGATTGACTCAGCCGGCCTGGGCCAGGGTCTGGCACGTGGACGCGGCGGCCGGCGGATCGGGCAGCGGCACGAGCTGGAGCCGGGCCTTCAGGACCATCGGCGAGGCCCTGGAGGTCGTCCAGGCCTTCGATCAGATCTGGGTCATGCATGGAGTGTACGCCCTGAGCGAGACCCTGGCCCCCGACGTGCCCGTGGCCATCTACGGCGGGTTCACCGGCCAGGAGCCTGGCCCGGCACAACGCGACCTGCGCGCCAACCCCACGGTCGTCGACGGCGGGGGAGCGACCCTGTGCTTCTACGTCACCGAAGGGCCGGTCATCCTTGACGGCCTGATCATCCGCAACGGCAGCGACGGATCCGGCATGTACCCCGGCGTGGGCGCGGGCGGCATCTACGTGGAAGGCGCGCGGCTCATCCTGCGGCACTGCGCGCTCGCGGAACACACAGGCTCCATATGCTCGGCCGTCACGGCCAGGCAGGCCTCCCTGCTCATGCTCGGCTGCACCTTCGCGGACAACACGGTGGATTACCCCACCGGCGGCGGCGCGCTCGACCTGGACGAATCCAGGGCCGTGATCCTCCGGTGCGGCTTCGCGCGCAACACGCGCACCGACGGCGGGGCCATCCTCGTGCGCGACGGGGCCAGCGCGCTAGTGGCCCACAGCATCTTCCAGGACAACGCGGCCCGCTTCTGCGGCGGGGCCATCCGTGGCAGCGGCAAGGCGCGCCTGGACATCGTGGGCTGCACCTTCCACCGCAACTCCGTGAGCGTCGCGGGCGGGGCCTTGTGCGGCGGAGCCATGCACGTGGTCAACAGCAGGTTCCTGGACAACCAGGGCCAGTTCGGCGGCGCTGTCCTCGCCTCGGGCGCGTCCATCGTCAACTGCGTCTTCACGGGCAACACCGGCGACGACTCCGTGGTCCAGATCTCCGGCTCGATCATGACCCACTGCACGCTCACCGGCAACACGGCCCTCGTCGGACCGGTTATCCAGGGCTACGATGCGGCCCGCGTGTACAACTCCATCGTCTGGGGCAACGGCTTCTCGTCCATCGCGGCCGGAGCCGTGGACGGCGCCACGGCCGAGCACTCGGACATCGAGGGCGGCCACCCCGGCCTGGGCAACATCGACGCCGACCCGAGGCTCGCCGCTCCCCAGGCCTGGAACTTCCACCTGACTCCCGGCTCGCCATGCATCGACGCGGCCAGGTTCCGCGCGCCAGGGTTCCCGTACCGGGATTTCGAAGGCGACCGCCGCATCATCGGCCCGGCCCCGGACATGGGCGCCGACGAGCTCCGGCCCGCCGGATAGCGGCGCACCTCCTGCCGCCCGCCCCGTCGCGCCCACCAGCCGGGGCGCGGCGGCCATTTAAAAATCAAAATGCTCTGAACCGACTTTTCAACCTCGCACCGCCTGGGCAAGGCTCAAGCCTTGCCTGCGGATGCCGCGCATCCGGCGGGCCTCCCGGTCCATGTTCCATCGCGGATGCCCTGGGCCTCCGCCTTGCACGGGTTCGCGGCCGATGTCCGCCAGGCCGAGACTTGCGCATCGGCGCGCGCGGGTCTATAGCTCGGCCTCGAATCGGCCACCACCGCAACTCCGGACCAGCACGCATGAGCCAACGCACCGCACCCGGCGCTTCCCAGTCCCTCGGCCAGGCCTTGGCGCGCATCCTGCGCGACTCCGTGCGCATCAGCCTGACGCTCTTCAAGATCATGATCCCCGTGGTCGTGGCCGTGAAGGTCCTCCAGGAGCTGGGTGCCATCGCCTGGCTGGCCCGGCCGCTCGCGCCGCTCATGGGCCTGGTTGGCCTGCCCGCCGAGACCGGCCTGGTCTGGGCCACGGCCATGCTCAACAACGTCTATTCGGGCATCCTCGTCTTCGCGGCCCTGCCGCTGTCCGAGCCCCTGAGCGTGGCCCAGGTCACGGTGCTCTCGACCATGATCCTCGTGGCCCATGGCCTGCCCGTGGAGCTGCGCATCGCCCAGCGCGCCGGCACGCGCCTGGGCTTTCAGCTCGTCCTGCGCTTCCTCGGCGCGCTGGCTTTCGGGGCCGTGCTCCACGCGGCCTACTCCTCCCTGGGCGCGCTCCAGGAGCCGGCGCGCATGCTCTGGCAGCCGCCGGCCCAGGCCGACACCTCCCTGGCCGCCTGGGCCCTGGGCCAGGTGCGCAACTTCGGGGCCATCTTCCTCATAATCCTGGGCCTGGTGGCCTTCGTGCGCCTGCTGGATCGCATGCGCGCGACAGAACTCATGAACCGGCTGCTCGGCCCGGTGCTGCGCATGCTCGGCATCGGCCACACCGCCTCGACCATCACCGTCATCGGCCTGACCATGGGCCTGGCCTACGGCGGCGGCCTGATCATCGACCAGGCCAAGTCCGGCAGCCTGGACAAGCGCGACGTGTTCTACGCCGTGTCGCTCATGGGCCTGTGCCACTCCCTGTTCGAGGACACGCTGCTCATGATGCTGCTCGGCGCGCACACCTCGGGCATCCTCTGGGGCCGACTCGTCCTGTCCCTGGCCGCCATAGCCTTGCTCGTGCGGCTCACCCGCCGCCTGCCCGAGCCGGTCTTCGAGCGGCGCCTGGGGCATAGCGTGGTGTAACGCCGAGGGCGGTCTGGCGCTCATCCGCCAGGGGCCACGAACCCCAGGCCCATATTCGGCAATGGCCGTGCGCCGCGTCGGCGAGGATTGCCCCCGCCATCAACCGGCCGCCCGGGGTTATCCCTCGCTCTGCCTGCCCCGGCATCAGCCGGTCATTCCTTCCGCGCCACGTGAAGCTCCTGTCGGCTTCCACGACCGGCCGCCTTCTGCTAGCATCCGGCCATGATTTCCATCTCAGATGCCGGATCGGACTTTGCGCGTTTCGACCTGCACCTGCACACCACGCGCTATTCGGGCTGCTCGGTCCTCTCGCCGCGGCGGGCCTGCGAGCTGGCCCTGGCGCGAGGGCTGGACGGCCTGGTCATCACCGAGCACCGTGTCAGGTGGCCCGAGGCCGAGATCGCGTCCTTGCGCAGGGCCTTCCCAGGGCTCGTCGTACTCGCGGGCATGGAGGTGACCCTGGTGGAGGGCCACGACGTGGTGCTCCTGGGCGAAGGGCTGCCGGACAAGACCCCGATGCTCATGCGCCTTCGCGACCTGGAGGCCATGCTCGCGCCCGTGCGCGGGGAGGTCTTCGCCTTCGTGGCCCACGCCTTCCGCTACGCGCACACGCGGAGCCGCAAGCTTGAGCGGATCCTGGCCGCCATGGACGGCCTGGAGATGAGCTCCGTGAACATCCTGCGCGCGGGCTTCAGCAACGGCGAGCGCTTCGCGCCGGATGTGGCCGGCCTTTACGAGCAGGCCAGACGGGACTTCGGGCTCGTGCCGGTCTGGGCCACGGACGCGCACTCCGAGGCCGCCGTGGGGGCCATGGCCACGCGGGTGCGCGGCAGGGTGGAGTCCATGGCCGGCCTGGTGGCCGCGCTCAAGGGCGGCGGAACCGAAGAGGACCAGGACAGGGAGCTGCTTCGGGGATTGCTCAAATGACGCGCGCGGGAGGGACCGCATGACAGACTCCAGACACGTCCGGCGCGGAGCCGGCCTGCTCCAAGGCGAGGATGGCGGCGCGGCGGGGCAGACCATGGGTCCGTCCGGGAGCCAGGCCCACGGCTGCCCGGACCCGCGCGCGCGGGCCATGGTGCGCCCGGCGCGCCTGGACGATGCCGCGCGGCTGTTGCGGCTCATGCGCGCCGTGGACGAGGAGACGCCCTACATGATCTACGGCCGGGGCGAGCGTGGCATGTCCCGGGACGACATCCGGCATGTCATCCTGGAAGCCGGGTTGCAGCGCGGCGTCGCCCTGCTCGCGGCCCAGGCCGGACCGGATCTGGTCGGCTACATCCTGGCCATGGGCGGCGGGCTGGCCAGGACGCGTCACTGCGTGCGCGTCTCGGCCCTGGGCGTGCTGCGGGCCTGGTGGCGGCGGGGCGTCGGCCGGGCGCTCCTGACGAGCGTGGAGCAGTGGGCCAGGGACATGGGCGGCGGTCGTCTGGAGCTGGAGACCATGGCCGCCAACGATGCGGCGCGCTGCCTCTACGAGAGCCTGGGCTTCGAGATCGAGGGCCGCCGCCGGCGGGCCTTCCTCGTGGGCGGAGTCTGGATGGACGCCCTGGTCCTGGGCAAGCTCCTGGAGGACTGACTCCGGCCCGGAGCCTTTGGTCGCGCCATCCGGCGCCGTGCGTCTCCCAGCGGGCCAGAGCCCTCCTGACTTGGCCCGGCGCGCCTTCGCCTCAGGCAGGCTTGCGCAGCAGCCGCGCGTTCACGGCCACGATGACCGTGGACAGGGACATGAGCACCGCGCCCGCGGCCGGAGAGAGCACGATGCCCCATGGCGCGAGCACGCCGGCCGCGAGCGGAATGGCCAAGACGTTGTAGCCCGTGGCCCAGAACAGGTTCTGGCGCATCTTGCGGTGCGTGGCCTGGGCCAGCCTGATGATGCCCACCACGTCGCGCGGGTCGCTGCGCACGAGCACGATGTCGGCGGTCTCCATGGCCACGTCCGTGCCCGCGCCCATGGCGATGCCCACGTCGGCCTGGGCCAGAGCCGGCGCGTCGTTGATGCCATCGCCGACCATGGCCGTGGTCAGCCCGCGCTCCTGGACCTCCCTGACCTTGCCGGCCTTCCTGTCCGGCAGGACCTCGGCGAAGAACTCGTCCAGGCCGATCTCGCGGGCCACGGCCTCGGCCGTGCGGCCGTTGTCGCCCGTGATCATGATGCAGCGCACCCCGAGCGCCTTGAGCTCGGCCACGGCCTGCCGGGAGCTGTCGCGCACCTTGTCCGCCAGGGCCAGCGCGCCCTCGGGCCTGTTGTCCACGACCACGAAGGCCAGGGTGCGCGCGCCCGAGCGCAGGGAGCGCATGGCCTTCTCGGGAACCTTGAGGCCGTTCTCGCGCAGCCAGCCCTCGCTGACCACGGTCACCTCCCGGCCGTCCGCGCGCGCCACGGCCCCTCGGCCCCTGATGGCCTGGAAAGCCTCGATGGGCGCGAGCGCGATGCCCCGCTCCCTGGCCGAGGCGAGCACCCCCCGCGCGATGGGGTGCTCCGAGGCCGACTCCACGGACGCGGCCAAGCGCAGTATCTCGTCCTGGCTCATGTCGCCGAAGGAGGCCGTCTCGGCCACGCGGAACTCGCCCAGGGTCAGGGTGCCGGTCTTGTCGAAGAGCACGGCCTGGAGCGTGCGGGCGCGCTCGAAGGCCGCCCGGTCGCGGACGAGGAAGCCGCTGCCCGCGGCGAGGGAGGTGGACACGGCCACCACCAGGGGCACGGCCAGGCCCAGGGCGTGCGGGCAGGTGATGACCATGACCGTGACCGTGCGTTCCAGGGCGTAGGCCAGCTCCCGGCCGACCAGCCCCCACCAGGCGAGCAGGGTCAGACCGCCGGCGGCCAGGGCGATGACGGTCAGCCACAGGGCCGCGCGGTTGGCGAGGTCCTGGGAGCGGGACTTGCTCTCCTGAGCCTTGCGCACGAGCTCGATGACCTGGGCCAGGTAGGAGTCCCGGCCGGTCTGGCGCACCTCCACGGTCAGCGAGCCTTCGCCGTTGACCGCCCCGCCGATGACCTTGTCGCCCGGCTTTTTGTCCACGGGCGTGGCCTCGCCCGTAAGCATGGCCTCGTTGACCGACGACTCGCCCGCGACGACCTTGCCGTCGGCTGGCATCTTCTCGCCCGGCTTGACGAGGATGCGGTCGCCTGGGGCGAGCTCCTCCACGGGCACGTCCTCCACGCGGCCGCCGTCCACGAGCTTGTGGGCCTCGCCGGGCAGAAGCCTGGCCAGCTCCTCCAGGGCCGAGGAGGCGGACATGATCGAGCGCATCTCGATCCAGTGGCCCAGGAGCATGATGTCCACGAGCGTGGCCAGCTCCCAGAAGAAGTCCATGCCCGGCAGGCCCAGGGCCACCAGGGCGCTGTAGACGTAAGCCACCGTGATGGCCAGGCCCACGAGCGTCATCATGCCGGGCAGGCGCTTGCGCAGCTCGTCCGCCAGGCCCGCCAGGAACGGCCAGCCGCCGTACAGGTAGACCACGCTGGCCAGGGCGAGCTGGACGTATGCCTCGCCTGGGAAGCGCAGGAAATCCTCCAGGCCCACGAGCCCCTTGAACATGGGCGACACGAGCAGGATGGGCACGGTCAGCGCGGCGCTGACGATGAAGCGCCGCCGGAAGTCGGCCAGCATCATGCGGTGATGCGAGGCGTGGCCCCCGTATTCTCCATGGGCGCCGCCGGAGCGCCCGCCGTGCCTTCCTTGGCCGCCCGTGCCGGAATGTCCTCCATGGCCGGCGGGTTCGGCGTGCATAGCTAGCCTGCTCGCCGGAGGAGCAACGCCAGGGGGCCGGCCATGGCCGCCGGATTGTGCCTGGGAGCCGCCGGCCTGGTGCCGTGGATGGTCAAGGCCCAGGACTGGAAGGTGCCCGTGTCGCGGGCCAGGCGGTCGGAAACGCGCAGGCTCCACGTGCCGCGCGAGGATTCGCCCAGGTGGAGCACGGAGCCGAATATCCAGCCGTCGTAGCGCGAGCCGCTGGCGCTACCCGGGCGGGATTCGGCGAGCACGCTGGTGGCGCCCGAGGGAGAGGTCAACTCCACGCGCAGGTCGCTCCAGAAGGGATGATCGGCCGCGCTGAAGGCCACCTCCACGAACTCCACTTGCAGGTCCTCGGCGATGTCGATGCGCGAGATCACGCCCAAGGGGTCGTTGTCCGGTATGGCCGTGTCCACGCGGCGGCGGGCCGTGGCCGCGCGCTCGGGCGGCAGCGTCCGCCAGGCGCGGGCCAGGGTCACGGCGGCCTGGGCGTTCACGCGGCCGAAGCCGTAGGCGTGGCTCACGAGGCGCCCGGCGCCGTTGGCGAACCAGCTCGGGTCTTGCGGGTCGTTCTTGTCGGCGCTCAGGGCCAGCACATGCTGCACATCGCGCCAGGTCAGGCGCGGATTGGCCTGGAGCGCGAGGGCGACCACGCCGGCCACGAGAGGCGATGCAGCCGAGGTGCCGCCGAAGGTCGAGGTGTACGCGCCGGAGGCGTAGCCGTTGGAGCCTCCGCGGTCCGTGGTGGTGATGCCCAGGCCCGGCGTGCCGGAGGGTGCGTTGACCAGGATGCAGGCCCCAGGCTCGGAGTAGGGCGCCTGGCGGCCTTCGGAGTCCGTGGCCGCGACGGCGATGGTGCGGCGGGAGTTGGCGAAGCCGTCGTAATTGGCGTTGTCGTGCCGCAGCCGGCCGTTGCCCGCCGCCCAGACATAGATGCTGCCCAGTCCTCCCCGGCCCGTGCCCGTGCCCGAGGCCAGGGCCAGGGCCATGAGCGGGTCCGGGCCGACCAGGGTGGCGCCGTCGTCGGGCGGCCCCCAGCTGTTGGTGTAAACGGAGATGTTCTGGCCGCGCCAGGTCAGGGCCGCGGCCGCGGTGGACGAGCTGATGTTGCCCAGCAGGCGGATGCCGGCCAGGCCGGCCCAGGGCGAGGCTCCGCAGACACCCAGGCCGTTGAAGCCCCTGGCCGCGGCCACACCGGCGCAGGCCGTGCCGTGGCCCTCGTCGGAAAGGCCGTGGGCCGGGTTGTTGTCGTTGTCCACGAAATCCCAGCTCAGGGTGAGCATGAAGTTGCCCACGAAGTCCGGGTGCGCGCTGTCCAGGCCGTCATCGACAATGGCCACGACCTGTCGCCGCGAGCCGCGAAAATCATCCCATACCGAGGGAAGCCCTTGCAGGCCACGGCTGTCGGTCAGGTGCCACTGCTGCGGGAAGAGCGGGTCGTCGGGCACGGCCCGCGTGGCCATGGCCAACTGCCAGTCGGGATAGGCGAAGGCCGTCCGGCCGTCGCGCGCCAGGAGCGCGGCCGTGTCCAGGGACAGCCGCGGGTCGCCCATGCCACCCGTGCCGCCAGTGTCGTAGATCGCGATGTTGCCCGGGAAGGTTTCGAGCCTGGAGAGCCCATGCGTCTTCTCCAGGTCGGCCACCTCCTCGGGTCCCATATCTCCCCAGCCCACAACGATGCGGCCCGTGAGAACCATGCGGCCGAGCGGGTCCTTGCTGGGCCCCGAATAGTACACGGGCGACACGGTCTCGACATCGGGGTCGGCGGCCAGCGGCAGGGTCCGGCTCCAGAAGCTCCAGCGGTCCAGGGGCTCGTCCAGGCGCAGAAAGGTCGTGCGGCCGCGCGCCCCGATCTCATGCGCGCCGGCCATGCGGCTCGTCATGCGGCCAGCCGGGCGCTCCCCTGCGTGGGCCGCGCCCGGCCTGCGCGTGACGGCCAGCTCGCGGGGCGCGGGCCAGGTCAGCCTGGTCCGACCCGCTTCATCCCAGGCCACGGGCTCGGCCAGCTCTGCATGCCTGGGCCGGGCCTTGGATCCGGCCGGCTCCTGGGCCGGCGCGTTGTGCGCCGACAGCAAGACCGCAAGGCCGAGCAGGGCCGCCGGAACAGCTTGTTGAAAACAGGCTGCGCAGGCCAGGATGGCCCGCCGGATGCGCACGGGCGCGCGGCATCCGTGAGCAATGCTTGAGCTTTGCTCAGGCATTGCGAAGTTGAAAAAAGCCAGGACGGCTTTTTTCAACAGCCTGAGAAGGATGGCGCGACGATTCATGAGGCTCCCTCTGTCCTGCCGCCTGCCGGAGCCCGCGCGGGACACGGCGGCGGGCTGATGGTCCAGTAAAATCCCTAGCCCGCGCATGCGGCGGGCCACATGATTATTTGAGGCTGCAAGTCTGGTGGCGGGGCTTGGGGGCGGTGCGGACCAGGTGAAGGAAGGACGAAAAAAAGGCCGAAAGGAACAGGTTTGGCGGATCCTGGGCTGGGTGCCCGGAGGAGGGTGCTCCTTTCGGCCGATATGGGAACGTGCTGGGAAGAAGATGGTTTCTATATCCACGACGATGAAAAGGCAATAGCCGCATGGGCTTCGTGTTACGAAGCCCATGCGGCCCGAGCGGGCTCTAGTGGGTCTGCATCTCTTCGATGATATGCTTGAGTTCGTGGGCCAGCTTGGCCAGGTCCTGGACCGCGGAAGCGGACTGGAGCATGGCCTCGGCCGTCTCGCCGGCGATACGGGTGATGGATTCCGTGGAGCGGTTTATCTGCTCGCTTGCCGTGGACTGCTCCTCGCTTGCCGTGGCGATGGCGCGCACGCGGTCCGCGGCTGCCTCGGCGAGATCCACGATGGCCTTCAGCTCCTGGCCTGACTGTGCCGCCAGCTTGGTGGCGACCTTGACGGACTCCACTGTCTCGTCCGCGCCCTTGGCGCTCTCCGTGGCTTCGATCTGGATGTCGGAGATGGCCTGGCTGACCTCCTTGGTCGCGTGCATGGTCTTCTCGGCCAGCTTGCGCACCTCGTCCGCCACCACGGCGAAGCCTCGGCCGGCCTCGCCGGCCCGGGCCGCCTCGATGGCCGCGTTGAGGGCCAGGAGGTTGGTCTGATCCGCGATGTCGTCGATGACGTCCATGACCTTGCCGATGCCCTCGACCTTTTCGGCCAGGCCGGCCATGTGCTTCTTGAGCGCCAGGACATCCCGCTGCACCCTGGCCGTGGCCTTGATGGATTCGTGGACCACTTCCGCGCCGCCCTGGGCCTTGAGCCTGGCCTGCTCCGAGCTCTCGGCGGCCTGGGAAGCGTTCTTGGCCACTTCGAACACCGAGGCGTTCATCTGCTCCATGGCCGTGGCGACCTCGTCGGTCACGGCGCGCTGCGAGTCGGCGCCGCGGCTGGACTGCTCGATCTGGGCCGCCAGCTCCTCGCTGGCCGAGGAGACCTGGTCGGCCACGCCGTCGGCCTTGCCCGCGGCCGTGGCGATAAGGGCGTTCTGGCTCTCGATGCGCATCTGCTGCTGCTGGATGTCGGTCAAATCGCTGTACAGGGTGAAGGCGCCGATGAGCGTTCCGTCGAGGTCGAGCAGGGGGGCCACGTCGGCGCGGGCGTATTTCTTCTCGCCCGCGAGGTTGGTGAACTCGATCCCGTGGTTCAGGATGGCCTGCCGATCACGCAGGGCGCGGCCCGTGGAGGTCAGGCGCTTGGAGTCGTTGTAGAAGAACTCGCCGATGGTCATGCCATGGTAGTCCTCGGGCTTGCCTTGGCGGCCCACGAAGGCCAGCGTGGCGGACGTGGTGAAGGTGACGCGCTCCTGGGTGTCCGTGACCACGCACGGCAGGGTCATGCCGTTCAGGATGCCCCGGGAGAAGCCGAGCTGCTCCTTGAGCGTGGCCACCATGGCGGCGAGATTGTCGGAGAGCTGCCCGAGCTCGTCGCTGTTCTTGATGTCGAAGGAGGCGGCGAAGTCGCCCTCGGCCACACGGCTCGTCGCGGCGTTGATGGCCTGGATGGGTCTGATGACCACGCGGCGCATGAAGTAGATGGACGCGGCCACGAGCAAGGCCAGGCCCAGCAGGGAGATGAGCGCGACCTCCAGGGTTTGCAGGTCGATCCTGGCCAGCATGGGGCTCACGTCCTGCATGACCATGAGCTCGCCGAGGATGGGCTCGCTGGCGCCATGGCAATGGTGGCAGGAAGGCTCGTTGGGGATGGACATGACGCGCACGAACCAGGAGCCTTCGTCCATGTCCATGAGGCGGCCCTGCTCCGTGGGCGTGCTCAGCGCCTCCTGGGCCATCCCGGCCAGCTCGGGCTGCGCGTGAACGGCCACGAGATCCTTGCGCATGGCGGACGCGTTCGTGGAGTAGGTCACGTTGCCCTTGTAGTTGGTCAGGTAGACGCGCACGTCGGGATACTTCCCGGACAGGAAGGCGAACTCCTCCTTGGTGCCCTCGTCGTCGCCCACGGTCATGGGCTTCTCCACGGCCAGGCGGATCAGGTCCGAAACGCGCGTGATGGAGGCGTCGAGCTGCTCGACCATGCTCTCGCGCTGCCAGAAGGTCGTGATGCCGATGAGGCAGAGGAACACGAGCAGCGAGATGGCGCTGATGAGCAAGGATATCTTGACGTTGAGCCGTTGCCTGATGATCTCGCGCATGGCCATCCTCCTAGTGGGCTCCGCCATAGATGAGCGGCTTGAACTTGAAGGACCTCACCCGCTCGGGATTGTGGCACTTCCCGCAGGTTTCAAGGCCGGGAGCCTTCTTGATGAAGGCCGGGTTTCCGGATGCGGCGTGCTCGCCGCCGGGCCCGTGACACGTTTCGCAACCGACGTCGGCCAACTGGGGCGTCTGCTCGATGCTCACGAACCCGCCCTGGCCATGCCCCGTGGTATGGCATCCGTAGCACTGCTCAAGCTCGAAGGGCTTGAGGTCCGAGGCCATGATGGCCACGCTGTTCCATGAGACGGATTTCCTTGAATGCGACGTGAAGCGTTCGTACTGCTCTGGATGGCATTCGCCGCAAGCCCTGCTGCCGGAGTAGGGATCGGCCACGGCGCTTTCCAGCCCAAGGGTGAACGTAAGAAGGACCGCGCCGAGGAGAATATGGAGCATGCGCATCGCGTCGTTGGATTTCCGTTCGGGGTTCGTTGACATATGTTTAAACAATATTTCAATGAACTCCTGCATAGCGGCATGGACGTACGAGCATTTGTGAAGAATGTCAAAAAAAGTTTTATGCATGAATGAAAACAAGCTCCTCTATGCGGGGGTAGAGAATCAGGATTGAATACGGATTCCTTTGATAAATTGATTATTACGGCTGAGCCCCCATCGGCTTAGTTGGCCCGCAAGAGGCTTTCCAGGCCGCTTTCCATCACCACGGGCGAGCGGGGAAGCCTGGCCGGATCGAAGCCCGCCAGCAGACCGCTGGCGGAAGCGCGCCGTGGCGCCGGCAGAAGGCCGGCTTTCCAGGCCAGGTAGCCCAGCACGGCCTCGGGCCGCGTGCCGACCTCGCGCAGGCGCGCCAGCTCAAGGCTGCCGTGGCGCTTGGACAGGCGCACGCCCTGGCCGTCCACAAGCAGCGGGACATGCAGGAATTCGGGAGGATCGAAGCCCAGGAGCCGGAACAGGGTCACCTGGGCCGGCGTGGAGGGCAGCAGGTCGTCGCCGCGCACCACGAGGTTGATGCCCATGGCCGCGTCGTCCACCACCACCGCCAGTTGATAGGCGTGTACGCCGTCGGAGCGGCGCAGGGCGAAGTCGCCGGCCGCCAGGGACGGATCGGCCGTGATCCGGCCGTGGAGCAGGTCGGTGAAGCTCACGGCCTCGGCCGGGCAGCGCAGGCGCAGGGCCGGCGCACGGCCGGCGCGGGCCTTGGCCTGGCGCTCGGCCTCGCCCAGGAGCCGGCACGCGCCGTTGTAGGCCGGGCCTTCCTCGCCCGCGTGGGGGGCCGAGGCCGCGGCGCGCAGCTCCCTGCGCGTGCAGAAGCAGGGATAGACCAGGCCGCGTCCGGCCAGGCCGCGCAAGGCCTCGTCGTACAAGGCCAGGCGTTGCGACTGCACGTAGGGCGCGTGCGGTCCGCCCAGGTCCGGCCCCTCGTCCCAGTCCAGGCCGAGCCAAGCCAGGTCGTCCATGAGCCCCTGGGCATACTCCGGCCGCGAGCGGTCGGGGTCCAGGTCCTCGATACGCAGGACCATGGCCCCGCCGCGCGAGCGCACGGCCAGCCAGCAAAGCAGCGCGGCCCAGGCGTTGCCCAGGTGCATGCGGCCCGTGGGGCTCGGGGCGAATCGTCCGCGTGTGTCGCGCATTGCATCTCGGGGGTGGTGGAAGGCCCGTCGGGCAGGCCGTGCGGGCATTCAAGCCTCAGCGGACCCGAATGTCAATGGCAAGTGGTGGCGCGAATGTTTCGGGCTGCGCCACTGCGTGGCGTGTCTCAGGTCGATCGCTTCAGGATGGGATCAGGACGTCTTGCGCGCGCGCCTGCCGGTGGCCCCGTGCTTGCCGTGCCGGCCGCCGCGCTCGCCCTTGAGGGCCGTGGCGTCCGGACCATCGCCGCGCGCATGCTTCAACTGGCGGCGTCCGGCCGCATGCGCCGGGGGCTGCGCGCGGGCCTGCCCTCGAGCGGGATGGCGCTCCTCGGGCGGCCCCACGAGCCGCCCGTGCTGGCGCAGCCGCTGGGCGTCGGTCCTGGCCACGGGGATGGGCCGGCCCTTGGGGTCGATGCCGGCATGGTACATGGCCGAGGCCACGGTGCCGGGCAGGGGGATGAAGCACTGCACCTGCCTGGGCTTCCAGCCGCGCCTGGCCAGCCAGGCCTTGAGCTCGTCCATGTGCGTGTCCGTGCAGCCGGGGAAGGCGCTCATGAGGTAAGGCACCACGTACTGCTCCTTGCCTGCCTCGGCCGAGGCGCGCTCGAACAGGGACAACAGCCGCTCGAAGACGTCCGCGCCGGGCTTGCGCATGAGCGCCAGGACCTCGGCGCTCACGTGCTCGGGCGCGATCTTGAGCTGGCCGCCCACGAACTCGGCCACGAAGTCGGCCAGGCATTCGGGGTCCTGCATGGCCAGATCGTAGCGCACGCCGCTGGCCACGCGCACATGCTTGACGCCGGGCACGGACCTGGCCGCGCGCAGGAGCGCCAGCCAGTCGCCGTGATCCATGGCCAGGTGCGGGCAGAGTCTGGGCGTGAGGCAGCTCGCTCGTCCGCACTCGCCCTCGGGCAACCCGCAAAGCGCACCCCACATGTTGGCGCTGGGCCCGCCCAGGTCGCTCACGCTGCCGCGAAAGCCGGGCCGCTTGGCCATGGCGCGCACCTCGGCCAGCACGGACTCCCGGCCGCGCGAGGCGATGCGCCGGCCCTGGTGCAGGGCCAGGGCGCAAAAGGAGCAGCCTCCGCCGCAGCCCCGGTGCGTGGTCACGCTGTCCCGGATCATCTCCTCGGCCGGGATGGGCTCGCCGTGGGAGGGATGCGCCCGGCGGGTGAAGGGCAGGCCATGGAGCGTGTCGAGCTCCTTGGTGGAGAGCGGCGCGGCGGGCGGGGTCAGGAGCACGGCCCGGCCGCCGACCTCCTGCACGGCCCAGGCAGAGCCGCCATGCACCTGGCGCTCCATGGCCAGGGTGGCCTCCATGAGCTTCTTGGGGTCGGCCAGGATGGCCTCGTGCGAGGGCAGCTCGACGAACTCGGCTCCCTCGGGCAGCTCCTCGCGCCTGCCCGCGCGCACCGTGCCGGCAATGCCCGAGAGGCCGCGCGTGTCGGCCGTGTCCAGTCGCCGGGCGATCTCCAGCACTTGGCGCTCGGCCATGCCATAGGCCAACAGGTCGGCCTTGGCGTCCAGGAGGATGGAGCGGCGCACGGCGTCCGTCCAGAAATCATAATGCGAGGCCCGGCGCAGGGAGGCCTCGATGCCGCCCAGGACCACGGGCAGGCCGGGGAAGGCGCGGCGCGCGAGGTTGGTGTAGACGATGGAGGCCCTATTGGGTCGCGCCCCGGCCTGGCCGCCTGGCGTGTAGGCGTCGTCCGAGCGCTTCTTGCGGAAGGCCGTGTAGTGGGCGAGCATGGAATCGAGCGCGCCGGCCGTGACCCCGGCGAAGAGCCTGGGGCGCCCCAGACGGGCCACGTCGGATGCGTCCTCCCAGCGCGGCTGGGCCACGATGCCCACCCGGAAGCCGTTGGCCACGAGCCAGCGGCCCAGCAGGGCCATGCCGAAGCTCGGGTGGTCCACGTAGGCGTCGCCCGTGACGAGGAGCACATCGAGGGTCTCCCAGCCGAGCGCGTCGAGCTCGGCGCGGGTCATGGGCAGGAACTCCGGCTGGCGGAGCAGCGGGCGGGATTCGTGGGCATTGCGCATGGGTACCGTATAATGACGCCGGGCCCGCGCGGCAAGCCGGGCGTTCAGGGCGGTAGTCCATCGCGCAATGAGTTAGAGCATTTGCTTCTGAAAATGCTCTGCAAGCCATGCGTCGGCATGGCTTGCCGCCGCGTGGGCGTAGGCGCAATTCACTTGCGCCGTTAACGCTGGAGCGAGCGTCTCAATGTCAAACTGCTCTAGGGCCTGTTGAGATTCATCTGGAATTTATGACGGCAGCGGCGAGATAGATCATGGCAGAGAAGCTGTTGTCGGTTTTGTCCGCCCTCATGGCGATACGTTTGAACTCTTTGAGTTTACAGAAAAAGTTCTCAACCAAATGACGCCACTTGTACATCTCGGCATCGATCGGAATCGGCTCGATTCGGCGTGGGTGCTGCGAGATGACGATTTTGGCGCCACGCTCATTCAACTCGGCGATGATCGCATCGCTGTCGAAAGCCTTGTCAGCGATCAGCGCATCGAACTCGAGGCCGTCGATCAAAGGGGCGAATCCGATCGTGTCGAAGCGCTGGCCGGGCAGCAGCACGAAACGGACGAGATTGCCCAGAGCGTCGGCAAGCGCGAGTATCTTGGTGGTCATGCCGCCCTTGGAACGGCCTATGGCCTGGCTTTGAGTCCCCCTTTTGCGCCCTGACCATGGCGGTGGACCTTGACGATTGTTGCGTCGACCATGGCGTATTCCATGTCGGGCTCGTCCGAGCAGGCGTTAAAAAGGCGAACGAAAACACCTGCTTTGACCCAATCCCGGTATCGCTTGAACACGGTGTTCCAGTTGCCGAAAGAGGCAGGCAGATCGCGCCACGGACTGCCCGTGCGCACAATCCACAACACCGCTTCAACGAAGCGCCGATTGTCGCTCCCGCTACGCCCGGGGTCCGTGGGCTTGCCCAGGCAGTGCGGTTCCATCTTCGCCCATTGCGCGTCAGTTAGTATGAATCGTTCCATCCAGAACTTGAACCACAATTCAAGCTCGGGGGAAACCTTAAATCTCAACAGACCCTAGAACGTGACCGCGAAGCTCACGGAGCCGTACTGCTGATTCTCGGGCTGGCCCTCGAACTCCTTGGTGCGCAGCGCGTGGGTGTAGGTGACCTTGACGCGCTTGAGCATGAAGGCGAAGCCGGCGCTCAGGTCGGCGACCCACTCCTTCTTGTCCACGCTGTGGCTGTCGCGCCATGTATTGCCGTCCAGGAAGATGTTGCGCAGGACATAGCGGCCGTCCGCGCCGGCGAAGAAATGGAAGCCCCAGCGCCCGTGGAAGCGCGGGTCGTCGGGCGAGCTTGGGCCGATGGTGTTGCGGCTCGCGCGCCAGGCCGTGGACGTGCCGAAGTCCGAGGGCAGGTTGTAGCCCCAGCGCAGCTCGAATCCCGTGTTGGCGTAGGTGTAGACGTTGCCGACGGCCAGGCCCAGGTGCGGAATGGCGTCGAAGCCCCAGCCCTGGCCAGTCCAGGGAGTGGCCCGCAGGTAGCGCTCCCAGGACAGGATGAAGCCGGGCTCGTTGCGCAGCTGGTTGTCCCAGCCCTCCGGGTCGTTCGTATGAAGGAAGGTCTGTGTCTCCTCGCCCAGAGCCCATGGCCCGACCACGCCCATGGTCAGCTCCAGGGAGTCGAGCTGCCTCGTGCTCTGCTCCTGCAAGCCCACGGCGACGAACAGCCAGCCGGCGTATGGCCTGTCGTCCTCGATGAGCTCCTCCCTGCTCTTGCTCGCGGGGGTGAACAAGGATTGGCCGGCAGACACGGACCACGCATGAAAGAAGCCTTGAGTCTTCTGGACGGGCAGATTGGCCCACTTGATGCCGCCGTCGACTTCGGGCGCTTCCTCCAGGGGCGCCGAGAGATAGGTCATCCGGAGGTCGTTCGTGTTCCAGCGGTCCGTGCCGCCGAACCAGTCGTTGTCCTGGGCGACCTCGAAGGTCTGGCCGTCCTCGAAGGACATGGCCGCGGCCGGAATGGGCGCGAGCAGGAGCGCCAGGCAGCAGGCGATGGAGAGGAAGGCGGCGGATGCGGGCTTCATGGTGCTCCTTGGACGTGAATGTCAAAGACAAGGCGTTGGCTTCCACGGTCACATTGGCCAGCATAGCCCAGGCGGCCGTGCATGGGCATGAGAAAATGCGTTGCCGCATCCACTTGCGCGCGTCTCCGGCGACCTGTTCACCAAGCCTTGCTTCGGCACGGTTTAGGCAATAAGGAAATCCGTGAGGGCAGGGTCATGAGCCCTGACCAAGCCGCAACTCCGCGCACGGTTGGAATCCCGGCGCGGAGGTCCCAAAGCATGTCAAGGATATGACCGTCCGATAGCGTCCGCGCCAGGGGCTCGAAACCCTGGGCGACGAAGGGCGCGGTCCGCATACAGGCAGGAAAGCATGAAGATCGGCTATTACCTGGACCGGCTGGCCATGTGCGGCGAGACCAAGACCGTGGCCCGGCATCTGGCCATGCTCGATGACATGGGCCATCAGGTCCTTCTTTTCACCAGGAACGTGGAGACGAGCTTCCACTTCGGCCTGCGGCCCATCATTGTCACCGGCATGGCCGAGGTCGCGGCGCACGGCGTGCAGGCCCTGGTCTGCTCGTCGCTCCAGGACTTCCGCAAGACCCGCGCGAGCGGCTGCTCGAGCATCATGCTTCACCAGGCTAGCGATCTGGACCGGCTCAGGGAGGAGTATGCCTTGCGCCGCGGCGACAGGCGCGCCGGATGCGTGCGCAGGCTCTTCCTGGGCCTGGGGCACGGGTTGAGGCGCGGGGCCGTGCTGCGTCAGTACAGGGCTCCGGCCGTTCGCTGGGTGACCGCGCCCCATCTCCAGAAGCTGTTCTGGGAGGTTTTCGGACAGGAGAGCGCCCTGGTGCGCGACTACGTGGACGACGTCTATCGCCCTGGCGAGCGGGGCGACGGGCCGCGCACCCTGCTGTGCATCGGCGACCGCCAGCTGGAGCACCACAACGTGCCCTTTGTCTACGAGAGCTTGCGCAGGCTCAAGGCCGAGCAGCCCTTCCGCCTGGTGCGCGTGTCGCCGCGGCCCATCTCCAGATCGGAGCCGGGCGTGGAGCTGGCGGACGAATGCCATGTCATCGAGAGCGACGCCCAGATGGCCGGGCTCTTCCGCCAAGCCGACGCCCTGCTGGCGCCATACCTGACCGAGGGCGTGGGCCTCTTGGCCCTGGAGGCCATGGCCTGCCGCACGCTGTGCATGCTCTCGGCCATCGAGCCCCACATGCGCTATGCCGACCCGCTGCCCGAGAAGCCGGCGCAGTTCGCCCTGTTCTTCGACCCTCGCGAGCCCGAAACCCTGACCAGCCTCGTGAGCCGGCTCTTCCGCCAGCCCCAGGTCTTCGAGCGCGTGCGCGATGCGGGCCTGACCTTGAGCCGTTTCTACACGCCCGAAGGCGCGCGCGAAGACCTGCGTCAAGCCCTGAAGGGGCTCCCGGCCAAGGGTTCGGCGCGCTGAGGACCGGGAAAAGGCATCGCCCTCTCTCACGGGACTTGCGCGAGGCGTTCTAGCCCGGCCTTGGCCGGGCTTCGGACTGCTGACAAACCAGTTTTTTGCGAGAGAGGCCCCTTTTTGGAAAAAGGGGCCTCTCTCGCGCTCTCTCCACCAAAAACTTTCGATATTATTTCAGCGTATTGTCTGAGCAGGCAGTTAAAAAACGGGGTTCCAAGGGGGCCCGCGCCCCCTTGGCCGCCGGAGGCAGTATAAAAACGACCTTTATCAATGATCTGTAGCCCGGCCTTGGCCGGGCTTTTTCATTTGGCGGGCTTGATTCCGCGCGGCGGGATCAGGTCCACGCGCTCGTGGCCGTGAAGGTAGCGGCGGGCTTCGGCGAAAGCGCCGAGCACGAAGAGGCTCGTGGCGATTTCGCTGCCCACGATGATGCGCGTGGGCTGGCGCACGAGGGTCCACTCGTAGGCCCGGTAGGGCTGGCGCAATCCTTCGCCCATGGCCTGACGCATGACGGACAGGCCGTGGGCGATGAGCCCGTCGTGGCGCGGCTCGTGCTCCAGGAGCACCAGGGCGGTCACGGCCTGGGCCGCGTCGAGGGGGTTGACCGTGCGGCCGAGAAGGTCGCGGCGGCAGTACTCCAGGGCGATCTTGCGGATCTCGGCGAGCTTGCCCTCGGGGTCGATGACGGCCTTGTCCTCCTCGGACATGGACTTGAACACGTCCCAGACCCGGCCGGCATAGTGCACGTAGGTCGAGGGCAGGTAGAAGCGCACGGCCGACTCGTGGCGGAAGTTGCCGCTCTTGAAGGCCCGGTGATGGAACTCGATGAAGCGTTTCACGGTCTCCAGGTTCTTGCCGGACTGGGCGCGCCAGGCATTGCGGTTGACCAGGATGGCTTCGAGGATGTCCATGTTGTGGCCGGGGCAGATGTCGTTGCCCAGGGCCTCGCGCACCATGCGGCCGTCGGGCTTGCGGAAGGGCTTGTCGAACCAAAGAGGCACGGCGCCGAAGTAGTCCAGGGGCCGGGTGGCCTTGTTCGTGGGCGGGTTGGTGGAATGGCCCGAGCCCACCTGGTACTCGGAAATGATCTCGATCCACGGGTGATTCAGGAACCGCTCGCAGGCCTTGCGCAGCTCCGGATCGGCCTGCAAGCCGAAGTTGCGCACGAAGGATAGCCACTTGCGCGCCATGGACAGGGCCAGGAAGGTCGTGTCCGCGTCTGGGACGTAGTCGCCGAAGCCGAGCTTCTCCTTGAGCTTCCAGTTCCGGCGCGAGAGCTTGCACAGCGGCTCGCCGCGCGGGTTTTTGGGCAGGCAGGTGATGGCCGGGTGGCGGATGCCGCCCGAGGGCGAGACAAGCTCCTCGCTGCTCGTGACCACGATGTAACGCACCAAGCCTTCGAGGATGGCGGCGATCTTGCGGAATTCCTCGGGGTGCACGTGGTTTTTCACCGCGCGGGTATAAAGCTGCTCGAAGAAGATGGCGTCGTAGAAGGCCGTGCGGTGGGTGATGCGTCCGAAGGTTCTCAGTGGTTCGGACAGGCCCCTGTAGGGCCTACGGATCAGGCGCAGCTTGGCCGGGCAGGCCATGAGGAAGCAGCGGGTCAGGGCGAAGAGCATGGTGACGTTCTGGTGCTCGAAGGAGCCCAGCCCGGCGAGGATGTCCAGGAAAGCCTCGCCGTTCATGGTGTCGTCGCCCGAGAGGATCGCCTGGGCGTGCACGGGGAACCACGGGTCCCGTTGGTCCTTGTCCCAGACGCGGAACACGTGGCGGGCCAGGCGGTCCAGGACCTCGTCCAGCTCCTCGCGGGCCAGATCGGCGCGCGGGCTGGCCACGGCCTCGCGCAGCTGCCAGCGGGGCGCGACGATCTTGTCCAGCAGCTCGGCCAGAGGCGCGAAGGTCTCGCGCACCCAGACGCGATTGCGCCAGTGCAGGGGCGTGGCGTCCAGGGCCTTGCCCAGCATGTCGCCGTAACGGCCGACCCTGGCCATGGGCACGAGCGGATGGCGGCAGCCGCGGAGCACGAGCAGGCGCAGCAGGGGATTGCGCAGGGACTTGCGGTACAGGAGTTTCAGGTGCCGGCCCGGCTCGGCCAGGGGCTCTCCCCCGCGCAGGACCGGATCGCACACGTCGTAGATATTGGCGTAGGCCTGGGGGGCGGGCCGGATGCGATCGATGATCTGCCTCAGGCGCATGGATACTCCCGTGGATGTCCTGTGCGGGTGGTATCCGACATCGCGGCGCGGGGCAAGCCGAGGGCCGGCGGGATTGTCTATAGCGCTGGCGGCATGGGCGCGGTCTGTGCGGCGGGCGCGGCAGGTTCCTCCGGCGAAGCTCCGGCGGGTTGCTGCACGACACGGTCCAGGCCGATGCCGATGGTGGACACGGGCAGGGCCGCGTTGGAATTGTAGATGAGAATGCTCACGCGGCGGTTGCGGGCGTCATGTGGGTCGGTCGTGATGAGCGGCGCGGAATCGGCGTAGCCCGCGACGTGCACGAGATGCTTGAGATTGAAGCCCCAGGCCAGGAGATTCTGGCGCACGCGCTCGGCCCTGGCCATGGACAGGCTCCAGTTGTCCAGGCCGTCGCGGCTCAGGGGGTGCGCATCCGTGTGGCCCTCGATGGCGATGGGGTTGGTCACGAAGCGGATGGCACGCTCCACGGCCTGCAAGGCGCGCAAGCCTTCCTTGGTGAGGGCCGGGGCGCCGCTCTCGAAGGACGGCTGGCCCTGCTTGTCCACGAGGTGGATGCGCAGGCCTTCCTTGTACTCCTCGAGGATGACCCTGTCGCGATCCTGGTCAAGCTCCGTTCTCAGGGTCTGGTCGATCTTGGCCTTGATCTCCCGCGCGGACAATGCCTCGGAGACGCTCCAGCGTACCTCGTGACCCGGAGTCGGCCTGGCCGAGCCATCCACGGGGCTGGTGCCCCTGGTGGTCGCCCTGGAGTTGAACTCGCCGGGCTGGCTCGTGAACAGGTTGTATTGCTCGAAGTAGTCGGCCACGGCGGCCTTGGTCTCGGGCTTGACCATGGATATGAGCCACATGAGCAGGAAGAAGGCCATCATGGCGGTCACGAAGTCCGCGTAGGCCACCTTCCAGCTTCCGCCATGGCCGTGCGCCGCGTGGCGCTTGCCCTTGCGGACGATTATGACCTTGGCCTTATCCTTTGACATTGCGCAGGGATTTTTCCAGGTCGTTGAACGACGGCCGCAGGTCCGGAGGCACGGCGCGCCGGGCCGCTTCCACGGCCAGGATGGGCGGCCAGCCGTTGCTGAAGGCGACGGAGGCGGCCTTGACCATGGCCAGCATGATTCCCTGCTCGCGGACGCTGTGCTCCAGGCGCGTGGCCAGCGGGCCCACGAAGCCGTAGCAGGCCAGCACGCCCAGGAAGGTGCCCACCAGGGCCGCGCCGATGCTGTGGCCCAGGACCTCGGGCGGCTCGTTGATCTTGGCCATGGTCAGCACGACGCCGAGCACCGCGGCCACGATGCCCAGGCCGGGCAAGGCGTCGGCCACCTTGGCCACGGCCTGCGAGGGGAGCATCTCGTGGGAGTGCTGGGTGTCCATGTCCATGTCGAGCAGGGCCTCGACCTGATGCGGCTCCAGGTTGCCCGTGAGGAAGAGCTTGAAGTTGTCGCAGATGAAGTCGCGCAGCTCATGGTCCGAGGCCGAGGGATGCCTGGCGAAGATGGCGCTCTTTTCGGGCGCGTTGATGTGCGGCTCCAGGGCCACTATGCCTTCGCGGCGGGCCACGTTGAGCAGCTCGAAGAGGAGCTTCAGCAGGTCCAGGCATTTGTCCCGGCTGATCTTGCCGGGCTTGAGGACGGCCAGCGAGCTGCGCAGGGCTTCGAAAACCAGGGCCTTGGGCGAAGCAATGAGAAAGGAGCCCACGGCGGCCCCGCCGATGATGACCAGCTCGGCCGGCTGGAAGAGCACGTGCAGGTTGCCGCCTTCAAGCAGGTAGCCGCCGACCACGCCGCCGACCACCACAACGGCCCCGAGAATGACCAGCATTGATTCGTCCCTTATGGCTTCTTGTATGGAGATGAGTACCTGCGGTGATGCCACAATCATTCTGTCGCCTGCAACGACAGCCATCGTTCTTTACTCGGAGCCGGCCGATACGGCAAGAGGGCTGCTTGCAAAAATATATTCAAAGAATCAAAGCTGTTTATGGTTGGAAGACAGCATCGGCGCGACATCAAGGCCAGCGCCCTGACGAGCGAGCTCGGACTGCACGTCGTCCGCCGGCACGAAGCGCGGGGACTTGAGCCGCTTGGCCGCCAGCGCGGCGCAGGCCCCCGCGGCATGGCCGGTGGCCATGGCGATGGGCATGACCCGGTACGAGGAATGGGCCACGTGCGTGCCCGAGATGCAGCGTCCGGCCACGAGCAGGTTGTCCACGCCCGCCGGCACGAGGCAGCGCAGGGGGATGTCGTAGGATTCACCGGCGGGCAGCCGCTTGAGGATCGTGCCCTTGCCCGTGGGATTGTGGATGTCGATGGGATAGGTCCCGCGGGCGATCACGTCCGGAAACTTGCGCGCGGCGAGGATGTCCTCGCCGGTGAGCTGGTACTCGCCGACGATGCGCCGGCCCTCGCGCACGCCCACGTTCGGCCCGCTCTGCAGGACGTAGCTGCGCTCGAAGCCCGGCACGTAGCGCCGGAAGAACGCCGCGAGCATGCGCATCTGGCGCCGGCCTTCCATCTCCGCGCGGGTCAGGTCGAAGACGCTCATGCATTTCATGTTGACCATGCGCGTGGAGTTGATCAGGAGCTCGCGCTCGTGAGGGGTGCCGAAGAAGAGGATGTCCTCGCGCGGCAGGTCGAGCTCGCCGGCCCTGGCGGCCTGCTCGATCAGCTCCCACAGGCCGTGCACGCCGCGCCACTGGCCGGGATGGGTCTTGGCGTAGGCGTCGAAGGCCGCGCGCTCGAACTCGCCCAGGCGGAACATGAGCGTCATGGGCTGGGTCAACCCGTCCTCCTTGCGACCGCATTCGAAGGGCGCATCGGCCAGCGCCGCCACGTCGCCGTCGCCCGTGCAGTCCACCACGCAGCGCGCCCGCACCACCAGCGGGCCGGACTTGCTCTCGAAGACCACGCCGCCCAGGGCGTCCGTGCCCTCCTTGCGCCACACTCCGCTGGCGAAGGCGTGCAGGAGGAGCCGCACGCCGTGCTCGTCGAGCATGTCCTCGGCCACCCACTTGAAGACCTCGGGATCGAAGGGCACGGTGTAGCCGGTCATGAGCGAGGGCGCCACGGCCCCGCCCTCGCGCACGAGCCGCTGTACGAGCCTTGACGGCCAGCCCGCGAAGACCTGCTCGCCCGGCCCGTGATCCGTGGGGAAGAAGGTCGTGGCGCCAGGCAGGGTGGCCAACTGCCGCTGGGTGCGGTCCGAGGACCACAGGGCCACCAGGGCCGCCGTGGCGTTGCCGCCCAGGAAGCCGTAGCGCTCGGCGAGCACCACGTCCGCCCCGGCGGCGGCCGCGCCCAGCGCCGCACCCAGCCCGGCCGGCCCGCCGCCCACCACGAGGACATCGGTCTTTGCCGCGACCATGGCCTCCCGGGGCGGCAGGGTCAGGCGTTGCGGTATCAGCGGACGTGTTAGCGGCGGCATGGCTGTCCTCTCTGGTGTTTCGAGCGTGCTGCTGCGGGCCTAACCGAGCCTCATCAGATGGGGCAGCGCTGCGCCTGGCGGTCCTGCGCCCGCGTCTCGGGGAGCCCGCGCAGGGTCTCCACGAGCAGCCGGTTGGTCTCCCTGGCGCGGTCCTGGATCGTGGGCAGGACTCGCTCGATGTGCTCGCGCAGTTCCTCGCGGCGGTCCCAGTTGTGGTCGATGTGCGCGATGAGCCTGCCCGCGTTGACGAGCTCAAGGGGCGGGGCTTCCATCTCCAGATCCCGCAGGAACTCCTGGACCTTGCCCGAGTACGGCAGGGCCACGAAGGGCACCCCTTGCAGGGCGGCGAAGATGAGGAAGTGCAGGCGCATGCCCACGGCGAAGGTGAAGCGGCCCATGACGGTCATGATCTGCCCGGATGTGTAGTCCCCCTTGAGCACGGTCGCGCGCTGGGGCCGCAGCATCTTGGAGACCACGGCGTGCGAGTGCTGCATGTCGAGCACACGGCGCTCCATGGGCACGAAGGCCACCTGGGCGTCGTAGCGGTCGATGATGAAGTCCGCCGCGTCGGCCAGCAGCCCGTGGTACTTGTCATGGTCGATGTCCGGGGCGGCCGGGCCGGGCTCGCGCACGGACATGCCGACGATGCAGTTGTCGCCGCCCAGGCCGTCGCGGTTCAGCGCCTCCTTGTCCAGGGGCTCGGGCCGCATGAGCAGCGCCGGGTCCGCCGTGACGATGATGTCGCGCTCCACGCCCGCGTTCTCCAGGATGCGCTTGGCCCCGCGTTCGCGCACGGTGACGAGCGCGGCCTTGTTCAGGGCCTCGCGCACGAGCTCCTGCGCGCCCCTGGTCTTGAGCGGGCCGGCGCTGATGGCATAGATCATGATCGGGACGCCCATCTCGTGGGCCAGCTGCACCTCGCGCAGGTAGATCTCGGCCTCGGCGTCGAAGAGGATACCGCCACCGCCGAGGATGAACAGGTCCAGCGTGCTCATCTCCCGGCAGGCCTCGCCACGGGTCATGTCGCGCACGGGCACGGCCCTATCCACGTGCTGCCTGCGCATGGTGTCCTCGGGATTGCGCGAGAAGACCGTGATGTCCACGGGCAGCGAGGCGCGCAGCTGCGTCACGATGGACTGGAGGATGGCCTCGTCGCCCATGTTCAGGCCGCCGTATGATCCCGAGATGCCCACCTTGTATGTTCTTTGTTCAGTCATGCGCGTCACCCCATTCGCGGCCGCGTTCCGGCGACCGCAGCTTGCGTGACCCCCAAGGCCTAGCGCCCTGTCCCGCCGACTCCGCGATGCGGCGACCGAAGCGGTTGTGAAAGAACCGGGAAGGCTTCGCCCTCTCGGGCTCAACCACTCGTCGGAACCTTGTCCTGGAAAGCCGGTCTCCACGAATCCCGCTTTCCGAGGCTTCTCGCTCCAGCTCCCGCCAAGCGGCGAACGCCCATGATCTCCTTATAGCAGGATGGCGCGCGCCAGGGGCAAGGATTTTCAGGCACAGACACCCGCCGGCCCTGAATGGCCTCGCCATCCCGAGGGCATGCTCAATAATTCCATGGAAACGCGCCCCTGGTGTACGCTGCCGTGCCGGAAGCGGCTTCATGGGCCAACCGCTAAGAGCCTGTTGAAAACAGGCCGTGCTCGCTCCGGCGTCGACGGTGCAAGCGGATCGCGCCGCCGCCCACCCGGCGGCAAGCCATGCCGACGCATGGCTTGCGGAGCATTTACAAAAGCAAATGTTCTAAACGCCGGCCAGTCAGCCTGCACCGCCAGTCAGAAGGGGCCTGGACGCCCAATCGGACGTATGCCATAAGAAACGCATCCATTGTGAATGCAGTTCAGCGCCCGCTAGCGGGCATTCATTGCGCACCAAACCATCAATACATGGATCGGAGGCATGTCATGGCGTTCGGGTCGGCGATGAGAGTATGCGGGACAGTGTTGTTCAGCCTTGTGTTCAGCCTGGCCTGCGCGGGCTTGGCGGACGCCTGGGGCGGGGCCAAGGTGGATGATTCGGCCTCCACCAAGAAGCTGGAGTCCCTGGGCAAGCCCAAGGGAGAGCGCCCGGCGGTGACCATCTATCAGTTCCGCAGCACGGTGGATGAGATCAGCGGCGAGAGCGGCACGGACATGTTCACCACGGCGCTCATCAAGTCCGGCCATTTTCGCGTGATGGAGCGCGCGCAGCTGAACGAGACGGTCATGCGCGAGCGCGAGCTCAACGAGTCCGGCGCGACCACCGGCGACGTGGCTCAGCACAGGCTCGTCGGCGCCGAGTACATCTTCGAGGGCGCCGTGACCGAGGCCAACGCCCAAGAGACCACCGGCGGTCTTGCCGGCACGTTCCGCGGCCTGGGGCTGGAGACGAGCGGCGAGCAGGCCCAGATCGGCCTCGACGTGCGGGTCATCGACGCGCGCACCGGCGAGGTCCTCGACTCGGTGAACGTGCGCAAGAAAGTCAGCCAGGGCGGAATCGGGGCCTCCGGCCTGGGCTCGTTCGTCCAGAGCTTCACCAAGACCGACTTGCAGGGCGCCGACGCCTCGCTGGACACGAGCAGGAAGGAAGGCGTGGACAAGGCCTTCCGGGAGTGCATCGAGGAGGCGCTCTACCAGCTTGTGAAGCGCTACGGCCGTTAGTCGGAGCTGGCTTCAGCCCAAGCGCTTCGCACAAGGCGAACCGAGGCCGGGAACGGCCGGTCCGGTCGTCCCGGCATGATGGTCGAGGCCGCGGCATCACGCCGCAAGGGAGGAGCGAACATGAAGCGAACACTGCGCGCATGGCTGACTCTGGCGGCGTGCATCGCCTTGATGCTCGGCATGTCCGGGCCGGCGGCCGGCGGGCCGCTGGACAGGCACGAACATGGCCAGCGATACAACCCGGCGGCGGACAGCATGCTGCGGGTGCCCGGAGTCATCGGCTTGTCGGCCAAGCATGCCATGGCCGTGCTCCAGCGCCGCGGCCTCAACCCGCGCCTGGAGTTCATCCGCAAGGTGGACAAGCGCTACCAGGGCAGGGAAGGCACCGTCATCGACCAGCTGCCCCTGGGCGGCGGCGTGGCCATGTACGGCTCCTCCGTGACCATCACGGTCTACGAGCCTCCTGGACAGAGCGACAAGAAACCCGTCAAGCCGTAAGGCATCATGCGCAAGCACCGGGAGGGGCCACCCCTCCCGGATTCTCCCGCCAAAATCCGTCCCATGTCCTCGTCTCTTTCCCCAACATGCTTCATCGGGATTTCCCGGTAAATACCTCCTAATGTGACTGTATTCGTGTGGTGTTGGGATACAGCTTGGAGGTTCAGGTTAACAGGCATAGGTGTTGTATTGCCGGGGTACTGTGCATTGACTTGGAAGGGTATAAAGACATTTTGCGTGTACACCTGTTTATATATAGATTGTCGATTGACAGACCTAGCCCTGCCTGTTAGCTTTCAAATGTATTTCATACCAAACTGCGGTTGATAGTAGGTCATCACCCCCAGCTATTTGAATCCTGGATTGTTGCCTCGGGGATAATCTGTCACGCTAAAAATCACGTGATCAATATTCCAAGAGCGCTCCCACGTAAGCACTCCCATGGACAAAGCGGGAGTGCGTCGTGAACCGCCATGCGGGTGGTCGGAATCTTGCAGAAAATGTCTGTCGGTCATGGCCTTGGTGGCATGATGTGCATGACCTGTGTCGCAAGGCGTTCGCCGATGCATATCCAGGCGCCACAACCCACCTGGCCCTGCAAAAATATTTGACTTGCTACGATGCTGAAAGCTTCATTTCTTTGTGCGCCGTTTTTCGAAAGCCAGTCCAAGCTGGATTCAAATGTTGCGTGTTATAGGACTTGTGCGAGTTAGGCTGTTCGGAAGCAACATCGGGGGAGGTTGCATATGAACCTGCGCATTAAATCAAAATTTATCTTGCCAACCATTTTGCTGATTTTTGTTGGCATGTCATTGCTGGTTGTCATTAACTATCTCAGCATGAAATCCAGCTTCCATGAAACCATGAAAGGGGACATGTCTCTGCTCGGAGACGCCGTGCTGCGTGGCGTGAGCGATGACATTCTGCAGAAGCTCAAGGCCGCGGACAATCTCGCCAAGGACATGGCGGCCTTCAGGGCTGTACAGGGGGACGGGATCTGGGATGCCGAGACCATCATGATCTTCACCGAGAAGGTCCTGGCTGGAATAGAATCCACCAGCATAATGGATGCCAGGGGCGAACTGGTGATATCGACTGACGAACGCGCGCAGGCCAATTTCAAGGATACGGAATACTATCAAAAGTACATGGCTGGAACGCGTGACGTCATTTCCGTGGCCACCATCAGCCCGACCACCGGCAAGGCCATCGTGCCCCTGGTCCAGCCCATAATGGATGCCATGGGCACGGTTAAGGGCGCCGTCAACATAGCGCTGGATCTCGACTACTTGACCAGGTCGATCACGCAAACGCGGATCGGCTCCACGGGCTTCATCTTCATCCTGGACAAGGACGGCGCCGCCCTCGCCCATCCCGACAAGTCGCTGATCATGACGAAGGGCATCGCCGAGACCCCTTGGGGAATGCGGATCCTCGCCGCCAAGGACAGGGACATCCTGGAGTATGACGAGAACGGCCAAAAGAGGGTCGCCGTCGTGCAGAAGGACAGCCTGACTGGATGGACCTTCGTCATGGTCACTCCCCTTGAGGATATGCTCGCCCACCTCTCCTCGGCCAGGACACGCAGCATCATCATCGCCGCCTGTTGCGCCCTGGCGTTCATGGCGCTCATCTGGGCGCTGGTGGGGCGTGTCATTCTCCAGCCGGTGTTGGCCTGTGTCGATTTCGCGCGCAAGGTCGCCGGCGGCAAGCTGGACGAGACGCTGCGCGTCGAGAGGAACGACGAGGTGGGCGATCTGGCCAAGGCCTTGCGGGACATGGTGCGGGATCTGAAGAGAGGCTTGGAGGAGGCGCGGGAACAGACGCGCCGAGCCCAGGAGGAGACCGCCCGCGCCAACGTGGCCGTGCGCGAGGCCGAGGAGGCCAAGCTGCGGGCCGAGGCCGCCAAGCGCGAGGGCATTCTCGAAGCCGCGCGCCAGCTTGAGGAGGTCATCGAGAACCTGACCTCGGCGTCCGAGGAGCTTTCGGTGCAGGTCGAGCAATCCAGCAGGGGAACCGCGGATCAGAGCACAAGAACCACCGAGGCCGCCACGGCCATGGAGCAGATGAACTCCTCGGTCCTCGAAGTGGCCCACAACGCCTTGGATGTGGCCAACCGCGCGGACGAAACCCGCAATCGTGCCCAGGATGGCGCGCAGGTGGTCGAGCAGGCCATGCAGGCCATTTTCGAGGTGCACACGCAAACCGCGGCCATGCGGGAAAGCCTTTCCAGGCTCGGCAAGCAGGCCGAGGATATCGGCGCCATCATGAACGTCATCGAGGACATCGCGGACCAGACCAACCTGCTGGCGCTCAATGCGGCCATTGAGGCGGCCCGCGCCGGCGAGGCGGGCCGGGGTTTCGCGGTAGTGGCCGACGAGGTGCGCAAGCTGGCCGAGAAGACCATGCACGCGACCAAGGAGGTCGGCCAGGCCATCAAGTCCATCCAGGACGGCACGCTGGACAATATCACCACCATGGGCACGGCCAGCCAATTCGTCGATAAGGCCAACACGCTCGCGGAAAAGGCCGGGAAGTCCCTCAAGGAGATCGTCGCGCTCATCGAGGAAACGGCGGACAAGGTGCGCGTCATCGCCACTGCCTCGGAGGAGCAATCGAGCGCCAGCGAGCAGATCAGCAGGACCTTCGTGGAGATCAACCGCATCTCGGTGGACACGGCGGAAGCCATGGATCAATCGTCCAAGGCCGTGAACCAGTTGGCGGCCCTGGCCACGGACATCCGCGGGCTCGTTCAGCGCATGCGGCAATAGAGCAGCCCGCAAATGAGAATGCGGCCTCCAGGGGGCGCCTCTGACAAATCCATTTTTGCGAGAGAGACCCCTTTTTGAAGAAAGAGGCCTCTCTCGCGTTCTCTCCACCAAAAACTTTTGATATTATTTCAGCATATTGACTGGATGGCGCAGATGAAAAACGGGGTTCCAAGGGGCCGCGCCCCCTTGGCCGCCGGAGGTAGCATAAAACGACCTTTGTCAATGATCTTGGGGCCCTTGCGCCAGCGCAAGGGCCTTTTGCGTTACGGCGGCTTGGCTGGCGGCGCTGGCGCGGAATAACGGCCTGTTGAAAAACAGGCTGTGCGGGCCAGGCCGGCCTGCCGGATGCGAAGCATCCGTGAGCAATGCTTGAGCCTTGCCCAAACATTGCGAAGTTGGAAAGCCGGACGGCTTTTCAACAGACTGGGATAAGGGTCGCTGCGTATGCCGGGAAAACCCCGCGGCCGGATTGCGATGCTATCTGGACTGAATTGGTATGTAATGTTCTGCTCCGAACCCAAGACAAGAATTCTCTTGAGAAGCCTGAAGATAAGAATTATTTTGGGGCTAATTGCTTTCTTGAACATAGGGTGTAAGCATGGAAACAGCCCAGACGTCGCCTGTTGCATGCTCAGGGGAACGAGAGGAAAAGCCTGATACAAGGAGTGCGTCATGGAATACCGCGAATCCGATCTGCCGGTCGAGATGAAGCACGAGGACTTCGTGCGCCTGGATGGAGGGGAGACCGTGCGCTTCGAGTCCAACGGCGAGGCCAAGGACGTGTTCATCGGGGATGCCTTCACTCCCACGGTGCAGCTGTTCCCCGATACCGACTATGATTTCACGTCCGGAGGCAAGGCTTTTCGGGTCAGGGCGGACTTTGCCGACAAGCTGCTCGTGAAGCGAATCTGAGTCGCGTGACGCCGTACTTCGGGTTGGACCCGGATGCGGTTGAACCGGCGGGCCTCCTGGCCGCCACGGACGTGTCGAGCCTGCTCGGGTGATCGCGCATTGCGCGCGCAAGTCTTTGCGCCCGCGTTCAGAGGGGCCTGGGACATGGCTGCCGGAAGGCTCGGGCCGTCAGCGCGCCTGGCGATCCATGCTGCGGTAGTTGATGGCCTCGGCCAGGTGGGCCACGCTGATGGCCTCGGCACTGGCCAGGTCGGCGATCGTGCGGCCGATGCGCAGCACGCGCGTATAGGCCCGCGCGGATAGTCCGAGCCGTTGGACGGCCTGGCCCAGGAAGGCGTGCTCGGCCTCGCCCAAGGCGCAGAAGCGCTCCAGGAGCCGGCCCGAGAGCTGGCTGTTGGTCAGGATGGGCTGGCCCGCGTAGCGTTCGGCCTGCACTTGCCTGGCCGCGAGGATGCGCCCGCGCATGGCCGCCGAGTCCGAGCCCTGGCCTGTCGCGCGCAATTCCTTGTAATCCACGGCCGGGACCTCCACGTGCAGGTCGATGCGGTCCAGCAGCGGACCCGAAAGCCGCGAGCGGTAACGCTGCACGCCGACCGGCGTGCAGGTGCAGTCGTGCCGCTCATCCCCTGAATACCCGCAAGGGCAAGGATTCATGGCGGCCACGAGCATGAGGCTGGCCGGGAAGCTCAGGGACACGGCCGCGCGCGAGATGGTCACCTGGCCATCTTCAAGCGGCTGGCGCAGGACCTCCAGCACATGCTTCTTGAACTCGGGCAGCTCGTCCAGGAAGAGCACGCCCCGGTGCGCCAGGGAGACCTCGCCGGGGCGCGGGTACTGGCCGCCGCCGATGAGCCCGGCGTCGGAGATGGTGTGGTGCGGCGAGCGGAAGGGCCGCGTGACCATGAGCGGCGTGTCCGGCGGCAGGCTGCCCGAGACCGAGTAGACCTTGGTCACCTCCAGGGCCTCGTCGAAGGACAGCGGCGGGAGCACCGTGGGGATGCGCCGGGCGAGCATGGTCTTGCCGCTGCCCGGAGGGCCGAGGAACAGGAGGTTGTGGTTGCCGGCCGCCGCGATCTCGATGGCCCGCTTGGCGTGCTCCTGGCCCTTGACCTCGGAGAAGTCCAGCAGAAAGCTCTCGCGCTCGCGCCACAGGCCGTCCAGGTCGCAGGCCGTGGGCGCAATCTCTTCTTTTCCCGCAAGGTGCGCGGCGACCTGGCCGAGCGTCCGTGCGCCGTACACCGGCAGACCTTCCACCACGGCGGCCTCGGCCGCGTTGGCAGCGGGCAGGATGATGCCTCGCGCGCCGGATGCGCGTGCCTGGGCGGCCATGGGCAGCGCGCCGGGCACGGGCTTGAGTTCGCCTGTTAGCGATAGCTCGCCGGCGAGCTGCCAGCCCTGGAGCGATTCCCTGGGGATTATCCCGGCCGCGGCCATGAGGCCGATGGCCAGGGGCAGGTCGTAGCCGCTGCCCTCCTTGCGCACGTCGGCCGGCGCAAGGTTGACCGTGATGCGCGCGGGCGGCAGCTTGAAGCCCGAGCTTTTGAGCGCCGAGAAGACACGCTCCTTGGCCTCGCGCACCGCGCCTTCGGCGAGCCCGACCATGATGAAGGCCGGCAGGCCCTGGCGGGCGAAGTCGATTTCGAGCGCAACCGGGAGCGCGTCGATGCCCATGAGGGCGGAGGTGGAGACGGTGGCGATCATGGCTGTCCGCGATGGGCTATCGGTGAACGGGAACAGCCAAGGAGTATCCGCAACCGGCTGAAAGGACAATTGTTAGTTGCGAGCGCGGAGCATGGCCGCAGGGCCTGGAGGCCCGCCGAGCCTCGTTTTATCCCCCTAAATTGACTTTTTGCATTTTAGGGGGATAATCAGTTCAAAAAGAAGGCTCGCCATGGCTGTGGTAATTCAGGGAATCCTCGAAGAAAGCCGGCAATATTACCGGAACCTCAAGCGCGAGCTTGTTGGCAGACTGCTCGTGAATCCGAGAGGCCATTTACGACGGAGCATCGTGAATGGAAGGGAATATGTTTCGTTACGCACGACGCGAGTAGGTCTGCGCAAGGATATTTATCTCGGCCCGCAAGATTCGGAGCTGGTCCAAATATACACGCGCCTTCTGGCGAGCAGCAACAATGCGCTGTCCATGTTGAGAGAAGCAAAGCAGGCCATGAAGGAACTCAGAATGCCGAATGAAGATATCAAGCGCGAAGACTATTTTCCTGTTCTGAAGAATCTGACGGATGCCTTTGCGCAAGTGGGCTTGTGGGAAGCAGGCCTTGAGCTGGTCGGCTCATGGTGCTTCAAGGTGTACCAGCACTATTGCGGAGTGGAGTATTATCCGGAGCGGACATTGGATGTCGATTTCGCCATGGATCTGCCATACAAAGGACCGAAGGTAAATATTGGCGATATGCTCAAGCAATTGGGATTTCAGGAGGATTTCAGCTACGAGCAGGATGCCATCACGTACAGAAGCGGAGAAATGCAGGTCGAATTCCTGAAGAACCGCAAGGGTGACGGCCGCACCAGGTCCGGGCAAAACGAGTATGAACCGGACTTGGGCATTCTGCCCATGGCTCTGCCCTACCTCGGGATACTCCTTGAGAATCGCATGACCATCAAGGCGCGCGATCTGGGCACGGTCGTCGTGCCTTCCATGCCGGCCTTCACGCTGCACAAGGTTCTTGTTGCCGGTAAAAGGAAGAATCAGGGCAAGCGCGCAAAGGATGTCCGACAGGCGGAGTTCGTGGCCAAGATTCTGCTGGAGAGCCAGGAACACTTGGCAGAGGCCCAGGCAATCGCCGAGCGCATGCACAAGAAATGGCGCCAGGCCATTGCCAAGGAAGCCCGGAGCATCCCTGATCTGCACCCCGATTCACCCAGGGCCGTGGAGGCGGTGCTGAAACGCATCGGGGTTATGGAGTAGAGACAAACAAAAAAGGCCGCCTCACGGCGGCCTTTTCTATCCATTTCTCTTCAACCCTCGTCCCTAGCTCCCCACGCCATCCCCGATTCTTCCCCAGCGGATGTCGTCCATGCCGCCCCAGGACCAGTAGATGATCCAGGCCTTGCCGAGGATGGCCCCGCGGTCCACGGTGCCCCAGAAGCGCGAGTCCAGCGACTCGTCACGGTTGTCGCCCATGACGAAGTACTTGCCCATGGGCACGGTCACGGGCGGCATGTTGTCGCGGGGGCCGGGCAGCAGGCGCGCGTCGGTGTGCTGCACGTAGGGCTCGTCGATCTTCTGGCCGTTGCGGTACACGGCCTTGTCGCGGATCTCGATGGTGTCGCCGGGCAGGCCGATGACGCGCTTGATGAAGTCCTTGGACGGGTCCTGCGGGTACTCGAAGACGATGATGTCCTGGAACTGGGGATCGGACAGGGGCAGGATGACCGTGTTCGTGAAGGGCAGACGCACGCCGTACTTGAACTTGTTCACCAGCAGGTGGTCGCCGATGAGCAGCGTGTTGAGCATGGAGCCCGAGGGGATCTTGAAGGCCTGGACCACGAAGGTGCGGATGAAGAAGGCCAGGATCAGGGCGATGATGAGCGCTTCGACGTATTCCTTGAAAACCTTGGCTCTGGGATTCATTGGCGGTCCTTTCTCGCGGATCTGGCGCGCGCGGCGAGGGGGCGGGCGACGCGCGGATCGGGTTAATCCTCGTCGGCCTTCAGGGCCGCAAGAAACGCCTCCTGGGGAATCTCGATGTTCCCCATCCTCTTCATGCGCTTCTTGCCTTCCTTCTGCTTCTCCAGGAGCTTGCGCTTGCGCGTGATGTCGCCGCCATAGCACTTGGCGGTCACGTTCTTGCGCAGGGGTGCGTTGCGTTCCTTGGCGATGATCTTGTTGCCGATGGCCGCCTGGACGATGACCTCGAAGAGCTGGCGGGGAATGGCGCGCTTGAGGCGCAGGGCCAGTTGCCGGCCGATCCGGGCGGCGTTGTCCTTGTGCACGATGGTCGACATGGCGTCAACGGGATCGCCGTTGATGAGGATGTCCATCTTGACCATGTTGGACGGCCGGTAATCGATTATCTCGTAGTCCATGGACGCATAGCCACGGGTCGCGGACTTGAGCTTGTCGAAGAAGTCGAAGACGATCTCGGCGAAGGGCAGCTCGTAGGTGATGATGACGCGGTTGGAGGACATGTATTTCATGTCCTTTTGCAGGCCGCGCTTCTCCTCGCAGAGCTTGAGCACGCCGCCGACATAGTCGCCGGGCACGTGGATGTCCATGCGCACGTAGGGCTCGTAGAAGGCCTTGATCTTGGTCGGGTCGGGCAGCTTGCTCGGGTTGTCGATGAACAGCTCCTCGTCCTTGACCGTCTCGATCTTGTAGACCACGGACGGCGCCGTGGCGATGAGGTTGGCCGAGAACTCGCGCTCCAGCCGCTCCTGGATGATCTCCATGTGCAAAAGGCCCAGGAAGCCGCAGCGGAAGCCGAAGCCCAGGGCCTGGGAGACCTCGGGCTCGAAGGTGAAGGCCGAGTCGTTGAGCTGGAGCTTCTCCAGGGCGGCCTTGAGAGGCTCGTACTCGGCCGGCTCGGTGGGGTACAGGCCGCAGAAGACCATGGGCTTGATCTTCTTGAAGCCGGGGAAGGGCTTGTCCGTGGGCCTGTCGGGCGTGGTTATGGTGTCGCCCACGCGCGCCTCGGTCAGGTCCTTGATGGAGCCGGTCATGAAGCCCACCTCGCCGGCGGCTAGGCTCTTCACGGCCACGGGGTCGGGCGAGAAGACGCCCAGGCTCTGGACCTCGAAGGCGCGCTTGTTGGAGAACATCATGATCTTCTGGCCCTGGCGCATGCTGCCCTCCAGGATGCGGAAGAGCACGACCACGCCCTGGTAGGTATCGTACCAGGAGTCGAAGATGAGGGCCTTGAGCGGGGCGTTCTCGTCGCCCGCGGGCGGCGGCACGACCTCCACGATGCGCTCCAGGACCTGCTCCACGTTGAGGCCGGTCTTGGCGCTGACCTCCAGGGCCCGCGAGCAGTCCAGGCCGATGATCTCCTCGATCTCCTGCTTGATGCGCGGCACGTCGGCGCTGGGCAGGTCGATCTTGTTCAGGACCGGGATGATCTCCAGGTTGTGGTCCAGGGCCAGGTAGACGTTGGCCAGGGTCTGGGCCTCCACGCCCTGGGTGGCGTCCACCACGAGCAGCGCGCCCTCACAGGCCGACAGGCTGCGCGAGACCTCGTAGCTGAAGTCCACGTGGCCGGGCGTGTCGATGAGGTTGAGGATGTATTCCTTGCCGTCGGCCGCCTTGTAGGGGATGCGCACGGACTGGGCCTTGATGGTGATGCCGCGTTCGCGCTCAAGCTCCAGCTTGTCCAGGAACTGCTCGCGGCGCTCACGATCGCCGACCACGCCCGTGATCTCCAGGATGCGGTCGGCCAGCGTGGACTTGCCATGGTCGATGTGCGCAATGATGCTGAAATTGCGGATGTTCTTCATATGCCTCGTGTCTGGCGGGCGCTACTTGGCCTTGAGCGGCTCCAGGCACAATTCCTTGACCCGAGCGGCGATGCGCGGAATGGCCGCGGTCATCTCCGGGCTCATGTGGTCGTCCAGGTGGTCGGGGATGTATCCGGTCTGCGCCACCACGATGCGCACGTCGATCTTCGTGTTCAGCGTGAGCTCCTTGAGCAGGTTCACGGTGGGGAACAAGTGCAGGGAGTAGTCGTTCGTCTTCTTGGGATCCATGCGATCCACGTCGATCTCGAAGATCTCTCCCGGCTCGCGGCCGTGGACCGTGGTGGCGTCGACTATGATAATCCGCTCGGGCTTGGGGTCAATGTTGATGAGGTCGAACAGGAGCGTGCGGATGGACGTGCCCACGTCGAGCAGACCCACGTCCGCCGGCATGTCCGGGTCCTGCTCCAGGAATTCGATGACCTTGGGGCCGGCCGCGTCGTCGCCGATGAGCGTGTTGCCGCAGCCGAACACGACCACCCGCGAGGTGAACATCTTGGACCAATCCATAATGTGCTTCTCCAAAGGGATAATGGCGTCCAAGGGGACGCCGAACCGAACTTTTTTAAGGCATTTGTCGCCGGGAGTCCAATGCTAATGGCGGCCTGCGCCTGTCGGGCCGCGCCGGGCGTCGGCCGGGCGGCCTCCGAGCGACGGTCCTTGCCCGAGGATTTCCCGTTGGAGTACGCTGGTCAGCGTTTGTCGCCACTTCCAAGAGGCGCTTCGTGATCGCACGCGCCCGGCAGGCCCGGCTCGCAAGCGCCATGGCCGCCTGATCCGCGGGGCGGCCAATGCTGCCTTGCCCATGCATGGCGGAGTCGGAAAATCGCGGAACGGGCTTAGCGCCTTCCGCGAAGGCTCGAGTCACTCTCGCAACGTGGCCGTCAGCCGCAGCGGATGCAGGAGCAGATCCAGGGCCTCGGCGATGCTCCGGGTGGCCACGTGCGCGGAGGTCAGGGTCTGGACGGATGCGCCCTCGTCGCCCATGACGCACATGCCCAGGGCGGCCTCGGCGAGCATGAGCCGATCATTGCGGCCGTTGCCCACGGCCGCGCAGCGCTCCGCGCCCAGCTCGCGCACGAAGTCGCGCTTGGCCTCGGCCTGGTTGCCGGGCGGCAATACGGCCACTGCGCAGGGCAGGCCGGCCAGCTCGGCGCGCACGCTGCCGAAGGTGTCGGCCGTGACCACGTGCACCGTCAGGTCTTGGGCCAGGGCGGCCATGCGCTCGGCCGCCTCGGGGAGCAGCGCGCCGTCGCGGGCGATGGTCCCGTTGTAGTCGAGCACGAGGTGAATGATCTCCAGGCGGCCGAGGCCGGGGATATGGTAGGTCTTCATGGCTGTCCTTTGAACTCGGCTGGATGGCGCGCGAGATCAGAAGCAGTCATCCAGGGCCTCTTCCAGGGAGTGGCCGGATGTCAGCTCGTCTTTCTCCAGCACCCGCGCCATGGTTCCCTGGCGCAGGACCGCGATGCGGTCGGCGATGCGCAGGGCCTGGCGCAGGCTGTGCGAAACCACGAGCAGCGTGTGGCGGCCCTTGAGGCGCAGGAGAAGCTCCTCCAGGCGTCGGGCCGATTGGTAGTCGATGGAGGCCGTGGGCTCGTCGAGCAGGAGCGCCTCGGGCTCCAGGGCCAGGGCGCGGGCCAGGCACAGCCGCTGCTGCTGTCCGCCGGACAGGGTCCGGGCGTCGGCGTCGAGTCTGTCGCCCGTCTCGCTCCACAGTCCCACGTCCTCCAGGGCTTGGCGTGCGCGTTCGCGGGCCTCGCCGCCGGCAATGCCGAGCACGAGCCTGAGCGGCAGGAGCAGGTTCCTTTCCACGCTCATGGGCAGCACGTTGGGCGTCTGGAAGACCATGCCGACCCTGCGCCGCAGGTCCTCCACGTCGGTGGACGGCGCATGGGCGTCCAAGACGCCGCGGTTCGATGAAAGAAGCACCCGACCGCGCGTGGCGCAGTCCGGAAAACAGTCGTTGAGCCGGTTCACGGCCCGCAGGAGCGTGGTCTTGCCCGAGCCCGAGCGACCCAGGAGCACGGTGAGGGAGCCGGCCGGAACCTCCAGGTCCACGTCCCTGACGACCTCCTTGCCGCCAAAGGTCACGCTCAACTTCTCGATGCGGATCGCAACGCTCATGAGGCTTGCCTCCAGCGGCGCTCCATGGCCGCGTGCAGAAGGTGCGCGCCCACGAAGAGCGCCGTGGTCAGCGCCAGGAGCACCAGGGCCGCGCCGAAGCCGCGATCAAGCTCCAGGACGCTCTGGTGTTCGGCCGCGGTGGTGAAGATGAAGAAGGGCAGGGCCTCGTACTTGTCCAGCAGGCCGCGCGGGAGCCCGGCGTTGGCCACCACGCCCGTGAGCAGGATCACGGCCGTGTCCTCGGCCGCCCGGCCGACCGCCAGGACCACGCCGCCCAGGATCCCCCGGCCGGCGGCGGGCAGCAGGATGTGCCGCACGGATTGCAGGCGGCTCAGGCCGAGGCTCGGTCCCATGAGCCGCAGATCTTCCGGCAGGCCCTCCAGGGCGGCCTGGGTCGTGTTGATCAGATAGGGCAGGATGAGCAGGGCCATGCACGCGCCCGACAGGAGCAGGCAGGTCGTGGCGTCCGGCAGCAACGTCTGACGCAGGAGGAGGATGAGCGCGAAGCCGAACAGGCCCATGACGATGGACGGGATGCCGGCCAGCAGGTCCGCGCTGAAGGACAGGACGGCCTTGGCCCGGCCGCGCGCGAACTCGGCCAGGTGGATGCCGCAGGCCACGCCCACGGGGATGGCCAGGCAGGCCGCCAGGGCCACCAGGCTCAAGGTGCCGGCGCAGGCCGGCCAGATGCCGTCCCAGACCGGCGCGCGGCCGAGCAGCGCGGCCAGGGGCGGGGCATCGCCGAAGAAGAGCGCGGGCGAGACGGTTTTCAGGCCCCGCCAGCCGAGGAAAGCCAGCAGCGAGCCCACGGCGGCCAGCGGCACGAGGGCGCTCAGCCAGCAGAACAGGACGAAGGGCGTGCTTCGCGCGCGGCTCATGGCGCCTCCCGGCTTGACGCCGCGCGCAGCCGGCGCAGGGTCAGGTTCACGGCCACGGTGATGGAGAAGAGGATAAGCCCGCAGGCGAACAGGGACAGGTAGGCGGCGCTCTGGCTGTCCGTGGCCACGACCAGGGCGATGTGCGCCGTGAGCGTGCGCATGGAGTCGAGGGGCGAGCCCGGCACCTGGGCCGCGTTGCCCGCGAGCATGAGCGGCACGAGCGTGTCGCCCACGGCCCGGCCGAAGCCCAGGGCCGTGGCGGCCAGCAGGCCCCGCCTGGCCGCGGGCAGGACCACGCGGGCCACGGCCTGGGCGCGGGTCAGGCCCAGGGCCGCGCAGGTCAGGCGCACCCGCGGCTCGACCAGGGCGAACTGGGTGTGCAGCACGAGGACCACCGTGGGCAGCACGAGCAGGCCGAGCACGAGGGCCGCCGCCAACCAGGAGAAGCCCGAGCCCCAGAAGGCCGCGCGCACGAGCGGCACGAGGAGGAACACGGCCGCGAAGCCGTAGACCACCGTGGGCACGCTGGTCATGAGCCTGACCAGGGCCATCACCAGGGCCGCCGGCCGCCTGGGGCCGACGCCATGGGCGAAGCAGCACACGCCCACGCCCACGGGCAGGGCCATGGCCATGGCCGACACGGACAGGAGGAGCGAGCCGCAGAGCATGGGCAGGATGCCGAATTCGCCCTGGAAGGGCCGCCAGCGCCAGGACAGGACCTGGGACAGGCCTTCGGGGTCGGCCAGGGGCAGGCTGAACCAGAGCAGGAAGCCGAGGATGGCCAGCACGGCCCCGACGGTGAGCAAGGCCGCCAGACGGAGCAGCCCGCGCGCCAGGCGTTCGCGCAGGGCGCGGAAACGATTCCGCCGCGCTTGGACGCGGTCCGGCGCGGAGCAGGACCTGCGACAGGCCTTCGAGGTCGGCGCCGTGGCTTCAGTGCTGGGCATGCTCCGAGGTGTGCTCACATCTTTTTCATGGAAGGGCAAGCGGCCCTTGCGCCCAAAGGGGCCTGGGGGTCCACGGTCGCCGCCTTGCCCTGGAGATCCGGGGTGAACAAAAAGGCGGAGAGGGATGGCGCGCGTGGGCGGCACCCCTCTCCGAGTATGGACCGTGCGGCCTACTTCGTGGGGATGTAGCCGCTGGCCTTGATGAGCTCCGCGCCCTCGGGGCCGCGCACGTAGTCGATGAAGGCCTTGACCACGCCCTGGGGCTCGCCCTTGGTGTTCATGTACAGCAGGCGGGTGATCTTGTACGCGCCGTTCGTGGCGTTGTCCTGGGTCGGGGCCACGCCGTCCAGGAGCGGGGCCTTGAGCGTGTCGTCGATGTGCCCGATGCTCACGTAGCCGATGGCGTTCTTGTCGCCGGCCACGGCGGTCTTCATGGCCCCGTTGGAGGCCACGACGTTGGCCGAGTCGAGGATGACTCCCTTGGCGAGCATCTTCTCGAAGAAGACCTCGCGGGTGCCGCTGGCCTCGTCGCGCGTGTACGCGTTGATGGCCGCGTCCGGGCCGCCGACCTGCTTCCAGTTGCCGATCCTGCCGGCGAAGATGTCCTGCACTTGGGCTTGGGTCAGGCCATTGACCGGGTTCTCCTTGTGCACCACGACGGCCACGCCGTCGATGGCGAAGGGGAAGGATACCAGGCCGTACTTGGCCTTTTCGGCCTCGGTCACGGCCCGGCCGGTGTTGCCGATGCTCACGAGGCCCTCGCCGACCTTCTGCACGCCAACGCCCGAGCCGCCGCCCTCGACGGTGATGCGGATGCCGGGATTGACGGTCATGATGCGCTTGGCCGCTCCCTTCATGACCGGGATGTGCGCCGTGCCGCCGGCGATCTCGATGTTGCCGGACTTGCCCTTGAAGGCATCCAGGTCCTGAGCCGAGGCGAGCGTGGCCGTGGCCGTGACGAGGCAGAGCGCAACGGCCAGCGCGGCAAGCTTCTTGATCATCGTGAAGACCCCTTTGTTTGATGAGGACGCGCCGGCCGCATTGCCCGGAAAACGGCTGGCGGAACGCGGCGGCTGGAGATGCATGGTTTCTACCTGGGGCAGGCGGCGGTAACAAATCGAAAGGAATTATGAATTAGCCGTCCAGGCATCGAAAAAAGTGATCTGACCCCGGAAGAATCGTTGTGATGAGTTCTATACACCCAACTCCGCGGCTGCTAGGTTTCAGGCAGGCTCAGGCCCTGCGTCCCACCATCCCGCCTGCGGGCTCGCGGCGGGAGAAAGCCAGGCCTTGGTCCCGAGAAGGCCCTGCAAGGAGGTGCGACTTGTCCAAGACCATGAAAGCATTCGTCATGAGGAGAATCGGAGAGGTCGGATTCGTGGATAAGCCGATTCCAGCCGACCCCGGTCCCAACGACGCCATCGTCAAGACGACCAGGGTGCTGGTGTGCACGTCCGACATCCACACGGTCTCCGGCGGCATCGGCGAGCGCTCGGATCTGACCCTCGGGCACGAGGCGGTGGGGGTTGTGGCGAAGCTCGGCAGCGAGGTCAAGGGCTTCAAGGAGGGCGACCGGGTCGCGGTGGGCGCCATCACTCCCTGCTTCAAGTGCGACAACTGCCTCAGGTCCTACACCTCGCAATGCACGCAAATGCTCGGGGGCTGGAAGTTCGCCAATACCAAGGACGGCGTCTTCGCGCCCTATTTCCACGTCAACGACGCCCAGGCCAACATGGCCCGCATTCCCGACTCGGTTCCGGACGAAAAGGCCGTGTACATCGCGGACATGATGTCCACCGGCTTCATGGGCGCGGAGAACGCCGATATCCCCACGGGCGGCACCGTGGCCGTATTCGCCCAGGGACCGGTGGGGCTCATGTGCACCGTGGGAGCGCGGATGCGCGGGGCGGGCCTGATCGTCACCGTGGCCAGCGATCCCAAGCGCATGGAGCTGTCCAGGCACTATGGCGCGGATGTGGTGGTGAATTACAAGGAAAAGGACCCGGTTCAGGAGATCCTTCGCCTGACCGGCCAGGGAGTGGACTCGGCCATCGAGGCCATGGGCTCCCAGACGACCTTCGAGGGCTGCGTCAAGGTGACTCGGCCGGGCGGCACGATCTCGGTCGCCGGCTACTTCGGCGAGGGAGAGTACGTGAAGATTCCGAGGCTCGCCTGGGGCGTGGGCATGTCGGACAAGACCATCCGGACCGGCCTGTGCCCTGGCGGAAGGGTCCGCCTGGAGCGGCTCCTGCGGCTCCTGGAGAATGGCCGGGTCGATCCGACGGCCATGACCACGCACACCTTCCGCTTCGACGAGATGGACACGGCCTTCCGGATGATGAAGACCAAGGAGGACGGGATCATCAAGCCGCTCATCGTCTTCGATTAGCAAGGCTTGCTAATCAGCCTTGAAGCGGCTCTGGGGATAGGACTTGATCAGCCGCCCTTGGGGATCGAAGAGCATGACCCGGTGATATTCCCAGTTGAGACCCTGGGCGCGCTCCACGATCCAGGAGCAGTAGGTGCGCCCGTCGCGTTTGGTGTCGCAGGCATCGGGCGGCCCCAGCTCGGCCACGACCTCGTCGTAGGTCGCGGCGCGGATGGGCCGCATGCAGCCCGCCGGGCCGAGCAGGATGGTCAGGCCCGCGAGGGCCGTGCAGGCGAGGGCGGTCAGGGCGGTGCGCATGCCGGCCTCCTGGTTTGCAGGCCAGGATAACCGTCCGGCCGGAAAAGGCCAGGAGAAGCGCACGGCGTCCTCGGCGGACGGCGAATCGGTAAACGAAGAAGGCCGCCCCCTTGCGGGAGCGGCCTTGCTGGTTCTTCCGAAGCCGTCGTCTACTTCTGGAGGGTCTCGACGACCTTGCCGTCGCAGTCGACGATCTTGACCTGCATCGCGATACCGCCATCCAGGCGGTGCGTGGCGCAGCTCATTCACGGGTCGTAGGCGCGAATGGCCAACTCCACCGTGTTCAGGATGCCCTGATCGTAGACGCCATTCTTGATGAGCGCCTTGGCGGCCTGCTTGACGGACAGGTTCATGCCCGCGTTGTTGTGCGTCGTGCCGACGATGAGGTTGGCGAAGGTGCACATGCCGTTCTCGTCGGTCTTGTAATGGTGGATGAGCGTTCCGCGCGGGGCCTCGACGCAGCCCACGCCTTCGCCGGCCTTGGGCTGGATGTTCTTGGCCCGGATGTCGCGGCCGGTGATCTCCTTGTCGTTCAGGAGCTCCTCGGCCCGCTCGCAGCACTGCACGAGCTCGATGAGCCGCGCCCAATGGTAGAGCAGGGTCAGGTGCGCCGGGCGGCCGAAGTTCTTGCGGAAGATCTCAAGCTCCTGCTGAGCCAGCGGGGTGCGCATCTGGTCGCAGACGTTGATGCGCGCCAGGCAGTTGGAGCGATAGACGCCCTTGGCGTCGGTCTCGTCCAGTTTTATGCCGCCGTGCTTCTTGATGTACGGGAACTTGAGGTAGGACCAGGCCTCCGTGTGCTCGGCGATGTGCTGCGTGTAGTCCTTGTACTTGAACTGGTCGTAGGTGCCGTCCTTGTCCATGAGGCGCAGCTCGCCGTCATAGAGCTCCAGGGCGCCGGTGCCCGGCACCACGGTGCCGAGATAGCCGGACTCGAACACGCCCACGGTCTTCACCGCGTCCAGGTACTTGGGGAAGACCTGCTCGCGGGCGAACTTGATGGTGAAGAGGGCGAACTCCTTGGCCTCCTTGACCACCTCAAGCAGCTCCTTGCGCTCCTCCTCCAGCATGGGCCGGGAGTAGCCGCCGGCGACCGCGGACATCGGATGGATGACCTTGCCGGCGAACTTTTCGAGCGCCATGGCGGTCTTGTAGCGCATGTGCACGACCTGCTTGGCCAGCTCGGGGGCGGCGCCGATGATGCCGACCACGTTGCGCACGGCCACGTCGGCTCCCGGGCCCAGGACGAAGTCCGGAGCGGCCAGGAAGTAGAAGTGCAGGATCTTGTCCGGGATGTAGGCCAGCATCTGGCAGAACTCCCGGAGCTTGCGGCCCGTGGGCGGCACGGCCAGGCCCAGGCACTCGTCCACGGCCTTGGTGGAGGCCATGTGGTGGTTCCAGGGGCAGATGCCGCAGATACGGGTGACGATGCGGGGCACTTCCTCGATGGGACGCCCGACCACGAACTTCTCGAAGCCTCTCAGGGACATGACGTTCAGCCGGGTGTCGGCCACGTTGCCCTTGTCATCGAGCATGATCTCGATGCCGGCATGTCCCTCGATGCGCGTCACGGGCGCGATATTGAGGGTCTTAGCGATATTCGGACTTGCCATGTGCTTCCTCCTAGCGAAGCCTAGATCTTCTTGAGCACGCCGTGGCCGCCGGAGAACCTGGCGAGGAAGCCGCGACGGTCGGGCATCTTGGCCGGGTCATAGCCGACGGACGCCAGAGCGCCCACATAGTCGATGAGCGGCAGGGCCGACTCGCGGATGGGGCCGAAGCAGCCGCGGCAGGGCACGCGCGTGGCGATGCAACGCGGGGTCCTGGCCTGCATGCCGCCGCAGCCTGCCTTGGTCACCGGGCCCAGGCACATGAAGCCCTGCTCCAGCAGGCAGCGCATGTCGCTGACCGGCTTCTCGGGATCGAACTCCGGAGTCTCGAGCATGCGCTTCAGGTTGCCCTCGGCCTTCTTGCGCTCGCGCTTGGTGGGGCAGACGTCGCACACGCTGCGCTCGGGCATCTTGAACTCGGTCTTGCCGTCGAGCAGGGCCAGGATGGCGCCGGCGATCCACTCGGGATGCGGCGGGCAGCCGGGCAGCTTGAGGTCCACCTTGACGTGCTCGTCGAGCGCGGAGCAGCGGTCGAGCATGTGCGGGATGTGATGGTACGTGTCGGGATCGGGGCGCACGCCATTGTCCACCGTGGTGGGGGACTGGCCGTAGGAGAACTCCCGGATCTCATCATTGGTGTACATGTTGGCCAGGGCCGGGATGCCGCCGTCGGTGGCGCAGGTGCCGAGCGCGATGAGGATATCGCAGGACTCGCGCATCGTCTTGAGCACTTCGAGGTGCTCGGTGGTCTTCACGCCGCCCGAGACGATGCCGACCACGGCCTTGGGGATTTCGAGGTGGCTGCCCTCGCCCGTCTGGCCGTAGTATTTCTTGTCGATGAGGACGGGAATGTGCACGAACTCCAGCGAGGGGAGCAGGTCGATCAGTGCATCCCCGATGTTGAGGATGGCGATCTCGCATCCCGCGCAGGAATTCAACCATTCCTCTGCTACTTTAACCATGTATTCCTCCGTATGCTCGGAGCCCGGGGGCGGGCTGGCCCACCCCCGGGGTTCGGTTACGCCGTTGCCTTTTCCTTGGCCTTCAGAGGATTGGGACCGAGCTTCCTGATCTTCTCGGTGAACGAGGTCACGAGTTCGGCGAAACGGGGCGCTTCCGCGGAAGAGCACCATTCGATCATGAACCGCTCTGGGTCGATGCCCAGGTCGCCGAGGACGAGCTTCGCGCCTTCAGCCCTAGCCAGTGCCTTGTGATTACCATCCAGGTAATGACACTCGCCGAGGTGTCAGCCAAGCACCATGACGCCGTCCGCGCCCTTCTGGAGGGCATGGACGATCAGGTTCGGGTGGACCATGCCGGAGCACATCACCCGGATGGCGCGCATGTTGGGCGGGTACTGCAGGCGGGAGACGCCCGCGAGGTCGCCGCCGGCATATGCGCACCAATTGCACAGGAAGCCGATGATGACCGGTTCGTGATTAACAGCCATGACCAATGAACTCCTTCCTTGAAGGGTTGGCTATACGCTCTCGAGCATGGCGTCGACCTGGGCCTTGATCTGGTCCATGGTGAAGCCGTGCACATAGACACCCTGCTTGGGACAGGTGGCCTCGCAGATGCCGCAGCCCTTGCACAAGGCCGATTCGGTCTTGATGCGCTTGTAGGCGTACCCGTCCTTGGCGTACTCCTCCAGGCTGATGGCGTTGTAGGGACAGACGTCGACGCAGAGCGCGCAGCCGTCACAGCTGTCAGTGCGGTAGCTCTTGATGGAGTCGAGCGTCATGGTCGCCTTGGACAGGATCGTGCTGGCCCTGGACACCGCGGCCTGGGCTTGGCCAATGGCCTCGTCCATGGGCTTGGGGTAGTGGCACAGGCCGGCCACGAACAGGCCGTCCACCGACAGGTCCACCGGCTTCAGCTTCGGGTGGGCCTCGGTGAGGAAGCCATCGGCGCCGACCGAGCACTTGTAGAGCTTGGTCAGCGATTCGTCGCCGTGAGGCACGATGGCCGTGGCGAGCACCACGTAGTCCACGGGGATCTTCACGGTGTCACGCAGGATCGGGTCGAAGCCCTCGATCATCAGGGCATCGCCCTCGGTGGAGACCTTGGGCTTGGCGTTCGGCTCGTAGCGCACGTACATGACGCCCTTCTCGCGAGACTCGCGGTAGATGTCCTCGCGGTGGCCGTAGGTGCGGATGTCGCGGTTGAACACGAACACGCCGGCCTTGGGGTTCATCTCCTTGATGCGCAGGGCCGCCTCGACCGAGTGCGAGCAGCACACGCGCGAGCAGTAGGGCCGCTCGCCGTCGCGGGAACCGACACACTGGATGAAGGCCACGTTCTTGGCGTTCTTGAGCGCGCCGGGGTTGTTCTTGAGCAGGGCCTCGAACTCCAGGTGCGTCAGCACGCGCTTGTCCTGGCCGTAGAGGTACTCCTTGGGCTTGAACTCCTTGGCGCCGGTGGCCACCACGGCCACGCCGTAGTTGAGCGCCAGCTCCTCGCCGTTGGCCACGATCTGGCTCGTGAAACTGCCCACGGCGCCCGTGGCGGTCTTGAGCTCGGCCTTCTTGTAGACCTTGATGTTCTTGTGGCCCTCGACCTGCTTGACGAGGTCCTCAAGGAAGGGCTTGATCTCCTCGCCCTTCCAGGTGTGCGACAGGGCCCAGGCGTTGCCGCCGAGCTGGTCGCCCTTTTCGAGCAGGGTCACGGGGTAGCCCTGATTGGCCAGGCCGAGCGCCGCGGTCATGCCGGACACGCCGCCGCCGATGACCAGGGCCTTCTGGATGACGTTGACGCTGATCTTGTCCAGCGGGGCCAGGCGCGAGGCCTTGGCCACGGCCATGCGCACCTGGTCCAGGGCCTTCTTCGTGGCGCCCTCGGGATCCTTCTGGTGCACCCAGCTGTTCTGGTTGCGGAGGTTGGCCATCTCGAACAGGTACTTGTTCAGACCCGTGCTGGCCATGGTGTCCTGGAACAGGGGCTCGTGCGTGCGCGGCGTGCAGGCGGCCACGACCACGCGGTTGAGCTTGTGCTCCTTGATCTTGGCGCTGATGAGGTCCTGCGTGTCGGCCGAGCAGGTGAACAGGTTGTTCTCGACGAACACCACGTTGGGCAGGCCCTTGGCGTACTCGACGACCTTCTTCACGTCCACGGTGCCGGCGATGTTGATGCCGCAGGAGCAGACGAACACGCCGATACGCGGCTCCTGGCCCACGACGTTGGCCTCGGCCGGGTAGGTCTTCTCCTTGGTCAGCGAGCCCTTGGCCTCGACCAGGGAGGCCGCGGCCATGGCCGCGGCGCTGGAGGCCTCGGTCACGGACTGCGGGATGTCCTTGGGGCCCTGGAAGGCTCCGGAGACGAAGATGCCCGGCCTGGAGGCCGCCACGGGCGCGAAGCTGTTCGTCAGGGCGAAGTTGTACTTGTCGGTCTTGATGCCCAGCGTCTTGGACAGGGCCTCGGCGCTCGTGGGGGCCTCAAGGCCGATGGACAGGACGAACAGGTCGTAGTCCGTGTAGACTTCCTTGCCGTCCTCGGTGGCGTAGCGGATGCGCACGCCCTTGCCGCCCTCGCCGGGCATGACCGTGTGCGGCCTGGCGCGCACGAACTTGATGCCCTTCTTCTTGGCGTCCTCGTAGTACTTCTCGAACTCCTTACCGTGGGAGCGGATGTCCATGTAGAAGATGGTCTGGTCCAGCTCGCCGGAGGTATGGTCGGCGGTGACCATGGCCTGCTTGATGGCGTACATGCAGCACACGCTGGAGCAGAAGCCGTTGTCGCACTTGTTCGTGTTGCGCGAGCCCACGCACTGGAGCCAGGCGATCTTCCGGGGCTCCTTCTTGTCGGAGGGGCGCACCAGATGGCCCATGCACGGGCCGTTGGAGGCGAGCAGGCGCTCGTACTCGAGGCTGGTCACGCAGTCGGGGATTATCTTGCGGTCATGGCCGAAGAAGTCCACGCTGCTCGGGTCGTAGGCCTTGAAGCCGGGGGCCGCGATGACCGCGCCCACGTTCAGGTCGATGACCTTCTCCTTGTCCTCGAAGTTCACGGCGCCCGTGGGGCAGAACTTCTCGCAGGCCCGGCACTTGCCGGACTTGAAGTAGATGCAGTTCGCTTCGTCGAGGGCGTACTTGAGGGGCACGGCCTGGCCGTACGGGATGTAGGCGGCCTTGCGGGCGTCGAGGCCCTCGTTGTACTCGTCGGGGACTTTCTTGGGGCATTTCTCGGCGCACAGGCCGCAGGCAATGCACTTCTCCATGTCGATGTAGCGGGGCTTCTGCCGGACCTTCACCTTGAAGTTCCCGGCCTCGCCGGACACATCGACCACCTCGGACAGGGTCAAAAGCTCGATATTCAAGTGCCGACCGCACTCGACCAATTTTGGCGAGACTATTCACATCGCGCAGTCATTGGTCGGGAAGGTCTTGTCCAGTTGCGCCATGACTCCGCCGATGCTCGGGCTCTTCTCTACCATGTAGACATAGTAGCCCGAGTCGGCGAGGTCCAGGGCGGTCTGGATGCCGGCGATACCGCCGCCAACGACCATCACGGAACCTACTTTCGCCATAATCCTAAACCTCCCTTGCAGGTTTAGTTAAAGGTAGGATTGGTGGAATTCTCCGGCGCCGCACCCGGCCGCCGCTCGCTTCCAACATCGCCCCGTCGGGCAGGGCGCACATCGCATCGTTCCTTGGGGCGAGATTCGCCTCACGCGGCTAGCCCGGCAGGCGCCAGGGCATGAGCGCATTCCCCTCTCATGTCCTTCGTGGCCTAGTAGCCGCCAGTCGGGTCGATGCCGAGACGCTCCCACTGGGCGGCAGCCTCGGCCTGGGCCTTCTCGATCTCGGCCTCGGTCCAGGGCTCCAGCACGAGGCTCTCGGCCACGAGCTGCCAGATGTACTTGACCTCGTAATTGCACTCGTCCTTGTAGAACTTGGGCAACCTGCGGGAGATCTGGTCGCGGCAGTTGGAGCAGCCGACCACGACGATATCCGCCCCGGAATCCTTGATCTGCTGGACCTTGAAGCGGCCATGATAGGCGGATTGCTTCTCGTAGGGACCGGGCCAGTTGCCGCCGCCGGCGCCGCAGCAGTAGTTGTTGCCGCGGTTGGGGTAGAACTCCACGCGCTCGTCCACGCACTGGTCGAGAATCCAGCGGGCCTCGTCGTAGTAGGCCTTGCCGAAGTGCCTCTCAAGCTCGCGGCCGTGCTTGCAGGAGTCGTGGAACACGAACTTCTTGCCGGCGTTGACGCTCTTGTCGATCTTGATGCGGCCTTCCTCGATGAGCTTCTTGAGGTAGTCGTACAGGTAGAGGTAGCTGACCGTGTTGTTCGGGTCCTCGAGAAGGCAGGATTTCATGCCGGTGCGGCAGCCGTAGGAGCCGCCGCCGCAGTCGGGCATGATCATGGTGCCGACCTTGAGCTTGCGGTGCAGGTCCATCTTGCGCTGGGCCAGGATCTTGGTGGCCTCGTAGTTGCCGGTGAACAGGCCCCAGTCCACGGCCTCCCAGTTCTCCGACGGAATGGTCCAGTTCTCCTTGGCGGCGTAGAAGATCTTCCACCACCACTTCTGGTCCTCGAAGTCGCCGTAGACTTCCTTGGAGTTGGGGAAGAACAGGACGTTGGCGCCTTCCTTGTCCACGGGCACGTAGAAGCCGGGGCACTCTTCCTCGGCCATCTCGCCGCCCAGGTCGGCCATGGAGGACAGATAGTCCTCCTTGGAGATACCCATGTTGTTGCCGGTCTCAATGACCCGCTCGGTGCCCTTGTTGAGCACGCCGGGTACCTTGGAGCGCTCGCGCAGGTGCTTCATGTAGCCGAAGATGGGAACGATATCGAGGCCTTGCGGGCAGGCATAGGCGCAGCGGCCGCAACCGGTGCAGACCCAGGGCCAGTCGGAATCGACGACCTCGTCGATCATTCCATAGGCGATCATGCGCAGGGCCTTGCGCGTATCCCAGTCTTCCATGCCCGGAGTGCCGGTGATCGGGCACCCGCTGGAGCACGTCCCGCATGTGAAGCAGGCGTTCAGGTCGAATTTCGCCAGGCGCTCCTTTATGGCGTCCGGCAACGGTTTAGGCGCTAAAGTCATACAAGCCCCCTTGCCAAAGGTTTAAAGCCAAGTTATCGGGACCCCTTTTTCTGCTTTTAGTATCAATGAAACTATGTATTGATGTTGCAATTCGTTGTCAATTTTTTGGGCTTATCCTTTTTTTAACAAAGTCCAATGGAATCGCTATGGCACCCATAGGCATATTCTATTGCTTATGCCCAATCTGCCAGCTTGCCCCCGTGACCCATTAAGTTTAGTTCTTCACAAGTAGCAACATAAATGCTGCTTGCGCAGCCTTGATGGGCTTACTCAAGGTTTGGTACCAGGCATGAACAAACTCCGGGCGCTTCTTCTGCACGGGGATCCCGCGGTCCGCGCCGGCCTGCGGGATGGACTCAGCCATTTGGATTTCGTGCGCATTCTCGGCGAAGCCATCACGGCTTACGAAGCCATGGAGCTTCTGGAGCACGTCCCCTATGGAGTCATTTTCCTGGGCCTGGACCTGCCCGGCGAGGTCAGCGGTCTTGAGCTGGCCCAGATGCTCTCCGGCCGCAAGGCCCGGCCGGCCCTCGTATTCATCGCGCCCGACGAATCAAAAGCCTACAAGGCCTTCGAGCTGGAAGCCCTGGACTATCTCATCTGGCCCGCGAACCGCGAGCGCCTGGCGCGCACCGGGGACCGCCTGCGCCAGTTCCGCCCCGGCTTCATGGAGGCTCCCAGGCCGACGGCCCTGGAGCGTGAGCTCGGGCCGGGCGCGGGCGAGGAGGCCCTCGTGCAGGTGCCCATGGGCGAAGAGGACGAGGAGCGCTTCATCTCGGCCCTGCGCCAGGCCTGGGATTACTCCCAGCGCGGCAAGCCGCCGGAGATCGAGAAGCTGGCCATCAACCAGGACGGCCGGATGGTGCTTTTGCCCTTCGACCAGATCGTCTTCGTGGAGGCCTACGAGGATTACTCCTACGTGCACACCGCGGGCCAGAAGTACCTGACCTCCTACCGGCTCAAGAACCTCGAGGATCGCCTCAAGCCGTACCGCTTCTTCCGCGTGCACAGGAAGTATCTGGTCAACCTGGACATGGTCACGGAGATATCCTCCATGCCCGGCTCCAACTTCATGCTGCGCACCGCGGGCAAGACGCGCATCGAGCTGCCCGTGAGCCGCCGGCGCATCGGCGAGCTCAAGGGGATACTGGGATTGTGAGGCCGCCGACCGCTCACCAGGCGGCGGACGCCTTTGGCCGAAAACATGATGTCCGGACGCGGTAAAACAGGCATGGACCTGATGAGAACGCGCACGGGCCAACGCCCACTGCATCGCGACCTCTTCCGCGTGCCGCCGGCCCGCGGAGGAAGGAGGAGCACATGGACGATACCGGCGCCCTGGACGTCCTGCTGAGCGAGGTGCGGGTCTTCCGCCCCCTGCCGCAGACGGTCATCGAGGCCAACGTGAACCCGCAGGAGCTTGCCGGGGCCTATCGTATGGCCCGGGAGGATCCGCTGGCTTATTGGGAGGAGGCGGCCCTGGAGCTTGAGTGGTTCCGCAGATGGGACCGCGTGCTCGACGACGACAACCCGCCGCACTACCGCTGGTTCCCCGGCGCGCAGTGCAACATCGTCTACAATGCCCTGGACAGGCACATCCGCACGGTGAACCGCAACAAGCTCGCGCTCATCTGGGAGGGCGAGCCCGGCGACAACCGCAAGCTGACCTACTTCGAGCTCTACCGCGCCGTGAACCGCTTCGCCGGCGCCCTGCGCTCCCTGGGCGTGCGCAAGGGCGACCGCGTGGTCATCTTCATGCCGCTGCTGCCCGAGACGCTCATCGCCATGCTTGCCACGGCCAAAATCGGCGCCGTGCACGTGAACGTCTTCGGCGGCTTCTCGGCCAAGGCCCTGCGCGACCGCATCTGCGACAGCCAGGCCCGCGTGGTCGTCACGGCCGACGGCTTCTACCGCAACGGGCGGGTCATCAACCAGAAGGCCATCGTGGACGAGGCCCTGACAAGCGACTGCACGGACTGCGTGGACACGGTGGTCGTGGTGCACCGGGCCGGCGTGGACGTGGACATGGTCTCGGCCCGGGACATCTGGTACGAGGACCTCGTGCGCTCCGAGGCCCCGGAAACGCCCACCGAGGTCATGGAGGCCACGGACCCGCTCTTCCTCCTGCACACCTCCGGCACCTCGGGCCGGGCCAAGGGCATCGTGCACAGCCACGGCGGCTATATGGTCGGCGTGGCCAGGACCATGAACTGGGTCTTCGACACCAAGCCCACGGACATCTTCTGGTGCACGGCGGACGCGGGCTGGATCACCGGCCACAGCTACGTGGTCTACGCGCCGCTTTTGTGCGGAACCACCACGCTCATATACGAGGGCCACCCGCTCTACCCGCAGGCCGACCGCGTCTGGTCCATCGTGGCCCGCTACGGCGTGACCGCCTTCTACACCACGCCCACGCTCATCCGCATGCTCATGCGCTACGGCAGCCAGTTCCCCAGGCAGCACGACATCTCCTCCCTGCGCATCCTGGGCAGCGTGGGCGAGCCCCTGAACCCCGAGACCTGGGTCTGGTTCCACAAGCACATCGGCCGGAGCGAGTGCCCGCTCGTGGACACCTGGTGGCAGACCGAGACGGGCATGTTCATGCTCTCGCCCCTGCCCGTGTCCCTGCTCAAGCCCGGCTCGGTGAACAAGCCCCTGCCGGGCGTGGAGGCGGCGGTGGTCGACCGCCAGGGCCGGCCCGTGCCGCCGGGCAAGGGCGGCTTCCTCGTGCTCACCAGGCCCTGGCCGGGCATGTTGCAGACGTTGTGGAACGATCCCCAGGGCTACGCGCGCGACTATTGGGAGAAGATTCCCGGCGTGTACGTGACCGGCGACGTGGCCCGCAAGGACGAGGACGGCTATTACTGGATCCAGGGCCGGGCCGACGAGACCATCAACATCGCCGGCCACACCATCGGCACGGCCGAGATCGAGTCGGCCCTGGCCGTGCACAAGTCCGTGGCCGAGGCGGCCGTGATCGGCGTGCCGGACAAGATCAAGGGCGAGGTGGCCAAGGCCTTCGTGGTTCTGGCCGACGGCGCGGAGCAGGGCGAGGAGCTCGTGCGCGAGCTCAAGGCCCTGGTCCGCCGCGAGCTCGGCCCCGTGGCGGTCCTCAAGTCCGTGGCCTTCGTGGACAGCCTGCCGCGCACCAAGTCGGGCAAGATCCTGCGCCGCGTGCTGCGCGCCCAGGAGCTGGGCATCGATCCGGGGGATTTGTCCACGCTGGACGAGGAGTAGGGGAAAGGGCGGGCCGTGCGTCCTGTGGCGCAATTCACTTGCGCCGTCAATGCCGGAGCGAGCGTCTCAAAGTCAATCTGCTCTATAATGATGGACGGCTGACTTCGGCGGTCTTGGCTGTCGCGAGGAAAGAGCCTTCCATGCGTGCAGCCCTGGCCCTTCAGTCCTTCTTGAAGAAGAACTCCTTCTCTTCCTTGGTCAGGACGTCCGCGGCCGGGACGGCTCCCTCTCGGCGGCCGCGGCGGCGGTACTCGGCGATGGCCGCGCGGACCTTCTCCACCAGCTCGGAGGAGTCGCGCTCCTTGCTGAAGTAGCCGAACACGCCGGCCACGTTCACGGCGGCCATGGCCGTCTCCAGGTCGGGCAGGCCCGTGAGCATGATCCTGACCGTGCGCGGGCTCAGGGCGCTCACGCGCTCCAGGAAGGACAGCCCGTCCATGCCGGGCATGTGCATGTCCGAGATGATGACCGCGAACGGCCCCTGGTCGCGCGCGAGCTCCAGGGCGCGCTCGGGGCTCTCGGCGGTCTGCACCTCGAAGTGCTGGGAAAGGATGCCCTGATAGACCGCGAGGAAGGCCGGGTCGTCGTCCACCAGGAGCACTCGCTCGTTCATCTCGCCTCGCTGCCTTGAGCCGGCCCGGGTGATTCCGGGCCTGGGCCTGGCCGGCCTGAGCCGGAGCACGTCTCGTACCGTTTAATCATGCATGGTTCAAGGGCAAGCCCGGCGGGGCTGGAAGCGTCAGCCTTTGATGAGGAAATCGACCTCCTCCTGGCTGAGGATCGCGGACCTGGAGGGCGCCCGCCCGTGGCGCGCGGCGAGCAGGCGGTGCTGAACCAGGGCCTTGCGCACCGCGGCCACCAGGGCCGCGGGATGGCAGGTCTTGCTGAAGAAGCCGAACACGTGGCTCCTGTTCACCGCGGCCATGGCCACGTCCAGGTCGGCGTGACCCGTGAGCATGATCTTGACCGAGGTGGGGCTCAGCACGCTCGCCCTGGCGAGGAAGTCGATGCCGTCCATGTCGGGCATGTACATGTCGGAGATGATGACCGCATAAGGCCGTGACGGGTCCAGTCGCGACAGCGCCTGCGCGCCGCCCGTGGCCGTCTCGACGCGGAAGTGCGGGGCGAGGATGGCCTCGAAGGCGGTCAGGCTGAACGGATCGTCGTCCACGATGAGGATGCGTTCCCTGGCGGTCATGATGCTCGTCTCCCCGGAAAAGGCCTGCTACTGCGGAGCACGATGCGGCCCATGGCCGCGTGACGGTGCTTCTGTTGCCATTAGCCCAGTATTGCAGGTTTTTCGCTCTCGCAGTCAAGGGAAAAGACACGCGGCGACCTTGCGGCCGAGGTTCGGCACAGGCAGCGCCGATGGTTCAGCGCGAGACGGCCACCCAGCTGCTCAGCACGCAGACCGCCGTGAGCACCGCCGCCAGCGATAGGGCCGTGGCCTCGGGTAGGAAGCGGACCTCGATGAGCAGGGGCGGGATGTTCAGCAGCGAGTCGGCCGTGAGCTGGAGGAGCTTGAGCAGGCCCAGGGCAAGGAAGCTGCCGACCGCGCCCAGGATTGCGCCGGCCACCAGGAGCGGCAGGCGGATGTAGCCTTCGGTCGCGCCGACGAGGTGCAGGATCTCGATCTCGCCGCGGCGCGAGTAGAGCGACAGCTTGATGGTGTTGCCCACGGACAGGCCGGCCACCACGGCCAGGAAGCCCACGAGCAGCCACACGAGCCGGTGGCTCATGGCGCTCCATGTGCGGGCCATCTCGTACTGGAGGGGGTTGAAGTGCACGGACTCAAGCCCCGGCAGGGCCTTGAGCCTGCCCAGGGTCTCCTCGGACCAGCCGGGCCGGCCGGTCGGCACCCTGAAGCGCAGCAGCGCCGTGGCGGGCAGCGGGCTGTCCGAGTCCTGCATCCAGCGGAAACGGCCGCCCGCTCCGGTGTGCAGGGACGAGGCCAGATGCTCCAGGGCCTCCTGGGGCGTGTAGGTGCGCATGGACTCCAGCCCCTCCAGCTTGCGCAGCTCCCGCCATTGCACGGCGACCTGGGCCTGGTCGGCGTCGGTGCGCCAGTAGATTTGGAACTCCACCTGGCCTTGGGTGTCGGCGATGCGCATCTCCAGGTTGTGCAAAAAAAGCAGGAACAGGCCGGACAGGAAGGCCACCAGGGTCACGGCGGCCAGGGTCAGGATCTGCGCCCATGGATGCAGGGCCATGTCTTCCACGCCGCGCCAGACGAGGCGGAGCAGGGTGCGCATCACAGCCACTCCTCGGGCACGGCCTCGCCCTCCTCGATGGGGAAGCTCGAGCCCACGATGGCGCCCTGCTCCAGGTGCAGGATCTTGGCTTCGGGCATGGAGTGCACGATCTCCGGGCTGTGCGTGGCCATGATGATGGTCGTGCCGAAGGTGTGGAACTGCTTGAAGACGTCCATGAGCCGCGTGGACAGGGCCGGGTCCAGGTTGCCCGTGGGCTCGTCGGCCAGGATGAGCTGCGGATTGATGACCACCGAGCGGGCGATGGCCACGCGCTGCTGCTCGCCGCCCGAAAGCCGCTCGCACTGCACGTAGGCCTTGTCCTCCATCTCCAGGGCGCGCAGCACGGCGCGCACGCGGCGCTCCACGAGCTGCGGCGAGGTGCCGCGCACCTCCAGGGCCAGGGCCACGTTGTCGAAGGCCGTGCGCTTGGGCAGGATCTTGAAGTCCTGGAACACGACCCCGATCTGGCGGCGCAGGAGCGGAAGCTGCGTGCGCTTGAGCCCCTTGAGCTGGAAGCCCGCCACCTGCGCCAGGCCGCGCGTGAGCGGCAGGGCGCCGTACAAGAGGCGCAGAAGCGTGGTCTTGCCCGCGCCGGACGGCCCGGTGAGGAACAGGAAGTCGCCCTTTTGCAGGGTGAAGGAGATGTTCTTAAGAGCCCAGTTGGCTCCGAAATTGTAGGATACCTTGGTGAGCCGAAGCATCGGGGCCAACCTAAATCGGATCGGGGCCGGAGTCCAGACGTGTTGCGGTCCGAGTCTGTCCACCTGTCCGGGACGTTTCAGGGAGTTTCCCGCGGACCGCCGAGAAGGCCGTCCCGGCTTTCCGGCTCCGCGCGGGCAGGGCGCAAACCTTGCTCACGGGCGCCGCGCATCCGGCGGCCGTCTTGTCCCAAGACTCTGTTTCGGCAGGCTGCTAACCATCCTCCCGACGGCTCATCCGGGCCAGCACCCGGTCCAGCTCCGCCATGTCGATGGGCTTGGCCAGGTAGTCGTCCATGCCAAACTCCAGGAAGCGCTCGCGGTCGTCCTTGAGGGCATAGGCCGTGAGGGCCACGATGGGCACGGCCGGGTCCACGCCCGGCGGCGGGGAGGCGCGGATGACGCGCGTGGCCTCCAGGCCGTCCATCTCGGGCATGCGCGCATCCATGAGCACGAGGTCGAAGCGCTCCCCGGCCAGGGCCTCGATGGCCTGCCGCCCGTTCTCCACGGCCGTGACCGTGTGGCCCCGCCTCTTGAGAAGCTCCGTGGCGAGATAGCGGCTGATCTGGTCGTCTTCGGCCAGGAGGATTCTGAGCGGATTGGCGGGCGCGTCGCTCTTGAGCTCGGTCGCCTGGGGTTGGGGTCTGCCGTTGGCCCATCCGAACTCGGCGACGAAGCTGAAGGTGCTCCCCTTGCCCAGTTCGCTCTCGACCCAGATGCGCCCGCCCATGAGTCCGACGAGCTGGCGGCAGATGGCCAAGCCCAGGCCCGTGCCGCCGTACTGGACATGGGCCGAGCCCCCGACCTGGGTGAAGCTCTCGAAGATCGCCTCCTGCTTGTCGGCCGGAATGCCGATGCCGCTGTCGCGGACCCTGAAGAGCAGGCGCAGGCCTCCGGGCCGCGCGGGCTCCTCGTCGGCCGGGCGCACGGACACGGAGATCATGCCCTTGTGCGTGTACTTGACGGCGTTGCCCACGAGGTTCGTGAGCACCTGCCGCAGCCGGCCGGGATCGCCAACGAGCCTGCCGGGCACCTCCGGGTCGACGGCCTGCACGAAGCGCAAACCCTTTTCCTTGGCGGCCACGGCCATGGCCTGGAGCAGGGTCTCCAGCTCCTCGCGCGGGTCGAACTCCGCCTCTTCAAGCTCGATCCTGCCGGCCTCGACTTTGGAGAGGTCGAGGATGTCGTTGATGATGCCAAGCAGGGCCTCGCCCGACTTGGTGACGAGCGCGAGGTAGTTTTTGGTGCGCTCCTCGGCCGTGACCATGGTGGCCAGCGCGGTCATGCCGAGGATGCCGTTGAGCGGAGTCCTGATCTCGTGGGACATGTTAGCCAGGAACTCGCTCTTGGCCTTGCAGGCCTTCTCGGCCTCGGCCCGCGCCTTGATGTGCCCCAGGCCCAGGGAGGTCACGGCGGCGAGCTGCTCGACGAGGGTTTCGTCCTCGGCCGTGAACTCTCCGCCCTGCTTGTCCGTCAGAAAGATCGCGCCGAAGGCCCGCTCCCTGGCGCCGGCTATCTTGGCCGCCAGGAGGCCGCGCAGGGGCGGGCGCCACTCCGGCCTCCGCCATTTCGGATGGCGCCTCAGCGCCTCGTCGCTCAGGCGCAAGTTCGCGGAGGCGCTCAGGTTGAGAAGCTCCATGCACGCGCCTTCGTCCTCCATGACGAACTTCCGGCCGGGAAGGGCCGGAGCGTGCCCGGCCGCGGAGGGAGCGAGCAGGAAGCTGCCGTCGGAAGCGTGGTAGCTCACCAGGGACATGCCGGCCCCGGTCAGCTCCCGGGCCGCTTCGGCGATCTTGTCGAGCGCTCCCTCGATACTCGTTTCGGCCAGGATCTCCCGCGTCGCCCGGATGAGCGTGTTCTGGCGGCGCAGGTTGCCGTCCAGGGCCGTTACGGCGCGCCGCAGCTCGGCGGTGCGCTCCTCCACGAGCCGCTCCAGGCCCTGCTGGTAGCGCCCGAGTTCCTCCTCGGCCCGCTTGCGCTCGCTCATGTCGCGTATGACCATGCTCGTGAGTGTCCGGCCTTGGGCATCACGGAACAGGACCGAGGACACCTCGGCCGGGAAGACGCTCCCGCCCTTGCGCCTGAAGCGTAGCTCGCCCCTGGCCCAACCCGTTTCGATGCGCTCCTCAAGCAGCCTCGGCAGGTTCGGGTCGGACTGGTCCACGAGCCCGGCCCTGCCCGCGCGGCATATCTCCTCCTCGCTCATGGCGAACATGTCGCAGGCGGCCCGGTTGACGGCGAGGATGGAGGAGTCCGGCACCGTGAGCAGCGCGGCGTCTAGGCTGGCCTCGAAGAAGGCCCGATGTTTCTCCTCGCTCTCGCGCAGGGCCTGCTCGGCGCGCACGCGCTCGGTAATGTCCCTTCCCGCGTGCGCCGCGCCGACGATATCGCCCAGGCCGTTGCGGATGGGGTTGAAGCTGATCTCGTGGAAGGCCCGCCCTCGGCCGGGATCAATGAACTCCTCGACGACCGTGAAGCTCTCGCCTTTCAGGGCGCGGCTCCAGTTGGCCGCGCCCGCCTCGCGGTTCCGGGGACGGAGATTCAGGATTTCGCGCATGTCCATGCCGAGCTGCAATTTCTTGCCGAAGGTCTTCTCGATCTCCTCCTGATACGCGGAGTTGAAGGCGATCAAGCGCAGCTCCCGATCCACGGCGGCCACGAGGTCGGGCGTGCCCTCCATGATGCCGCGCAGGAGGTCGTGGGCTTCCTGGAGGGCTTCCCAGGCCCGCTGCTCCTGGCTCTCGGCCATTTGGCGGCGATCGACCTCGGCCTGGAGCAGGGCCTGCTCAGCCTTGACGCGCGCGGTGACCTCGATGAGCGAGAAGACGAGTCCGGCGACCCTGCCCTCGCGGTCCTTGACCGGGATGAGCGACCAGTCCCAGTAGGTCGTGCCGCGTTCGGGCTGGTCCGCGTAATCGAAGGGCTTGGCGTGGAAGTATGCGGGCTCGCCCGTGTCCCGCACGCTCCGGAAGATGGCCTCGTTCTCGGCGTTGGGGAACAGCTCGAAGTGGTTGCGGCCCATGAGCTCGGCCTCGGTCTTGCCGCAGCCCGCGACATAGGCCTTGTTGGCGAGGACGAAGTCGAAGTTCCGGTCCAGGTAGGCCAGCATGGCGTGGGTGCTTTCCATGACCGTGCGCAGCAGGCCGTGCTCGCCGAGGCCGGTTTCCCGGTCGGCCAGGGCGCTCCTGGCCAACGAGAGCTGCGCGCGCAGGTCGGCTAGTTCCAGGAGGAGTCCGTCTCGGGAGTTCGACTCGATCTTCATTCAAATATCCTCGGGGGGAATGTTGCGCGAATTATGGGGTCAACCCGTCTGAGATGGCAAGAGCGGACAGCAAGTCGCCTCGCTTGGCCGGGATGGGTTTCCCCGGCCCATCCCGGCCAACGCCCTTGGGAACAGGGCCGGATGGCTTTCGGCTGGCGGAGCGGCGGGAGCCGCCGCTCAGGTGGATGTGCTGAAAATGGAGCAGGGCCGGGAGTGGCGGCCGCCTCTCCCGGCCCTGCTGAGTTCATCAGCTCAAGCCAGTCCCTGGGAACGGTCAGCCGCTCCTGCCGGGAGCGGCGCCGGATCAATGCGCTAATGAAACGCGGGTTCCAAGGCCCGTCTTATCAGGAGCGGGCCTTGGCAGGTGGGAGCTTGGGGAGGGCAAAGCCCTTCCCGGTTCAACGGCGGTCCGCCCTAGCCGCACTTGGTGTAGCCGCAGCCCTTGCAGATGTAGCAGCCCTCCTCGAAGACGAGGACCTCGCCGCACTCCAGGCAGGTGGGCTGGGACATGCCGTTGGCCGCGGGCTTCATCTTCTCGCCCTGAAGGTAACGGGTGCGCAGGATCCAGGCCACGGCGTCGGGGATGGACTTGAGCAGCCGCTTCTTCTCGAAGACCGTGTGCTCGCCGCCGATGCCCTCTAGCTGGCTGACGATGGCCCGCACGGCGATGCCCGAGCGCAGCGCCAGCGACACGAGGCGGCCGATGGCCTCGGCCTTGGCCATGGCCGACTGGCCGGACTTGCCCAGGGTGGCGAAGACCTCGAAAGGCTTGCCGTCCACCTCGTTGACCGTGAGGTACATGTCGCCGAAGCCGGTCTTGACCTTCTGGGTGAAGCCGTAGACCACGTCGGGGCGCGGGCGGGCCACGAGCCCGTTGCCCGGCGCGGCCTTCTTGGCCTCGGCCTCGCCCGTGCACAGGACCTGGGCGGCCTTGCAGCCGTCGCGGTAGACCGTCACGCCCTTGCAGCCCATCTCGTAGGCCATCCAGTAGATGTCGCGGATGTCCTCCTCCGTGGCCGTGCCGGGCAGGTTCACGGTCTTGGACACGGCGTTGTCCGTGTGCTTCTGGAAGGCCGCCTGCATCTTGAGATGGTACGTGGGCTCCACGTCGTGGGCCGTGACGAACACGCGGCGGATGTCGGCGGGGAGAATCTCCATGTGCGCGATGGTGCCCTTCCTGGCCACGTCCTCCATGAGCGCCTTGGAATGGCTCTCGGACTCCCGCAGGGCCTGCTCGAAGAACGGGTTGGCCTCCACGAGCTTCTCGCCGTCCATGACGTTGCGCGTGAAGGACAGGGCGAACAGCGGCTCGATGCCCGAGGAGCAGCCGGCGATGATGGACAGGGTGCCCGTGGGCGCGATGGTCGAGGTCGTGGCGTTGCGGTAGGGCCCGAGCTTCTTCTCGGCATAGGCCGAATCATCGTGGGCCGGGAAGGGCCCGCGCTCCTCGGCCAGGGTCTTGGAGGCGGCCTTGGACTCGTCCTGGATGAAGGCCATGACCCTCTCGGCCAGGTTCAGGGCCTCCTGGCTGTTGTAGGCCACCTTGAGCTGGAAGAGCAGGTCGGCCCAGCCCATGACGCCCAGGCCGATCTTGCGGTTGCGACGCACGGTCTCGGTGATCCTGTCCAGGGGGTAGCGCGAGGCGTCGATGACGTTGTCCAGGAAGCGCACGGACAGATGCACGATGCGCCGCAGCTCCTCCCAGTCGATGCCTCCGGCCTCTTCCGTTGCCTTGGGATCGTACACCTTGGCCAGATTGACCGAGCCCAGGTTGCAGGCCTCGTAAGGAAGAAGGGGCTGCTCGCCGCAGGGGTTGGTGGACTCGATCTCGCCCTGCTTGGGCGTGGGGTTGTCGCGGTTGATGCGGTCGAGGAAGACGATGCCCGGATCGCCGGACTCCCAGGCCTTGCGCACGAGGAGCCCGAAGACCTCGCGGGCGCGCAGCCGGCCGTCTTCCTGCCCGTTCTGCGGCGCGACGAGCGCATACTCCTCGTCGGCCTCCACGGCCTGCATGAACTTCTCCGTGAGCGCCACGGAGATGTTGAAGTTGTTCAGCTCGCCCTCGCGCTCCTTGCAGGTGATGAACTTGAGGATGTCGGGATGGTCCACGCGCAGGATGCCCATGTTGGCGCCGCGGCGCGTGCCGCCCTGCTTGACCTGCTCCGTGGCGGTGTTGAAGATCTTCATGAACGAGACCGGGCCCGAGGCCACGCCGCCGGTCGAGCCCACGCGCGCGCCCTCGCGGCGCAGGCGCGAGAAGGAGAAGCCCGTGCCGCCGCCAGACTTGTGGATGAGCGCGGCGTCGCGCACCGAGGCGAAGATCTCCTCCATGGAATCGCCCACCGGGAGCACGAAACAGGCCGCGAGCTGACCCAGCTCCGTGCCGGCGTTCATGAGCGTGGGCGAGTTGGGCAGGAAGCGGAAGGTGCTCATGAGCTCGTAGAACTCGCGGGCCAGCGTGTCCGCGTCATAAGGCGACTTCTTGTACTTGGCTTCCTCGGCGGCGATGGCCGAGGCCACGCGCCAGAACATGCCCGTGACGCCCTCCACCGCTTGCCCGTCGGGCCCCTTGCGCAGGTAGCGCTTGGCCAGGACGATCTCGGCGTTGGGGTTCATGGAAGGTTTCCGGAGTCCTGAAGGCACCGCGGGCATAGTCATGGATATCCTCATAACCTATTGAAAATATGTTTAAAATGTCTCGTTTCCGCCAAACGAGGGGCGCCAGATTAGGCCAAAACCGGCTCAAAATCCAGCCTCGCGTAAACGCCGGGAAGCATAGGAGATCAAAGTGACGTAATTGTGGAAAGTATTCCCTGGTCCGCCCGTGCTAATGGCTCGGCCGCGGCAGGGATAAGGCCCCGGCGCGCCTGGCGGAGCACGTCGCCTTGCCGCGCTGAACGGAAATAATCATCAAGGATGCCGGGAGCAAGCCTGTGGCAGCGCCCGCGCAGGTTTGGCCTCGGCCGAAAGACTTAGGCCCGGCGCGGAAATTGAGCCTGCGGTTCGATTGCGCGAAAGGGATTGACCAGCGAAGCAGGAAGAGGGGGCGTTCGTGGGAGTTCCGCGGGCCGAAGCCGACGGCAGGCCTGGTCGTGGGGGCGGCCGGCGCCTGAGCGGTGTGCCTTCGCCGGGAGGAGGCGATGTTCTCGATCAGGCTGAAGGCCTTTCTGAGGAGCCTGTGGCCGTGCCTGGCGGCGTTCCTGCTCGCGCAGTCGCTCGCCTCGGCCCTGCTGCTCCCGCTGGCCGGACCGTGGGTGGCGCTCCTTACGGCCTACCTGGGCTGCGTCTTCGCCGCCCTGGCCAGCAGCCGCATGGACGGGCGCTCCCTTGAGCGCCGCGAGGCGTTCCAGGCGGGCGGCCGGATGCTCCCGCGGCTGGCCGCCGTGCTCGGGCTGCACTGCCTGCTCGTCCAGCACCTGGGCAGCGCCCTGCTCGACGCGGCTCCGATGCCGGCGCTGCTCATTCTGTTCGCCGGAAGCATTCTCGGGCTGATCTTCGGCATCAACCTCATGGCCGCGCTGGCCAAACGCGGAGTCCTCGCCGCGCTCTCCGAGGCCGCCAAGGCCACGGCGCACGGCTGGGAGCTGAACGTGCTGCTCCTGGGCTCGGGCGTGGCCATGAGTCTGGGCCTGCTCGTCCTCCCGCTCCTGGTCGGCAGGGCGGTGACCCTGCTCATGTCCGTGGCGGCCTTCAACTTCCTCGTGCTCCTGGGCATCGCGGGCAGCCTGGTCATGCAGCGCATGCGTGAGGATGTCGCCGGGGCCTGGAGCGCGGAGCGTGCTTTCGCGCCGGAAGGCTTACCCGGCCGGGTCCTCGGCGGCGCAGGCCGTGGGACGCACGAGGGTGATCACCATGGCCAGCATGGCCAGGGCCAGCAGGCTGGCGGCCAGGAACACGCTGTCCATGCCCAGCCAGGCGTGCATGCCGCCGGCCAGCAGCGGCCCCACGGTCTGGCCCAGGCGCAGCAGGGTGCCGTACACGGCCATGTACCCGGCGCGATAGCGGCTCGGGGCCATGCGGTTGAGGAGCGTCATCATGCTCGGCATGGTCAGGCCCTGGGCCAGGCCGAAAAGGGCCATGGGCAGGAGCAGGAGCCATATGTCGCCGATGAACGGCGTGATCGCGAAACATGCGACGTAGAGTAGGCAGCCCAGGCGGATGAGCCAGGCCTCGGGGACCACGGCCGTGATGCGCCCGAGCTGCGAGGCGATGCTGCCGGCGAAGATGGAGGCCGAGGAGATGATCAGGCCGATGGTCACCGGCAGGGCGTCGAAGCGCTGGTCCAGCAGGATCGGGTAGAAGGTGATGACCGGGCCGTAGAGCATGATGAACGTGGCGAAGGTCGTGGCGAACAGGCCGAGGGTCGCGGCCGTGCTCATGTGCCGGCAGGCCGAGCGGATGTAGGTCATGAACGGCTCGCTCTTTTCCAGAGGCTTGACCTGGAGCTTGCGGGCCACGAGCCAGGCCAGCGGCAGAGCCGAGAGGTGCAGGAGGAACGGCGCGCGCCAGCCGAGCATGCCCAGCAGGCCGCCCAGGGCAGGGTAGGCGGCCGTGCCGATGCTCAGAACGGCGGCGTTGTAGCCCATGGCCGCGGCCAGGTCGCGTCCGCGGTACAGGTCGCCGATGAGCGTCGTGGCGAGCATGCCCAGGGCCGTCGCGCCCAGGCCCTGCACGAAGCGCAGGATCAACAGGCTGGGAAAGTCCGGGGCCAGGGCGCACAGCCCGCCGAAGGCGCCGAAGACGAGCAGCGAGGGGATGAGCACGGCCCGCCGGCCGTACCTGTCGGCGAGCATGCCGGCCAGGGGCGTGAGCACGATGCCCGGCAGGGTGAAGACCGTGAGAATGAGCCCGACCTCGGTGGGCTTCAGATCGAACTCGCGCATGATGTCCGGGATGACCGGGAAAATCGTGGATACGCCCAGCACGACCATGAGCGTGATGCCGAACACGAGCTGCAGCGGCGGATCAAGGTAGAGCTTGCGCATGGGGGCAAGGTCTACAGGAAACGCGGAGCTAAAGAAAGCGGCGCATCGGCTTGGCAATTCACCGAGAGAGGGCGCTGCCCTCCTGGTCCGCGAGGCGGAGCCTCGCTTCTATTCTACAGCCTCAGTCCCAGGCTCTCCAGGAACAGATCCCCGGTGAACGTCACCATGGCCGCGCCGGCCAGGAAGACGTTCTCGCCTTGCACCGTGATGGTCAGCCGTTCGCCGCCGCTGGTGGTCACGCTGACCTCGGGGCCGGTCAGGCCGAGCTTGTGGGACAGGTACACGGCCGCCGAAGCGCCGGTGCCGCAGGCGTAGGTTTCGGCCTCCACGCCGCGCTCGTAGGTGCGCAGGAGCATGGTTTGCTTGTCCACGACCTGGGCGAAGTTGGCGTTGGTGCCCTTGGGCCGGAAGGTTTCGTGGTAGCGCACGACCCGGCCCAGGTTCGGCAGGTCGATTTTCGATACGTCGTCGGTGAAGATGACCGCGTGGGGCACGCCGGTGTTCACGAAGTGGGCGCGCAAGGTCTGGTCCGCGGCTGGCAGGGCGATGTCCAGGCGGGCGTCCTTGGCCGGGGTGAGCTGGACCTTGACCCGGCCGTCCGGGAAGACCTCGGCGCGCACCGGGCCGGCGTCGGTGCCGATGACGTGCCGGGCCGGGGCCATGCCCAGCAGCACGGCCAGCCGCGCGGCGCAGCGCGATCCGTTGCCGCACATCTCGGCGCGCGATCCGTCGGCGTTGTAGAAGTGCCAGATGAAGTCCACGCCCGGCCGGTCGGCCGGAGCGTTCTCCAGGAAGAACAACCCGTCGGCGCCCACGCCGAAGGCCCGGCGGCAGACGGCCTTGGCCCATTCCGCCATGGCCTCCACGGGCACGCTCCGCTCGCGGTTGTCGATGACCACGAAGTCGTTGCCGCTGCCCTGCATCTTCACGAAGGGAATCCGCCGCCCGAGCTTTTCCAGCATGTCCCGCCGCCTCGCATTTCTAAAGTGAGCGACTAAAATAGCAGACGCGGCCCGCGCCTGTCGAGGCCCGGCTCGACCGGGCTCCCATCGCGGCCTGCTTCCGTCCTCCTTTGCTCCCGCCGCAAGCCCATGCGCGACAGCCCCGCCCGTTTCCTCGCATTGCCTTGAGGGGAAAAACCGGTAGTATCTAAGTCCCTGTCCCTTTCCGGGCACGGCGCGGCCAAGGCCGTCAGGCTCGGCCAGAGCGACGGAGGCCCTCTAACGGCATGGAGGACATATGCAGCATAGAACCGCCCTGACTCTTGATGACCTGCGCCTGCTCCTGGAGAACCCGGACCCGCACAAGGTTTCCATCTATATGCCCACGCACCGCCGGGGACCAGAGATGCAACAGGATCCCGTGCGCTTCAAGAACCTGCTGACCCAAGCCAGGGAGTATCTGAAGGCTCAGGGCATGCGCGACCCGGACTCTTTCCTCAAGCCCGCGGCCAACCTCCAGGGCGACCCCGAGTTCTGGAGCTTCATGGACACGGGGCTGGCACTGTTCCGCTCCGAGAGCCTGTTCATGGCCGTCAAGCTGCCGCTGGAGTTCGTGGACCTGATCACGGTCAGCGACCGTTTCCACCTCAAGCAACTCTTCCCCTACTTCCGGGGCAGCGGCCATTTCTATCTGCTGCGGCTCAGCGATAACAACGTGCGCCTGTATCGCTGCACGAAGTACGGCGCGGAGGAGATCGAGGTGGACGGCATGCCCAAGAGCATGTCCGAGGCCCTGTGGCATGACGAGACCGAGAAGACGCATACCGAGGTCGGGCCAGCCGTGAACCCCAGGACCGGGGCCGGGCGCTTTGTCTTCTACTACAGCGGAGGAGCGGACGCGAACTACGTAGCGAACAAGAAGATTCGCTTCCTGCGCGCCGTGGACCAGGGGCTGCGCGACTTCCTGCGTGACAAGCGCGCGCCGCTTCTGCTCGCCGGAGTGGAGGAGGTTTTGCCGGTTTACAAGGCCGCCAACACGTATCCCTACCTGCTCGACTCCATCGTGCCCGGCAACCCTGACCGCGTGGATCCCGAGACCCTGCGCGAGAAGGCCTGGAAGATCATGGAGCCCATCTTCACGCGCAAGATGGACGAAAACCGGAAGCGCTTCGCCCAGTTCCTGGGCACGGGCCTGGCCAGCGACCAGTTGGAGATCGTGGTGAACGCGGCCTACATGGGTAGAGTGGACGCGCTCTTCGTGGCCCGTGGCGTGCGCGTCTGGGGCTGCTTCGACCACGAGGCCATGACCGTGGAGATACATGGCGAGCACCAGCCCGGCGACGAGGATCTGCTGGACTCCGCCGCGGCCTGGACTCTGCTCAAGGGTGGGGACGTCCATGCCGTGAAGCCCGAGAATGTGCCGGGCGGCACGAACATCGCGGCCGTATTTCGCTTCTGAGCCCAAACCGCGATGCGCGGGAAGCGACCATGCCCAAACTTGCCCTTTTCCTGCTCGTGCCCTTGGCCCCGGCCAGCGTGCTCCGGATCATGGAGGCCGTACAGCCCGGTCCTGAAGGCCTGCGCATCTGCGTGCATTCGGCGTCGGCCCTGGTGGCCGTCGGCCTGCTGGCCAGGATGGCCATGCGCAAGGGATAAAATAATGTCGCCGCGAGCGAGCCCGACGTAATGTTCGATCCTGCACTCCTCGCTTCCGACCATGGCCGGTCCTCGCCGGCCGTGGTCGTTTACAGCCGCACCCAGGTCAGCTCGTGCTTGTTGTGGTGCAGGTGCATGAGCCGTGAATCCGGGACGGCCCTGAAGCGATCCATGATGGCGAAATCCGTCTCGCCCTGGAACTTGATGGTGCACACGAAGCGCCTGCATTCGCCCTGCTCCATCCAGCGCTCGACCATGGACAGCAGCCGCTCCGGATAGCAGATCACGTCCGAGCAAAGCCAGTCCACGGGGCCGGCCATGCGCGGATCCAGGCCGAAGGCCGAGCCCCGGCAGTGCTCGACATTGGGCATGGCGGCCACGTTCGGCGCAAGGTCGGCCTTGTCCACGGCGAAGACCCGCGCGCCGAGGCCGGCCAGCACCCAGCTCCAGCCGCCCGGCGACGCGCCCAGGTCCAGGCACAGCTCGCCCGGAGCCGGCGCGACGCCAAGACGCGTGAAGGCCTCCCAGAGCTTGAGATAGGCCCGGCCCGGCGGTTCGGTCTTGTTCTCCACGAACTCGGCCTCGCCGTGCGGCCAGGGACTCGAGCAGGCCGGCGAGGCCAGGACCAGGTTCTCCTCCCACAGCGTCCAGGAGCCGAGCGGCGCGCTCGGCGGCGGCTCGCCGAAGACCTGCCGCCTGGCCGAGACCTTGGGCAGCTTGTCCTGGATGAGCGCGGCCCGGCGGTGCAGCCCAGTCGAGTAGAGCGCCCAGTTGCGCTGGATGGCCTTGAGCTGGCGGGCCGCGTCGCCGATGGACTCGATGGGAATCCAGCGCGGGTCGAGCCAGGTGTTCCGCGCCCAGGCCACGTCGCGCGGGGGGCCTTCCGCTAGCACGAGCCTGCCGCGCGCGGCGAGGACCGAGGAGCCCAGCTCGCGCGCGAGGTCCGCCTCGAATCCGCGCGGGGCCAGGTAAGCCGTGAAGATGTCGGGAAGATGGGGTGTGTTGCTGGTCACGCCCTCGCACTACCGTTTTCAGCGCGCGACGTAAAAGGAAAGAGCGCCCCTGATCGAGGCGCCCTGGAAAGGCTTGTCGGGACCGCTGGGCAAAAGCGCTTGGCGGATCAACCGAGAGAGCGCCGCCCTCTCTCGGACTCTCCCGCCAGGGGATGATCCCCTGGCCCCGCGTTTTTTCGTGGATGATTCAAGACATAGTCTTGAATCATCCACCCATGAAACATGGGCTCCAAGGACTTGTGGCCCTTGGCGGGAGTGGGCTCGGGAGAGGGCGTGGAGCCCACTCCCGATTTTCCTAGAGCAGATTGCTTTTAAGACGCCCGCTCCGGCGTTGACGGCGCAAGTGAATTGCGCCTACGCCTACGCGGCGGCAAGCCATGCCGATGCATGGCTTGCAGAGCATTTTCAAAAGTAAAATGCTCTAAACCTTGCAGGCCGTGCGCAGATCGCTGGCCGCGTCGGTCTGCTCCCAGGTGAAGTCCGGGTCCTCGCGGCCGAAGTGGCCGTAGTTGGTGGTCTTCTTGTAGATGGGCCGCTTGAGCTTGAGGCGCTCGATGATGAAGTAGGGGCGCAGGTCGAAGACCTGGCGTCCCTCGTGCTCGTTGCTTGGCAGCCCAGGATCGAGCTGAATTTGAATTCGATTCTCAGTCCTTCCACTTTGCGGAGCTTTCAACTAAAGTTTTGGTATGGAATTCCGGACATGGAGGCGCCGTCCATGCGTTTTCTGCTCCATCCGCCACAAACCCGTCTCGAACTCAAGGAGCACACATGATACCTCACAAGGGAAGAACCTGGTTCATCGTATTGAGTATTGCAGTCGGGCTGGCCACCCTCGGCGCATCGGCCACCATGTTGGCGCACGAGCTGGCCGAGCGCAGCGAGCACCACGACGACCACGACCACGACCGCGAGGGCAGGCACGGCAAGAATGAAAGGAAGCATGACGGCGCAACCCGTGGCATCGCCATGCCGAGCCCAGCGTATCTGGACGCCTGCGGAGCCTGTCACTACGCGTACCAGGCGGACCTGCTTCCGGACGGGTCCTGGGAGACCATTCTCTCCACCCTCGACGACCACTTCGGCGCCCCCGTATCCCTGACGCCCGACGAGGTCGCAGCCATCCGGGAGTACACATCGGCCAACGCCGCGGACCGCTCGGGCTCCAGGTTGGGCTCGAAAATCATGGGAAGCCTCGGCTCAAAGCAGGTCACCAGGGTCACGGAGGTTCCCTACCTGCAGCGGAAACACCGGAAGATCCCTACCGAAACCTTCACCCGGGCCTCGGTTGAGGGCTTCCGAAACTGCGCGTCTTGCCACCCCGACGCCCCCGCTGGTGACTTCGACGACGACGCGGTCAGAATTCCCGCCCAGTGACCGTCCGGGCGTGAGGGGCTCACCGCGGGTTCCCTCGTCCCTGCCGAGCCTGGGCGCGGGCGTCAGAGGCCGGGTAGCAGGGGCGCCGTCCACACGGAGGATAGCTCGAGAGAAATGACCGCGCCGCCCAACTCGCGCGCGAGGTCCGCCTCGAATCCGCGCGGGGCCGGGTAAGCCGTGAAGATGTCGGGAAGATGGAGTGTGTTGCTGGTCACGCCCTCGCACTACCTCTTTCTCTGCCCGACGAAAAGAAAAGGGCGCCCCGTTTCGAGGCGCCCTGTAAAGCCGTATCTGAATCGCCGGGCCGCAAGAACCCGCCACGAAAAGACGGGTTCCAAGGGCCTGTGGCCCTTGGCGGGAGTGGGCTCGGGAGAGGGCGTGGAGCCCACTCCCGATTTTACTAGATCTTGCAGGCCGTGCGCAGATCGCTGGCCGCGTCGGTCTGCTCCCAGGTGAAGTCCGGGTCCTCGCGGCCGAAGTGGCCGTAGTTGGTGGTCTTTCTGTAGATGGGCCGCTTGAGCTTAAGGCGCTCGATGATGAAGTAGGGGCGCAGGTCGAAGACCTGGCGCACGGCCTTGGTCAGGACATCATCCGGGACAAGGCCCGTGTCCATGCCGCTCACGAGCACCGAGACCGGCTCGGCCATGCCGATGCAGTAGGCGATCTGGACCTGGCATTTCTCGGCCAGCCCGGCGGCGACCACGTTCTTGGCCACGTAGCGGGCCATGTACGCGGCCGAGCGATCCACCTTGGAGGGGTCCTTGCCCGAGAATGCGCCGCCGCCGTGCGCGCCCATGCCGCCGTAGGTGTCCTGGATGATCTTGCGGCCGGTCAGGCCGCAGTCGCCCATGGGTCCGCCGATGACGAAGCGGCCCGTGGTGTTGATGAAGACCTTGAGCTTGTCGTCGATGAGCTCCTCGGGCAGCGTCTTGCGGACGACCTCCTTCTTGATGGCGTCCACGAGGTCGGCCTGCTCGATGTTCGGGCTGTGCTGGCAGGACACGACCACGTTGTCGATGCGCACGGGCTTGCCGTCCTCGAACTCGATGGCCACCTGGGTCTTGCCGTCGGGGCGCAGGAAATCGAGGATGCCCTGCTTGCGCACATAGGTCAGTCGGCGCGAGAGCTTATGGGCCCAGTAGATGGGCGCGGGCATGAGCGTGGGCGTCTCGTTGACCGCGAAGCCGAACATCATGCCCTGGTCGCCGGCGCCCTGCTCCTCGGGCTTGGTGCGGCCGACACCCTGGGCGATGTCCGGGGACTGCTTGTCGATGGAGGAGATGACCGCGCAGGTCTCCCAGTCGAAGCCCATGCTCGAGCTGTTGTAGCCGATGTCCTTGATGGTGTCGCGCACGATGGCCGGCAGGTCGGCGTAGGCCTGGGTCGTGATCTCGCCGGCGATGAAGGCCATGCCGGTGGTCACGAGCGTCTCGCAGGCCACGCGCGAGTGGGGGTCCTGGGCCAGCAGGCAGTCGAGCACCGCGTCGGAGATCTGGTCCGCGACCTTGTCGGGATGGCCCTCGGTCACGGACTCCGAGGTGAACATGTAACGGCCCTTGGAAGCGATCATCGAGGTCCTCCTTCTTGTTGTCACGCGCCCCGATCTTGCGGGGCGTTGATCTTTCCCGTTCAGTTCGGCCCGCTGGCCGCCGGCCTTTTGGGGCTCGGCGAGCAGGGCGTGGGGGAAGCGGTCGCGCATGAGCCACGACTCCCTGGGAATGCAGCGCTCCTCGCCGAGCACAAGGCGCGTGGCGGCTTCGAGCTCCTGCGCGCGATTGTCGCTCAAGGGGCGCACGCCGCGGATATAGCCGCTGAGATCCGAGGGCGTGATGCCCGCCTCCTGGGCTACCCGCGCCTTTTCCCCTCGTCGCCAAGTTAGCATAAACTGCTTTTTATCCCTGCGCCCGAAAGTGCGCAATGCATTTTTAATGCGCAATTTATGCTAACATGGTGGACGGAATTGCTGCGTCGGAGCCGAAGCATGCGCCATGCCAATTAAGGCCAAGCCTTGCCCAGACAGATTATTGATAACGGTCGTTTTATGCTGCCTCCGGCGGCCAAGGGGGCGCGGCCCCCTTGGAACCCCGTTTTTCAACTGCGCTGCCCAGGCAATATACTGGAATAATATCAAAAGTTTTTGGTGGAGAGAGCGCGAGAGAGGCCCCTTTTCTC
>JAEYTO010000111.1 GCA_023433925.1 Pseudomonadota bacterium | reverse complement strand
CCCCCCCGCCCCCCCCCCCCCCCCCCCCCCCCCCCCCCCCCCCCCCCCCCGCTTATCTTTCTAGCTCGCCTTGGCCGAGCGGATGGCTTCGTCCACGCGCTCGATGGTCTGGAGCACGTACAGACCGTCCTCGCCGCTGATGGGCACGGGCTTGCCCTCGCGCAGGGCGGCCAGGAAGGCGGTCAGCTCCTCGCGCACGGGCTCCTTGAACATGACCGGCCACTCGCGCACGTTGTAGCTCGACTGGTAGGTCTCGAACTTGGAGTATTCCTTGACCTGCTGGGTGATGAGGTTGCCCTCGATGTAGCGGGTCTTGGTGGCCACGTGGATCTTGCGCGACTTGTAGGGCGTGATCCAGTTGCAGTTGATCTGGCCCAGCACGCCGTTGTCCATCTCGGCCGAGATGATGACCGTGTCCTCGTGCGCGCCGATGTTGCAGGAGGTCACGGCGTAGATGTTCTTGTAGCGCGCGCGGGAGATGTGCCGGATGAGGTCGATGTCGTGCGAGGCCAGGTCGCGGATGACGCCGACGTCCTGGATGCGCGGCGGATACGGCCCCACGCGCTCGATCTGGATGGAGATGACCTGGTCGTCGTTGAGGATCTCGCGGATGCGCGCCACGGCCGGGTTGAAGCGCTCCACGTGGCCGGTCATGAGCGGCACGCCCTTGGCCTTGGCCGTGTCCACGATCTCCTGGCCCTCGATCGCGGTCTTGGCCAGGGGTTTCTCCACGAGCAGCGGGATGCCGCGCTCGATGACGGCCATGGACGTCTTGTGGTGCAGGAAGGTGGGCACGCAGACGCTCACGGCGTCGTACTTGTTGCCCAGAAAGGCGTCCAGGTCCGTATAGGTCGGCACGCCGAACTTGTCCTTGGCCTCGGCGAGGGCCTTGGCGTCCACGTCCATGACGCCGACGACTTCCACGCCGCGAAGCTCCGAATAGATGCGCAGATGGACCTTGCCCATCCAGCCCAGACCGATGACGCCTACTCTCATGATGTCCGCTCGCTTGGTTTGTGCTGCGCGCGAGCTCGGCGGGCGACTTCGCGGGCCGTGCTCACGATTCCTGACCGCGGCCCAATCGACGCGCCGCCCGGAGGATGGCTCGGCGGTGCGGATGCATGGAAAGGGTGGGTGCTTGCGGTCGCGCGCCGCGGCCGGGTCCCTCGGGACGGCCAGCGGTTGCCAACAGGCGCGGAGGATAGTATCCGGGGTGCCGAATGACAATCACTTTCCGCGCGGAGACTCATGGATGTGATGAACGCGGCAGCTAGACCCGTCTGGATCAGCGCCGGCGAGGCGTCCGGGGACATGCACGGCGCTTCGCTCATGCGCGGCTTCGCGGCGGCCGGCGACAAGAGGCGCTTCACGGGCATGGGCGGTCCGGCCATGCAGGCCGAGGGCTTCGCGGCCGAGTTCGGCAGCCACGAGATCTCGCTGGTGGGCTTCACCGAGGTCCTGAGCCACCTGCCGCGCATCGTCGGCCTGCTCGGCCGCGTGTACAAAAGGCTCCGCGAGGTCCGGCCCACGGCGGTCATTCTCGTGGACGCGCCGGACTTCAACTTTCTCGTGGCGCGCATGGCCCGGCGCCTGGGCATCCCGGCCTACTACTACATCAGCCCGCAGGTCTGGGCCTGGCGCAAGGGCCGGGTCAACTTCCTGCGCGACTACGTGCGCAAGGTGCTGTGCATCCTGCCCTTCGAGGAGGGCTTCTACCGCCGCCACGGCGTGCGCGCCGACTACGTGGGCCACCCGCTGCTCGATGTGATCCCCTTGGCCGAGCTGGACGCCGTGCAGCCCGAGGCCAAGCTCGTGGGCATCCTGCCGGGCAGCCGGCGGCGCGAGGTGGCCACGCTCCTGCCGCGCTTCGCGGAGGCCGCGCGAATGCTCCATGGACGCGACCAGAAGCTGCGCTTTGCCCTGGCGCGCGCGCCGGGCATGGACGAGAGCCTGCTGCGGATGCACCTGCCGCCCGGCCTGCCCGTGGAGATCGTCGGCCCCGAGGAGCGCTACCTGCTCATGCGCCGCTGCCGGATACTGCTGGCCGCCTCGGGCACCGTGACCCTGGAGTCCGCGCTCGTGGGCACGCCCACGGTGGTGGCCTACATGGTCTCGCCAGTGACCTATGCCCTGGGCCGCCTGCTTGTGGACGTGCCCTTCATCAGCCTGCCCAACCTCATCATGGACCGGCGGATCTTTCCGGAACTGCTCCAGGAGGACACCGCTCCCGAGCGGCTGGCGGACGAAGTCGGCAAATGGCTCGACGAGACGGCCCACGCCGCGACCAAGCGGGAGCTGGTCGGCCTGCGCCGGAAGCTTGGCGCGCCCGGCGCGGCCGAGCGGGCCGCGCGCATCATCCTGGAAGACCTGAAGACCCTGGGCCGCTAGGCCCCGATAACCTGGGCAAGATTGGCGAGGAGGGCATGAAGCCCCCCGGCCCCGGCCGGAGGGCTTTGCCGGCTGCGTCGATCCGGAGCATTCGCTTTTGAAAATGCTCTGCAGGCCATGCGTCGGCTGGCTTGCCGCCGGGTGGGCGGCGGCGCAATTCACTTGCGCCGTCAACGCCGGGGCGAGCGCCTCGAAGTCAATCCGTCTAGGACGCCTTGAACGTGACCTGCTTGCGCACGCCCTCATGGTGGGCGGAGATCTGTCCGATGCCGGGCAGGTCCACGGTGTCGGCGTTCTTGAGCGCGCGCGGGATGCAGCCGAAGATGATGTCCACGGCGTCGCGGGCGTCGAGGTCCTCCTTGAAGAGGTCGGGCATCTTCTCCTTGAGGGCGGCGGCGATATCCTGATTGTTTATCATGCTCATCGCTCCTTGCGGCTTAGGTGGTGGGGCTGCTCTCGCTGATGCGGTCCATGAGGCTGCGCGTGGGCGTGAAGACGACCTTGCCCGCCTCGCTGCGGAACTCGCCGATGCCGTCGATCTCCACGAACTCCTGGCCCACCTTCTCCTTGAGAACCTGGAAGACCGTGTCCACGACCTGCTCGGCCTTCTGTTTGTCGTCGAACAGGGACGAGCGCGCATGCATGAGCTCGTTGACGAAGGTATGTCTGTCGATCATCTCAAACGACCTCCTCCTTGGGTGGTAAGGGGATCCTGCCATTCCTCATTCTAAAGGCTTACTGGATGCCCGGCGGGGTGGCAATGAGAGAAGGAGGCTGGTTTGGTCTAACGAGGCGGCCGTCGGCGCGAAACCGCGCGGATGCGCGGCCGGATCATTGACCAAGGTCGTTTCATGCCGCCTCCGGCGGCCAAGGGAGCGAGGCCCCCTTGGAACCTCGTTTCCCAACGGTATCGCCAGGCAATATGCTGAAATAATAACAAAAAATTTTGGTGGAGAGCGCGAGAGAGGCCCCTTTTTTCAAAAAGGGGTCTCTTTCGCAAAAGGGTTTGTCGGCAGTCTGTTAATGATCTGTGGCCGCGCGGATGCGCGGCCCTGATCAGGCGAACTGCTCGTGGGTCAGGCAGTGGATGGAACCCTGGCCGAGCACGAGGTCCACGGCGTGGATGCCCGTGACGCGCCGGTGGGGGAACAGCTCGGCCAGGATGCCGAGCGCCCGGTGGTCGGCCGGGTCGTTGAAGGTCGGCACGAGCACCACGCTGTTGGCGATGTAGAAGTTGGCGTAGCTGGCCGGCAGGCGCATGCCGCCGTAGAGCAGCGGGCGCGGCATGGGCAGGTCCACGACCTCCAGGCGCGCGCCGTCCTCCAGCCTGGCCTCCCGCAGGACGGCCATGTTCTCGCGCAGGACGGCGTGGTTCGGGTCGGCCGGGTCGTCCTCGCGGCAGTGGACCACCGTGGTCCGGTTCACGAAGCGGCACACGTCGTCCACGTGGCCGTGGGTGTCGTCGCCGGCCACGCCGCCGGGCAGCCAGACGACATTGGGCGCGCCGAGCCAGCGGCCGAAGACCTCGGCGTAGTCCTGCTTCGTGAAGCCTGGATTGCGCACCTGCACGCTCGGGTGCTGCAAGCACTCCTCGGTGACCAGGATGGTCCCGCTTCCGTTCACGTCCAACGCCCCGCCCTCCAGGACCACTTGGCGGCCCTTGTGCTCGATGGGCAGGAGCGGCAGGCCGAGCGCGCCCTGCACGTACTCGGGCGCCTTGGCGTCGAGCGCGTGGTTCTTGTACTTGGCCCAGCCGTTGAAGCGGAAGGCGGCCATGACCGTGTCGCCGCCGGCGTCCTTGACGAAGGCCGGCAGGGTGTCGCGCGCCCAGCCCCGGTTGGTGCGGCCGATAACGAACTCCACGGCCGACAGGTCCGCGTGGGCCTTGGCCAGGATTCCGCGCGCCCTGGCCGCGACCGACTCATGGCCCACCAGCACCCGCACGGTCTCGGACTCGGCGAGCTTGCGGACCATCTCGGCATAAGCCCAGGGAATGACCGCGAACTTGCCCGGCCAATCCTCGCGGTATTGGGGCCACACGAGCCAGGTGGCCGCGTGCGGCTCCCATTCGGCGGGCAGGCGGAAGGACTGCTCGGCCGGCGCGCCGCTTCCGGTCGGATTCGCCGTGCTCCGATGGTTGGCTTTCACATGGCCGCTCACTTGAGGAACCTCCGGCACAGGCCTTCATAGGCGTCGATGCGCCGGTCGCGCAGGAAGGGCCAGACCTGGCGCGTGCGCTCGCACTCGGTCGGGTCCACCTCGGCCAGCACGATCTCTTCCTTGTCGGTCGAGGCCTGGGCGATGATCTTGCCGAACGGACCGGCAATGAACGACGAGCCCCAGAACTCGATCTCGCCGCCGTCGCTCGCGCCCTCGGTCCCCACGCGGTTCACGGCGGCCACGAACACGCCGTTGGCGATGGCGTGCGAGCGCTGGATGGTCATCCAGGCCTCGCGCTGCTCGGCCCCGAACTCCTCCTTCTCGGCCGGCTGCCAGCCGATGGCCGTGGGGTAGAACAGGATCATGGCCCCGGACATGGCCGTGAGCCGCGCGGCCTCGGGGAACCACTGGTCCCAGCAGATGAGCGTGCCCACCGGTCCCACGGGCGTGTCGATGGACGAGAAGCCCAGGTCGCCGGGCGCGAAGTAGAACTTCTCGTAGAAGCCCGGATCGTCGGGGATGTGCATCTTGCGGTACACGCCGAGCGTCGCGCCGTCCGGGCCGATGACCGCCTGGGAGTTGTGGTACACGCCCGGCGCGCGGCGCTCGAAAATGGGCGCGATGAGCGTGACCTTGGCCCTGCGGGCCACCTCGGCCATGGCCTCGACCGTGGGGCCGGCCAACGGCTCGGCTAGGTCGAAATGTGCGTGGTCCTCGGTCTGGCAGAAGTAGGCCGTGGCGAACAGCTCGGGCAGGCAGACCAGCCGAGCGCCGTCGCGCGCCGCGCGCTCGACCATGGAGGCGGCCTTGGCGATGCTCGCGGCCTTGGTCCTTTCCGGGGCCATCTGGATCAGGCCGACGGTGAAGCGTTGCATATGCGTGTCCTGAGTTGCTGAGGGTAGGCGGCTAATTCCTATCTGGTGCCGAGAAACAGCCATTATGCCTCTTGGGGCAGGGCTTCGTCCAGTTTTCGCTTTTTGCCAGTCTGGATGGCATGTAAGCTGAAAAGGCTCAAATGAATGGATTGGTGTACATTGAGGAACGCGCTTGATGGATGATGACCAAACGATACTGGAAAGTCTGCGCCAGCGGCGGTTAGCTTTCGAGCGCGTCTGCTACCGTTTTTCATCTGGTGGGATGCAGGCGGTTAATCCATTTTTCAGGCGCACATGTCCCTGTTGTGGTTATCCGACCCTGGAGGCGCGCGCCGCCTTTTTTCAATGCGGTGTTTGCTCTTGGGAGGATGATGGGCAGGATGACCATAATGCGCATGAAGAAAGTGCACCCAACGAAGTCAGCCTTATCGAGGGGCGCCTGACATTTGCGCGAGAGAAATCATTACATCGATTATGGACAGGTGAGCCCACCCCGCCAGAACGCTTGCAACGAGTCGTGGATTTGGAGAAAGCATACACGCGCCTGCTTGAGTGTAAAGGTTCGCAGGATTTCAAAGCAGCTGTCGGATATCTGCGTGAGGTGGAAGGATGGGAATGTTATGCAGAGGCGGAGGAAGTGGTTTTCTCGGTTAGCGAGCAGGAATCCTGGAATGCAATAATACTAAATTCATTCATGAAATATGCTCAATGTGTTCAAACCGTGACCGTATGTCGAAATGGAAAGTTGGAAACGATGTTTGTTGAAGATTACCTGGAGATGGAAGGACTGACGGAGATCCAAAAAAAACTGAAAGAAGAGTGTAAGGAGAAAAACAAGAAAGTTTAAATCTTTTGGGTCTTGGAATAAATAGTGGCCCGTTGATCACACAGCACAATGGTAGGCGCGATCAGCGTTGACACGCTGATCGCGCCTACCTCGCTTCTATCCCAATCCCACCCCCGGCCGCATGACCTGTCCCGTGAGGGTCGTCTCGTAGCCGCCCTGGTTCCTGATCTTCGCCTGGAAGTCCCGCGAGCGGATGACCTCCAGCAGGGTCTTGATGCGCGGATCGTCCAGGAAGCGCGTGGGGATGAGCAGGTCGTAGCGCTCGCGGGCCAGCTCGACGAAGCCCAGGTCCAGGGCCTTGGCCGCGGCGTGGATGCCCAGGCCGCAGTCGGCCGCGCCCGTGAGCACGTTCACGGCTACGGCCATGTGCGTGAACTCCTCCTTGTCGTAGCCGCGCACCTGCTCCGGCTTGATGCCGGCGGTCTTGAGGTGGTGGTCCAGGAGGATGCGCGTGCCGGCCCCGCGCTGGCGGTTGATGAAGCGCACGTCCTCGCGGGCCAGGTCGGCCACGGCCTTGATGGACTTGGGGTTGCCCTTGGCCACGATAAGGCCCTGGTGGCGGATGGCCAGGTTCACGGCCGTGACGTCCTGGTCGGGCGCGTGCTTGGCCAGGAAGGGGAAGTTGAAGTCGCCCGTCTCCGGGTCGAACAGGTGCGCGCCGGCGCACAGGGCCAGGCCGCCCTTGAGGGCCGTGATGCCGCCCATGCTGCCCACGTGGGTCGAGGAGACGCGCACGGGCTCGGGCAGGCCCATGAGCTCGTTGGCCAGCAGGTCCAGGGTGTTGTCGTGGCTGCCCACGATGACGAGCGTGCGCTCAAGCTGGGCCATGGGCGCGAGGAGTTCGGCCTTGACCGTGGCCCCGGCCTCGAAGCCCTCGACCAGCTCGGGGATGCGCGTCATGGCCTGGGCGCGGGTGAGGGTGGTGATCATGCCCGCGCCGCGACCCAGCGGCGTGGCCACCCAGCGCTCGCCCACGCGGCCCACGGCCAGGCGCACGAACTCCTCGGTGCCGAGCCTGGAGGGCGTCTTGCGCGTCAGCTCCACGTCCAGCGCAGGCCGCTCGGGCGCGTCGAAGCGGCCCAGCCAGGCCGCCAGCGGGCGCAGCAGCTCCTCGAAGCAGATGACCGCGCTCACGGGGTAGCCCGGCGCGCCGACCAGGAGCTTGCCGTTGTGCGCCACTCCGAGCAGCGAGGGCTTGCCGGGCATGGCCGACACGCCATGCACGAGCGCGCGGCCCACACGCTCCATGACCGCGCGGGTGAAGTCCTTGCTGCCGGCCGAGGAGCCCGCGCCCATGACCACCACGTGCGCGTCCGAGTCCAGGGCCTGGCGCACGGCGGTCTCCAGGGCTTCCATGTCGTCGGGCACGGGCGGCACGCGCCGGGCCGCCAGGCCCCAGGAGCGGGCCAGGGCGCAGAGCATGGTCGAGTTGCTCTCCACCACCTGGCCGGCCTTGGGCTCGGGCCGCTGCGTGTAGTCGAGCACCTCGTCGCCCGTGGGGATGAAGGCCAGGCGCACGGGCTCGAAGACTTCGACCTCCCAGATGCCGGCCGACAGGAGCGCGCCCAGGTCGTAGGCCGAGAGCCTGTGGCCCTGGGGCATGAGCAGCTCCGTGGCCACGATGTCCTCGCCGATGCGCCGCACGTGCTGGAAGGGAAAGGCCGGAGCCTCCAGGGCCGCGGTCTCCTCGTCCTCCTGGACCACGTGCTCGATCATGACCACGGCGTCGAAGCCCTGGGGCAGGGGATGGCCCGTGTTGACCGGCGTATAGCCCTGGCCCTTGCGCAGGCGCACGGGCGAGCCCTCGCGGGCCGCGAAGGTGTCCTTGGCGCGCACGGCGATGCCGTCCATGGCCGCGCTGTGAAAGGTGGGCGAGGAGTAGCGGGCGTACACCGGCGCGGCCAGCACGCGGCCCAAGGCGTCCTCGGTGGCCACGGTCTCGCGGCCCACGAGGGTCTCGCGGTCAAGGGCGGCCTTGAGCGCCTCCACTGCCTGGGTCAGGGGGATCGTATGGAGATAGATGGTGCGCTCCATGGGGGTCTCCGTGCATCTGTTTCGGTTCAGTCGCTGCGGGAGCGTCGATATGTCATTGCGGACACAAATAACCCGATACGGGTCCGAGGGTAAAGGCATGTTTCCGTCCAGGCGGCAGGCCGCGTGAAGGAAAAAGGTTAACCGCCCGGCCGAAAGCGGGTAAGCTGTCCACATGAAAAAGATACTTGCCGCCGACATAGGCGGGACCAACAGCCGCTTCGCCTCCTTTATCGCCGACGGCCCGCGGCTCTCCCTGGAGGACACCCTGCGTCTGCCCACGCAGGAGTTCGGCTCGTTCCTGGATCTGGTGGGCGCCCTGGAAGCCGAGGGCTTTCCGGCCACGCCCAGGCGCAGCGACATGACGGTCATGGCCGTGGCCGGCGCGGTGCGCGACCGGGTCTACGCCAACCCGCCCAACATCCCGTGGGACATCGACCTGTCCCACGGCCGGCGGATCTTCGGCGAAGGCGGCTACTACCTCATCAACGACTTCGTGGCCCAGGCCTACGGTTGCCGCACCGACGCCGCGGCCGACGCGCGCGAAATCAAGCCGGGCACGCCACGGGAAGACGCGGCCCTGGCGGCGGTGGGCGCGGGCACGGGCCTGGGGCATTGCGCGCTCCTGCCGGACACGTGCGGCGGGTACATCGCCCTGCCCTCGGAAGCCGGCCACGCCTCCTTCTCCTTCACGGGTACCGAGGAGCACGAGTACGAGCGCTTCCTGCTCGCCAAGACCGGCAAGCCCTACGCCTATGGCGACATCGTGGTCACGGGCCTTGGGCTGTCCCTGCTGCACGAGTTCCTCACGGGCGAAGCGCTGACTCCGGCCGGGGTCTCGGCCGTGCTCACGGAAGACAGCCAGACCACGGCCTGGTTCGCGCGCTTCTACGGCCGGGCCTGCCGCAACTATGCCCTGAGCGTGCTGGCCATGCGCGGGGTCTACGTGGTGGGCGGCGTGGCGGCCAAGAACCCCATGCTTGTCCTGCACCCGGCCTTTCGCGAGGAGTTCGTGGATTCCCCGAATTATGGATGGCTCTTGCGGGACATTCCGGTCCTTCTGAACGGCAACGACGATACCGGCCTGTGGGGCGCGGCCTTTTACGGCCTGCTCAGCATGCATTGAGAGCCACGAACAAAACCTATCCCGGCCAGTGGGCAAGGTAACAAGAGCGAGGCTCTAGGTGATTCTTGGGGGGGGTGTGATTGGCTCTAAGCTGGCGAGTCCAGATTCAATGGATCATACTTAAGGATTGGTACAAGGTTCCCATCCTTGGGTCGATACAACGCGGCCGGCAGACTGGTCTGCGTCGCCTCGGCCGGGTTGCAGGCCCGTCCAGTGGCGTTTGGAACACAATCTGCATCAAAAGCGCAGGAAATGTATGTTTTACTCATGAACTGAAGCAATGACGAAGATCCCCATCGACCAGATCAAGCCTGGCATGAAGCTGGCCACGGACCTCCAGTCCGACCTGGGCCGCTTCCTCCTGGCCAGGGGCACGGAGCTGGACGAGGGTCATCTGCGCATCCTGCGCATCTGGGGCGTACTGGCCGTGGATGTCGAGGGCGACCAGGACGAGCCCAAGGCTCCCGACGTCTCGCCCACGGCCCTGGCCGCGGCCCAGGAAATCATGCGCCAGCGGCTGCGGCTCAATGACCCGGAGTATCCGGCCATCAAGGAGCTGCTCAAGATCTGCTCCCTGCGCCTGGCCAAAAAGTTCGAGGCCAATCCGCGCGCGGCCGAGGCCTTCGCGGCGAGCCGGCCGGACCAGGGCGCTCCGGCCGGCCTGGATGCGCTGGAGGGCAGGTTCCGGACGACTCCCCAGGATATCCTCGGCGGCCAGGAGGTCGTCCTGGCCTCCATGCCGGCCCTCCTGGCCGAGCTCGTGGACATCATCAACAATCCGCGCTGCTCGGCCCTGGAGATCGCCCGCGCGGTGGAGCGGGACACCTCGCTCACGGCGCGCCTGCTGCGCATCGTCAACAGCCCGTTCTACGGTTTCCCGTCCAGGATCGACACCATCTCGCGCGCCGTGACCGTCATCGGCAGCCGGCAATTGACGACCCTGGCCGTGGGCGTGGCCGCCATCCACTCCTTCCAGGGCATCCCGGAGGAGCTCGTGGACATGCGCGGCTTCTGGGAGCACAGCCTCATGTGCGGCTTCGCCTGCCGCATCCTGGCCGGCCACACGAACACGCCCAATTCCGAGCGCTTTTTCGTTTCGGGGCTCCTGCACGACATCGGCCGCCTGGCCTTGTACAAGAACAGACCCAGGGAATCCGCGGAAGCGCTCGCCGCGGCGCTCGCGGCGCGTGAGTCCGTGGAGCGCGTGGAGCGCAAGGCTTTCGGCTTCGACCACGGCGTTCTGGGCGGGTACATGCTCAAGGCCTGGAACTTCCCGTTCGTGCTGGAGACCTCCATCCGCCATCACCACGCGCCCATGGGCAGCCCGAGCTTCCGCGAGACGGCCATCGTGCATTTCTCGGACGTGCTGGCCTGGGCCCTGGCCCATGCGCGGCCGGAAAATATCGTGCCGCCGCTCAACGCCACGGTCTGGGAGTCCCTGGGCCTGCCCGCGGTCACGCTGTCGGCGGTCGTGGAGCAGCTTGACTTCCTGTACGACCAAACCGCGAAGTACTTCCTGAGCGATGACTAGCTCCAAGGAACTCAAGCACCAGGTGCGCCAGCTCGAAACCAGGATCGAGTTCCTGGAGGAGCAGAAGCGCTTCACCCTCGACCTGCTCGAGGCGGCCTCGTCCCTGGGCGACTTCCAGGTCGCCATCGGCAGGCTCCAGGACCCGGCGGTCATCCTCCAGGAGGCCACAGGCCGCATCCAGCGTCTGCTGCCCATGCGGACGCAGGCCTTCTATCTGGTGGACGAGCGCGACTCGGACTTCAAGCCGGCCTTCTGCACTCCCGAGGAGAAGCAGGGTTTCATGGCCGAGAACGTGACCCACTTCATCGACAAGGGCATCTTCTCGTGGGCCCTGCGCGAGAAACGGCCCGTGTTCATCAGCGGCAAGGACGGCCGCAGCCGCTTCCTGCTGCACGTCCTGGCCACCAACTCGCGCGTGCGCGGCATGTTTCTGGGCGTGCTCGCGGACAAGCCGGGCCAGGTCTACGACTACTCCCTGGCGCTCCTGTCCATCCTCCTCACGCAGAGCGCCAACGCCCTGGAGAGCTTCGAGCTCTACAAGTGGGTCCAGAAGATCAACCAGGATCTGGAGCAGAAGGTCAGGGCCCTGGCCGCCTCGGAGCAGGAGCTCAAGCGGCACCGCCTGCACCTGGAGGAGATCGTGGCGGAGCGCACGGCCGAGCTGAACAAGGCCGTGGACAGGCTCAAGGCCTCGCTGCGCGAGAAGGACGTCCTGCTCAAGGAGGTCCCCCGGCGGGTCAAGAGCAACTTGCGGATCATCACGGACCTGCTCGGCCTCCAGGCCGGCCATACCGAGGACGGCGCCCTGGCCGAGCCGCCACGCGGAACCAAGGCGCGCATGCGCTCCATGGCGCGCATCCTCGAGAGCCTTGACGGCTTCGACGACTTCGGCGGCATCGAGATCAAGCCCTACCTGGAGAGGCTTGCTGGGGAGCTGCCGCGCTCCATGGCCGGCGGCTCCGGCGTGGAGCTGGAGCTCGACGTGCGGAACGCGCTCCTGGACATGGATGTGGCGGTCCCGTGCGGCCTGATTCTCAACGAACTCCTGGCCAACAGCCTCGAGCATGCCTTTGCCGGCGGGCGCCAGGGCCGCATCCGCATCGCCTTCGACCAGCGCGGCGACGAGTGCGGGCTGTCGGTGCAGGACGACGGCGCGGGCCTGCCCGAGGACTTCGAGGGCCGCTCGGAGCGCTCCCTGGGCTTCCAGCTCGTGCGCGGTCTGGTAGGCCGGATCGGCGGGAGCCTGGCCATCGAGCGCCTGGCTCCCGGCACCCGCGTGACCGTGGCCTTCGCGCCCCGTGGCCCCATGGCGGACGGCGAGGAGGCCTGAGCCGCCGGCTTGGGTCGGGAACGCCGCGCATGAGCCTGGCGGGCCTTGCGCCGGTCCCGCTGATGACATTTCCCTTGCCCAAAGGAGGCTCTCATGCCCTACGTGAACATCAAGATCACCCGCGAAGGCGCCACGGCCGAGCAGAAGGCCAGGCTCATCAATGGCGTCACCGAGCTTCTGCGCGACGTGCTCGGCAAGAACCCGGCCACGACCGTCGTGGTCATCGACGAGGTGGGCACGGACAACTGGGGCATCGCGGGCGAGACGGTCACCGTGCGCCGCAAGCGAGGGCAATAGAGCAGATCAACTTTAAGACGTTCGCTTCGGCGTTGATGGCGCAAGTGAATTGCGCCTGCGCCTACGCGGCGGCAAGCCATGCCGACGCATGGCTTGCAGAGCATTTTCAAAGTGAAAATGCTCTAGGCTCCACGCGGCTCGCGAGCCGGTGTTTCGCACGGCTTTCCGGCCTGCCATGTCCACGCCGTGCATTCCGGCATCCTTACGCGGGCTGCCTGCCACATTGTTCTCCCCATCGAGACGGGCGCTCCTGTCCCGCGACCTGGGAGCCGAGCCATCTTTGTCCATGGCTCCGTGATCATTTCGCCCGGCCGGACTCACGCCGGGCCATGACCTCGGCCAATGCCACGCCAACCAGCAGCCAGAATCCCCCCACCACGAGCCCCGCCGTCACGTCGCTCAGGAAATGCACGCCCAGGAAGACCCGGCTGAAGGCGATGAGCAGCACGAGCATCGCTGTCCAGTAGGAGACCTCGAAACGCCTCCGGGCGTGCTTCGCGTGGCGCACGAGGGCATAGGCGATGAAGCCGTACACCGCGCACGAGCCCGTGGCGTGGGCGCTGGGGAAGGAGGGCGACACGGCCTGCACGCCGAGGATGAACTCCGGCCTGGGGCGGGCGATGGCGTACTTGCCGATCCAGGTCGTCAACTGCGAGCCGGCGATGCACACCCACAGCGGCAGCGCCAGGCCGGTGCGGCGAAAGGCGAAGAAGAAGCCCGTGGAGACTATGGACACCGCCGTCAGGGTCTCCACGGAGCCCAGGTTGGTGATCCAGATGAAGACCGCCACGGCCGTCGGCGTGCGCCAGGGCTGGAGCGCCTGGTTCACGGCGCGGTCCAGGACCACGACTTCGCGCGCCTCCAGGACCTCGTCCACCATCTCCAGGTACAGTCCGGCGGCGTAGGCGCAGGCCAGGAGCAGGAGCGTCAGCGGCAGGCCGTTGAAGCGCCTGGGCGTCAGCCGGGCGTCAAGGAAGCCCATGACCTTGGGCGCGCGCTGGCGCAGCTCGTTGATGAAGCCCCCGGTGCGCTCCCAGGTGCTGCCGGCCGAGATCCGGTTGTACAGCCGCCTGGCCGTTTCCCACAGGAGCCTGCCGCCATGGAGCGCGACGAGGCGCAGGAGGATGAACGCCGCCAGGAGCAGGAGCAGGGCGGCCTCTCCGCTCGGCTGGCGCGTGAGGCGGCTCAGCGCGTCCATTTCATTCGCGGGCCGCTCTAATAGATGATCGCGTGCAGGATGGCGTTGACGATGGCCAGGATGACGCTGAAGGCGAGCGCCCACCAGAAGCTGTCCACCCCGAAGCCCGGCACGATCCTGGCCGCAAGCATGACGAGCAGCGCGTTCAGCACGAGCGCGAAGAGGCCCAGGGTCAGGATGGTGATGGGGATGGTAATCCAGAACAGGATCGGCCAGAGGAGGGCGTTGATGATGCCGAGCACCGCCGCGGCGGCGAGCAGCGACCCTGCGCTACGCACGCGCACACCGGGCAGGATCCAGGCGGTGACGGCGATGGCCAGCGACAGGAGCAGCCAGGAGATGATGATGCCCATGCGGCCTCCTTGGGGTTGCGGTTCGCGAGTCGTCTCAGGTTAGCGCGGCAAGGGACGAGGGGGAATTAGAAAAGCTGGAAACGCGGAGGCTGCCGGTCGGGTTTTGCGGTTGGCTCAAGAAAGCGGAGCCGGTCGCCCGGTCCCGCTCGCGCCCGGCGGTTTGGCGGAACCGCATCGCGCACAAATCGAACACATGGGGTCC
>JAEYTO010000110.1 GCA_023433925.1 Pseudomonadota bacterium | reverse complement strand
GGCGATAACGCCACGTTCATGGTCGAGCTGATCGCGCCCATCGCCATGGAGAAGGGCCTGCGCTTCGCCATCCGCGAGGGCGGCCGCACCGTGGGCGCCGGCGTGGTCTCTGAAATCACGGAGTAAGGTGAGACAATGCGAGTCAACATCCAGTTGCAGTGCACCGAATGCAAGCGCCGCAACTATGCCACGACCAAGAACAAGAAGAACACTTCCGAGCGTATCGAGCTGAAGAAGTACTGCCCGTGGGACCGTAAGCACACGGCGCACAAGGAAGTGAAGTAAGTCTGGTTGATTCGCCCGGAGCTTTTGCCCTGGGCGCAACCGTGCAGGCCAGTAGCTCTAACGGTAGAGCACCGGACTCCAAATCCGGGGGTTGGGGGTTCGAATCCCTCCTGGCCTGCCATATTTTGGGATGATCCATGGCGAAAAATACCAAGACGACTACGGACGAGGCCAGGAAGGCCACGCAGTCCGGCAAGGCCCAGGTCGCCGACAAGGCGGACTCCAAGTCCGTTGGGGCCCGCATTGGCGAGATGCGCGAGTTCTTCGAGCAGTCCAAGGGCGAGCTGAAGAAGGTGGTCTGGCCCACGCGCAAGGAAGTCACGGCCACCACCATCGCCGTGCTCATTGTGGTCGTCGTCATGGGTGTCTTTCTCGGCGTTGTCGACACCATGCTCTCCAAGCTGATTCAGGTCGTCCTGTCGTAAGGCGGTTTTCATGAGCGATATCGAACCCAAAAACGAAGTCAGCGATCCCAAGTCACGCTGGTTTATCGTGCACACCTACTCTGGGTTCGAGCACCGTGTGGAGCAGACCATCCGCGAGATGATGCGCACGGGACAGGACCAAGGGCTCATCAAGGAAGTGGTGGTGCCCACGGAGAAGGTCATCGAGCTGGTCAAGGGCGAGAAGCGCACGAGCACGCGCAAGTTCTATCCCGGCTATGTCATGGTCAACATGATCATGACTGATTTCTCCTGGCACCTTGTGCAAACCATTCCCAGGGTCACGGGCTTCGTGGGCGGCAAGAATAGGCCGACGCCCATGCGCGACAGCGAGGCCCAGAAGATTTTGAAGATGATGGAGCAGCGCCAGGAGAAGCCACGGCCGAAGTTCAACTTCGAGCGCGGCGACGAAGTCAGGGTCGTGGACGGCCCCTTCAGCGGCTTCAACGGCGTGGTCGAAGACGTCAACTATGACAAGGGCAAGCTCAAGGTCTCGGTGTCCATCTTCGGGCGCCAAACCCCCGTGGAGCTCGATTTCGTCCAGGTGAGCAAGAGCTAACGGCCTAAAGCAACGGCAAGCGTTGAGGTTCAAAGACAATGGCCAAGAAAATCACTGGCAAGGTCAAATTGCAGATTCCGGCCGGCGCGGCCAACCCGTCGCCGCCGGTTGGTCCGGCGCTGGGCCAGCACGGCGTGAACATCATGGAGTTCTGCAAGGCGTTCAACGCCAAGACGCAGGACCAGAAGGGCATGATCATCCCGGTCATCATCACCGTGTACGCCGACCGGTCCTTCTCCTTCATCACCAAGACGCCTCCGGCCAGTGTATTGGTCATGAAGGCCGCCAAGCTTGAGAAGGGCTCGGGCGAGCCTAACCGGAACAAGGTGGGCAAGGTGAGCATGGACCAGGTTCGCGAGATCGCCAAGCTCAAGATGCCGGATCTGACGGCCAAGGACCTGGACGCCGCCGTCCGCTCCATCATGGGTACTGCCCGCAGCATGGGCATAGACGTGGTCTAGGTGAGGTTTTAAAGCAATGCCCAAGCACGGAAAGAAATACCGCAAGGCTACGGAAGGCCTCGATCTCATCGAGCAGCGCTTCAGCGTCGAGGACGCCGTGAAGCTCGCCGTCGAAAGAGCCTACGCCAAGTTCGACGAGACCGTGGATATCGTCTTCAATCTCGGCGTCAACCCCAAGTACTCGGACCAGATGGTGCGCGGCGCCGTGTCCCTGCCCAATGGCCTGGGCAAGACCGTGCGCATCGCCGTGTTCTGCCAGGGTGAGAAGCAGGCAGAGGCCAAGGCCGCCGGAGCCGATTTCGTCGGCGCCGAGGACCTTGTGGAGAAGATCCAGGGCGGCTGGCTTGAGTTCGACAAGGCCATCGCCACCCCGGACATGATGGCCCAGGTGGGCAAGATCGGTCGCGTCCTCGGACCCCGCGGCCTCATGCCCAACGCCAAGACCGGCACGGTCACCTTCGACTTGGCCAAGGCCGTCAAGGAGCAGAAGGCCGGCAAGGTCGAGTTCAAGGTGGACAAGGCCGGCGTGCTCCACGCGCCGCTGGGGAAGGTCTCCTTCGGCCCTGGCAAGATCATGGAGAACCTCAAGGCGATCGCCGATCAGATCATGCGCCTGAAGCCTTCCACGGCCAAGGGCACATACGTCAAGGGCATGGCCGTGAGCACGACCATGGGCCCCGGCTACAGGATCGACGCCATCGAGGCGCGCAGGTTCATCGAAGGCTAGAGGCAGTGACGGATGAGGCCTTCCTCGGGCCGACCCGTTTGGACATATATCAACCACCACTGGGAAGAGAGTCAAAGACCGCTGGCGGGCAACGCCCTTAATTTCCCGCGGTAGACTGGATTGGCTCCTCTCCCGCCCGGTTAACCTCCTACTCCAGGAGAGCAACGTGAACAGGTCGGAAAAAGCGCAGATTATCGACCAGATCAAGGCGAAAGCCGACCGGGCGAGCATTTGTGTGGTCACGGACTTCAAGGGCATCAAGGTGGAGGAGATGACCGACCTCCGCGTCCAGCTGCGCAAGGCTGGCGTGGACTACGCGGTCGTCAAGAACACCCTGGCCCGCATTGCCATGTCGGGCGGCGTGCACAAGCCGCTCGGCGAGAAGCTCAAGGAGAACAACGCCATCGCCTTCGGGTATGAGGATCCCGTGGCGGCGGCCAAGGCCCTGGTGGAATACGCCAAGACCAACAAGAAGTTCTCCGTGCGCTTCGCCAGCCTGGAAGGCAAGCATCTGAGCGATGCCCAGATCCAGGACTTGGCCAGGCTGCCCGGCAAGCAGCAACTGCTTGGCATGGTGCTAGGCACCATGAACGCCGTGCCCACCAACTTCGTCTCGCTGTTGGCCAACGTGCCCCGCGGCCTTCTCAATGTCCTGACCGCGCTCAAGGACAAGAAGGCCGAGGCAGCCTAACAAGTCGCATTCACAATCGAGAGGAGATTCCCAAATGGCTGATATCACCAAAGAACAAGTAGTCGATTTCATCGCCGGCATGACCGTCCTCGAGCTGTCCCAGTTCATCAAGGAGCTTGAGGAGAAGTTCGGCGTGTCCGCCGCCGCGCCCATGGCCATGGCCGCCATGCCCGCCGCCGCCGCGCCCGCCGAGGCCGCCGAGGAGAAGACCGAGTTCGACGTCATCCTCAAGGGTGCCGGCGGCAACAAGATCGCGGTCATCAAGGTCGTGCGCGCCCTTACCGGTCTGGGTCTCAAGGAGGCCAAGGACAAGGTGGATGGCACCCCCTCCGCCATCAAGGAAGGCGTGTCCAAGGATGACGCTCAGGCTGCCAAGAAGCAGCTCGAAGAGGCTGGCGCTGAAGTCGAAGTCAAGTAGGACTCGATTTCTTTCCTTCGAACGGGAAGAGCGCAGGGCTCCCTGGGGAGTCTTGCGCTCTTTTACCCGTTTTGCATAGCCTTGCGGGGAAGCCCCGTCCAAGGCTCTTTTCACTCAAGTCTCGCTCTTTGCCGGCGGATCGTGTAGGAATTTTGAGAAAGGTCGCACTCCTGGCCATGAACGATTGCCGTCCACACTCCCCACGCCCCGCGCTTCACGGCTCGCGCGGCGTCATTTCCGGAGCACGCAACCGCGCCGATACCCTCGAAGTCATCGGCGTGTCAACAATAACGGGCACACTCCCAGTTAACCGAAACTAGGTTGATGAGGATACCATGGGCCAATTCGCCAAACAGTTCGGAAAGATAAGCTACGCGTTGGAATACCCTCATCTGCTGAACCTGCAGATCGATTCGTACATGCAGTTCCTGCAGATGGACGTCCCGCCGGCAAGCCGGGAGGACTACGGCCTGGAGGGCGTCTTCCGCTCGGTGTTCCCCATCGAGGATTTCAATAAGACCGCGAGCCTGGACTACGTCAGCTACGAGATCGGCGATCCCAAGTTCGACCAGGTCGAGTGCATCGCCAAGGGCCTGACCTACGAGGCCCCCATACGCATCAAGGTCCGCCTTGTCGTCTACGACGTGGACGAGGAGAGTGGCAACAGGACCATCCGGGACATCAAGGAGCAGGACATCTACTTCGGCACGATCCCGCTGATGACCGAGAAGGGCACCTTCATCATCAACGGCACCGAGCGGGTCATCGTCAACCAGCTCCAGCGCTCTCCGGGCATCATCTTCGAGCACGACTCGGGCAAGACCCATTCGAGCAAGCGCGTCCTGTACTCCTGCCGCGTCATCCCCATGCGCGGCAGCTGGCTGGATTTCGACTACGACCACAAGGACATCCTGTACGTGCGCATCGACCGCCGCCGGAAGATGCCCGCGACCATCCTGTTCAAGGCCATGGGCATGTCCAAGCAGGACATCCTCGACTATTTCTACGAGCGCGAGACCTACCGCCTGGACGGCGAGCGGGTCTTCATGCAGTTCGAGCCCAAGTTCTTCCGCAAGGAGAACGCCTACGCCGACATCCTCGACCCCAAGGGCGAGGTCATCACCAAGGCCGGCAAGCCCATCACCAAGCGCCAGTGGCGGCTCATGGCCGAGGCCGGCGTCAAGGAGATCGAGATCGATCCCAACACCCTGTTCGGGCTGTACCTGGCCTCGGACGTGGTCGATCCCGAAACCGGCGAGGTCGTCGGCGAGGCCGGCGAGGAGCTGCACCTTGACCTGCTGGAGAACCTGCGCCGCTCGTCCCTGAGCACGTTCCAGACCCTGAACACCCGCGGCACCGAAGTCTCGCCTTCCCTGCGCGACACGCTCATGCTCGACAAGACCGACGACCTGGAGCAGGCTCAAATTGAGATCTACCGCCGCCTGCGGCCGAGCTCGCCCCCGACCCCGGAGATCGCCGCCAACTTCTTCGAGAACCTGTTCCGCAATCCGGACTACTATGACCTGTCGCCCGTGGGCCGTTATAAGCTCAACTCGCGCCTGGGCCTCGACCGGCCCCTGGACGAGCGCACCCTGTCCAACGAGGACATCCTGAGCGCCATCAAGCAGCTCGCTTTCCTCAAGGACACCCACGGCCCGGCGGACGACATCGATCACCTGGGCAACCGCCGTGTGCGCCCCGTGGGCGAGCTGGTGGAGAATCAGTACCGCATCGGCCTGGTGCGCATGGAGCGGGCCATCAAGGAGCGCATGAGCCTGCAGGAAGTCGCCACGCTCATGCCGCACGATCTGATCAACCCCAAGCCCGTGGCGGCCGTGCTCAAGGAGTTCTTCGGCACCTCGCAACTGTCCCAGTTCATGGACCAGACCAACCCCCTGTCCGAGGTGACCCACAAGCGCCGGCTCTCGGCCCTGGGACCCGGCGGCCTGACCCGCGAGCGTGCGGGTTTCGAGGTGCGCGACGTGCACACCTCGCACTATGGCCGCATCTGCCCCATCGAGACGCCCGAAGGTCCGAACATCGGCCTCATCGTGTCGCTGACCACGCTCTCGCGGGTCAATGACTACGGATTCATCGAGACGCCCTACCGCGTGGCCAGGGACGGCCAGGTCACGGCCGAGATCCATTACCTGGACGCCTCGCGCGAGGCCGACCACGTGATCGCCCAGGCCAACGCGCCCCTGGACGAGCAGGGCCGCTTCGTGAATGCCCTGGTCACCGCGCGCATCAAGGGCGATCCGCTCGTGGTCCCGCGCGAGACCGTCACGCTCATGGACATCTCGCCGGGCCAGATCGTGTCCATCTCGGCGGCGCTCATCCCGTTCCTGGAGCACGACGACGCCAACCGCGCGCTCATGGGCTCCAACATGCAGCGCCAGGCCGTGCCGCTTATCAGCACCCAGAAGCCGCTGGTTGGCACGGGCATGGAGGGCACGGTGGCCCGCGACTCGGGCGCCTGCGTACTGGCCGAGTATGACGGCGTGGTGTCCTACGCCGACGCCGACCGAGTGGTGGTCATCTACGACGGCGAGGTCTACCCCGAGTCAGGCGGCGTGCGCTCCTACGAGCTGCAGAAGTTCCACAAGTCCAACCAGAACTCATCCTTTGGTCAGAAGCCGCGAGTCCAGCCTGGCCAGCGCGTGAAGAAGGGCCAAGTGCTCGCCGACGGCCCGGCCATCCAGGATGGCGACCTGGCCCTGGGCAAGAACCTGCTCGTGGCCTTCATGCCCTGGTGCGGATACAACTTCGAGGACTCCATCCTCATCTCCGAGCGCATGGTCAAGGAAGACGTGTTCACCTCCGTGCACATCGAGGAGTTCGAGCTCGTCGCCCGCGACACGAAGCTTGGACCCGAGGAGGTCACGCGCGACATCCCGAACGTGGGCGAGGAGATGCTCAGGAACCTCGACGAGTCGGGCATCATCCGCATCGGCGCCAAGATCGCGCCGGACGACATCCTCGTGGGCAAGATCACTCCCAAGGGCGAGACCCAGCTTACGCCCGAGGAGAAGCTCCTGCGCGCCATCTTCGGCGACAAGGCCCGCGACGTGAAGAACACCTCGCTCAAGGTTCCGCCAGGAATCGAGGGCACGATCATCGACGTCAAGGTCTTCAATCGCCGCTCGGGCGACAAGGACGAGCGCACCAAGCTCATCGAGGACTACGATCTGCACCGCCTCGACCGCATGGAGACCCAGCACATCCAGGGCCTCAACGAGGCGACGCGCCAGCGCGTGTGGGCCGTGGCCGAGAGCAACCGCGTCAGCCAGACCATCATGGGCAAGAAGAAGGGCGAGGTGCTCCTGGAGGAGAACAAGCCTCTGACCCTGGAGGTCCTGGAGCAGGTCCCGCTCAAGAAGCTTGCCGGCATGTTCGTCAGCCGCGAGGCCAACGAGTCCGTGAAGCAGATCCTGGACGAGTACGACCGCCAGGTGCGCTTCATCCGCAACGTGTACGAGCGCAAGAAGGCCAAGGTCACCGAGGGCGACGACCTGCCCCCGGGCGTGATCAAGATGGTCAAGGTCTACATCGCCGTGAAGCGCAAGCTGAGCGTGGGCGACAAGATGGCCGGCCGCCACGGCAACAAGGGCGTCGTGTCCAACATCCTCCCCGAGGAGGACATGCCCTTCTTCGCCGACGGCACGCCCATGGACATCGTGCTCAATCCGCTCGGCGTGCCGTCGCGCATGAACATCGGCCAGATCATGGAGACGCACCTGGGCTGGGCGGCCAAGGAGCTGGGCAAGCAGTTCGCCGAGCTCGTGGACTCCGGCGCGGCCGACGAGGTCCTGCGCGGCCAAGCCAAGGACGTCTTCCCGGACATGGCCGGGCTCATCGACTCCATGGATATCGAGGAGCTCAAGGCCAGCCTCTCCGATCTCCGCGGCGGCATCGTCTGCAAGACCCCGGTCTTCGATGGCGCCAGCGAGGAGGACATCTGGGACCTGCTCACGAGGGCCGGCCTGCCCGAGGACGGCAAGAGCGTGCTCTACGACGGCCGCACGGGCGACGCCCTGCACAACAGGGTCACCGTGGGCATCATGTACATGCTCAAGCTGCACCACCTTGTCGATGAGAAGATCCACGCCCGTTCCACGGGCCCATACTCGCTCGTCACGCAGCAGCCTCTGGGCGGCAAGGCCCAATTCGGCGGCCAGCGTCTGGGCGAGATGGAGGTCTGGGCGCTGGAGGCTTACGGCGCGGCCAACCTCCTGCAGGAGTTCCTGACAGTTAAGTCCGACGACGTCACGGGACGCGTCAAGATGTACGAGAAGATCGTCAAGGGCGAGAACTTCCTGGAATCTGGGCTGCCCGAGTCCTTCAACGTCCTCGTCAAGGAGCTCATGTCCCTTGGCCTCGACGTGACGCTCATCCCGGAGGAGCGCAAGAAGAACGGCAAGTCCAGGACCGGCGAGCGGGCTACCGAGAGGGATTAGGCCCCGCCCCAGGACAAGCTTCCGTGATACGATTCGCAACCTTGACATTGCGAGGGTTTGAATATGACGTTGGATGATCTGTTCGCATTCCGCCAGACTTCGGCCACGAGCATCCCTGCTCAGGGCATCAAGGCCATGAAGATCTCCATTGCGTCGCCCGAGAAGATCCGTGAGTGGTCCTTCGGCGAGGTGAAGAAGCCGGAGACCATTAACTACCGGACCTTCAAGCCAGAGCGCGACGGACTCTTCTGCGCCAAGATCTTCGGGCCGGTGAAGGACTACGAGTGCAACTGCGGCAAGTACAAGCGCATGAAGCACCGTGGCATCGTCTGCGAGAAGTGCGGCGTCGAGGTCATCGCATCCAAGGTGCGGCGCGAGCGCATGGGACACATCGAGCTGGCCGCGCCCGTGGCGCACATCTGGTTCCTCAAGACCCTGCCTTCCAAGATTGGCACCCTGCTGGACATGACCATGGCCGACCTGGAGAAGGTGCTCTACTTCGACTCCTACGTGGTCATGGATCCCAGGGACACGAACCTGTCCAAGTATCAGGTCATCTCCGAAGACCAGTACTTGCAGGTCATCGACCATTACGGCGAGGAGGCCATCCAGGTGGGCATGGGCGCCGAGGCCGTGCGCGCCCTGCTGGAGGAGCTCGACCTTGAGAAGCTGCGCGTGGAGCTGCGCGAGGAGTCGCAGACCACCAAGTCGCAGACCAAGAAGAAGAAATACACTAAGCGCCTCAAGATCGTGGAAGCCTTCATCGAGTCGGGCAACAAGGCCGAATGGATGATCATGGAGGTCGTCCCGGTCATCCCGCCCGAGCTGCGCCCTCTGGTGCCGCTCGACGGCGGCCGCTTCGCCACGAGCGACCTGAACGACCTCTACCGCAGGGTCATCAACCGCAACAACCGCCTGAAGAGGCTCCTTGAGCTCGGCGCGCCGGACATCATCATCCGCAACGAGAAGCGCATGCTCCAGGAGGCCGTGGACGCCCTGTTCGACAACGGCAGGCGCGGACGGGCCATCACAGGCACCAACGGCCGGCCGCTCAAGTCCCTGTCGGACATGATCAAGGGCAAGCAGGGCCGCTTCCGCCAGAACCTGCTCGGCAAGCGCGTGGACTACTCGGGCCGCTCGGTCATCGTCGTGGGCCCCAAGCTCAAGCTGCACCAGTGCGGCCTGCCCAAGAAGATGGCCCTGGAGCTCTTCAAGCCGTTCATCTACTCCAAGCTCGAGGAGCGGGGCTACGCCTCGACCATCAAGAGCGCCAAGAAGATGGTCGAGCGCGAGGAGCTGGTGGTCTGGGACATCCTGGAAGAGGTCGTGCGCGAGTATCCGATCATGCTCAACCGCGCGCCGACCCTGCACCGCCTCGGCATCCAGTCCTTCGAGCCGCTGCTCGTCGAGGGCAAGGCCATCCGCCTGCACCCGCTGGTCTGCTCGGCGTACAACGCCGACTTCGACGGCGACCAGATGGCCGTGCACGTGCCGCTGTCCGTGGAGGCGCAGATCGAGTGCCGCGTGCTCATGATGAGCACGAACAACATCCTCTCGCCGTCCAACGGCTCGCCCATCATCAACCCGAGCCAGGACATCGTGCTCGGGCTGTATTATCTGACCGTGGAGCGCTCCTTCGGCCGCGGCGAGGGCAAGGTCTTCGCCGACCCCATGGAGGTCATCGCGGCCGTGGACAACGGAGTGGTGGACCTGCACTCGCGCATCAAGGTGCGCATCGAGGGCACACTGCACGACACCACACCGGGCCGAGTCATCGTGAGCGAGATCATGCCGCCCGAGATGGGCTTCGAGATGGGCAACATCGTGCTCAACAAGAAGAACATCGCCCGGCTCGTGAGCGATGCCTACCGCATGGCCGGCATCAAGGCCACGGTCATTCTGTGCGACAAGCTCAAGGACATGGGCTACGAGTACGCCACTCGCGCCGGCGTGACCATCGGCGTCAAGGACCTGAACATCCCGGAGAAGAAGGCTCCGCTGCTTCAGGCCTCGCGCGACGAGGTGGACGACATCGAGCGTCAGTACCAGGAAGGCATCATCACCCGCACCGAGAAGTACAACAAGGTGGTGGACGTCTGGACCAAGTGCACCAACGACGTGGCCAAGGAGATGATGAAGGAGATCTCCACGGACATCCTCGTTGACCCCAAGACCGGGAAGACGGAAGCCAACTCGAGCTTCAACCCGATCTACATGATGGTCACCTCGGGCTCCCGAGGCAACCAGGACCAGATGCGCCAGCTCGCCGGCATGCGCGGCCTCATGGCCAAGCCTTCGGGCGAGATCATCGAGACGCCCATCACGAGCTGCTTCCGCGAGGGCCTCTCGGTCCTGCAGTACTTCATCTCCACGCACGGCGCGCGCAAGGGCCTGGCGGACACGGCGCTCAAGACCGCCAACTCCGGCTACCTGACCCGCCGTCTGGTGGACGTGGTGCAGGATGTCATCATCAGCGAGATCGACTGCGGCACGGTCGACGGCATGGAGGTCACACACCTCATCAAGGGCGGCGAGATCAAGCAAAAGCTCTCCGAGCGGGCGCTTGGCCGCGTGACCATGTTCGACGTGTACGACGACGAGACGGGCGAGGTCGTCATCCCGGCCAACTCCATGATCGACGAGCAGATGGCCCAGAAGATCGACGATACGGCGCTCAACTCCATGAGCATCCGCTCCGTGCTGACCTGCGCGAGCCGCCAGGGCGTGTGCGCCATGTGCTATGGCCGCGACCTGGCCCGCGGCAGGCTGGTCAACGTGGGCGAGACCGTGGGCATCATCGCGGCCCAGTCCATCGGCGAGCCTGGCACGCAGCTGACCATGCGCACGTTCCACATCGGCGGCACGGCCAGCCGCGAGATCGAGCGCTCCAGCATCGAGGCCGGCTACACCGGCCGCGTACTGCTGCACCGAGTCAAGACGGTCAGAAACGCCGAGGGCAACTGGATGGTGCTCAACAAGAGCGGCCAGCTGTCCGTGATCGACGAGCAGGGCCGCGAGCGCGAGAAGTACGTGCTCCCCTCGGGCGCCAAGCTCTTCGTGGAGACCGAGTCGCAGATCAAGAAGGGTCAGCTCCTGACCGAGTGGGACCCCTTCAACGAGCCCTTCGTCTCCGACGTGGAGGGCGTGGTGCGCTTCTCGGACATCATCGAGGGCAAGACCTACCAGGAGAAGGTGGACGAGGCGACCAAGCGCTCCACGCAGACCATCATGGAGTACCGCTCCACCAACTACAAGCCGGCCATCTCCATCGTGGACGACAAGGGCAAGGTCAAGGTGCGGCCCGACAGCATGGTCGATGCGACCTTCCAGCTCCCGGTGGGCGCCATCATCATGATCCGCGACGGCGACTACGTGAAGGCCGGCGACATCATCGCCCGCAAGCCCCGCGAGACGTCCAAGACCAAGGACATCGTGGGCGGCCTCCCGCGCGTGGCCGAGCTGTTCGAGGTGCGCAAGCCCAAGGATCTGGCCGTGGTCTCCGAGATCGACGGCGTGGTCTCCTTCGGCCCGGACACCAAGGGCAAGCGCAAGATCATCGTCACGCCCGAGACCGGCGACTCCAAGGAATACCTCATCCCCAAGGGCAAGCACATCACCGTCAGCGAAGGCGATTTCGTGGAGGCGGGCGAGCTCCTCACCGAGGGCTATCCCGAGCTGCACGACATCCTCAAGATCAAGGGCGAGAAGGTGCTGGCCCACTACCTGGTGGAAGAGATCCAGGACGTCTACCGCTTCCAGGGCGTGAACATCGACGACAAGCACATCGAGATCATCGTGCGCCAGATGCTCAAGAAGGTCAGCGTCACCGACGCCGGCGACACGACCTTCCTGACCGGCGAGCAGGTGGACAAGTTCCGCTTCATGGAGGAGAACCAGCGCTGCGTGGCCGAGGGCCTCAAGCCCGCCACGGCCGAACCGCTCGTGCTGGGCATCACCCAGGCCTCCCTGACCACGGACTCGTTCATCTCCGCGGCGTCCTTCCAGGAGACGACCAAGGTGCTCACCGAGGCCTCGCTCCAGGGCAAGGAGGACGCGCTGCGCGGCCTCAAGGAAAACGTCATCGTGGGCCGGCTCATCCCGGCCGGCACGGGCTATCGGCGCTACATGGATGCCGAGATCGACGTGCCCGAGCAGCCCGAGCGGCCCGACAAGTTCCTGGAGGAGCTGGACGAGACGCCGGCGTTCGCCGAGCGCGATTAGTCTGATTGCAGAGATGAAAGCCAAGCAGGGCCGTCTTCGGGCGGCCCTGCTTTTTTTTCAGGAAATTGCAAAAAGTCCATCCTGGACTTTTCCGGTTCCGGAATGGCTGAATTTCAGATGATTGACGAAGGTTGTTTTATGCCGCCTCCGGCGGCCAAGAAGGCGCGGCCCTCTTGGAACTCCGTCTTTCAACCGCGTCTCCCGGTAATATGCTGAAATAATATCAAAAGTTTTTGGTGGAGAGAGCACGAGAGAGGCCCCTTTTTTCAAAAAGGAGCCTCTCTCGCAAAAACTGCTTGGTAATCCGTGGCCATTCCGGCCCGCACGGGCTGTTCGGCGGCAGGTTGGCGGCCGGCCGCCTTGGATTCCTCCTGGCAGGCCGGGCCACGGCCTTGTTGACAGGGTTCGGGTGCGTGCATAATCGTTGCAACGGCACCTACTGGAGCGAAAACCAGGACATGCGCCGCCGGCCGGCAGCCGCCGACGCATCCTTTTTCAGAAATAGCGAGCCGCACCGCGAGCCCGGGCTTGTCCCCCCGTCCGCCGTGCCGCTTCGGCCGCCAGGCCGATTGTGCGGCCCCAACGCCGCGTGTCGCAGCGCGGGCCCATGTCGAGCGCAGGGCATGGGCGTCATCAAGAGAGACATCAGCATGAAGCGACCACTGGCGTTTTTCCTCAGGGCGGCGCTCCTTCTGGGTGTGGCGGCCCTGTTTTTCTGGCTTGCCGCTCCCTATCTCACGGGCTCCGGAGGCCCGAGCGGGGTTCCCGGAGCCGCTCCGGCACAGGGCTCGCCCGTACCCAGCCCCGGCCAGGCCAAGGGGAGCGGGGTGGCCAAGACCGGCGGCCGCGACGGCCAGCGGCCCGTGCCCGTGGTCGTGGCCAAGGCCGTGCGCCGCACGGTGCCCGTGGAACTCCGGGCCGTGGGCACGGTGGAGGCCGGCGCCACGGTGAGCGTCAAGTCGCGCGTGGAGGGCGAGCTCGTGGCCGTGCACTTCCGTTCGGGACAGGACGTGCGCCAGGGTGACCTGCTCTTCAGCATCGATTCCAAGCCGTTCGCGGCCCGGCTCCGTGAGGCCGAGGCGCGCCTGGAGCGCGACCGAGCGCTGCTGGCCAAGGCCGAGGACGACAACCGGCGCTACGAGGGTCTGCGCCAGCAGGATATCGTCAGCCAGGACCAGTTCGAGCAGGTGGCCTCGAACCTCTCGGCCCTGCGCGCCACGGTGCGCGCCGAGGAGGCCGCGCTGGACAGCGCCCGCGTGCAGCTCGGCTACACGAGCATCCGCTCGCCGGTCACGGGCCGCACCGGCAGGCTCCTCGTGGACGCCGGCAACATGATCAAGGCCAATGCCGATAGTCCCATGGTGGTCATCATGCAGGTCGAGCCCATAGAGGTCGCCTTCTCCGTGCCCGAGGCGCATCTCATGGCCATCATGAGCGGCATGGCCGGCGGGCGGCTGCCCGTGGAGGCCAGGGTCGCCGGCGCGCCCGCTGCGGAGTCGGGCGGCCTGTACTTCGTGGACAACAGCGTGGACCGCAGGACAGGCGCCATCGCTCTGCGGGCGCGCTTCGAGAACCGCAGCCGCGCGCTCTGGCCTGGGCAGTTCGTGGATGTGACCCTGCGCCTGGGCGAACTGAAGGATGCCGTGGTCGTGCCGTCCAGGGCCGTGCAGGACGGTCTTGACGGGCAGCAGGCCTACGTGGTCGGCCAGGCCGGCACGGTCGAGCTGCGCAAGATCGCGACCGGCAACGTGGTCGGCGGCGAAACCGTGATCCTTTCGGGAGTCGAGGCGGGCGAAACCGTGGTCACCGACGGCCACCTGCGGCTCAAGCCCGGAGTGCTCGTGGAGGCGCGCGGCCAGGAGTCGTCCACGGCCGCGGACAGACCCGGATTGGAGAGCGCGCCGTGAACATGTCCGCGCTGTTCATCCGCCGGCCGGTGACGACCATCCTGGTCATGGCCGCGCTGCTGCTCATGGGCGTGGTCGGCTATTTCAAGCTGCCCGTGAGCGACCTGCCCAACGTGGACTTTCCGACCATCTCGGTTTCGGCGAACTTGTCGGGCGCGAGCCCGGAGACCATGGCCACCAGCGTGGCCACGCCGCTGGAGCGCGAGTTCTCGACCATCGCCGGCATCGACTCCATGAGTTCCATAAGCACCCAGGGCTCCACGCGCATCACCATCCAGTTCGCCCTGGAGCGTGACATCGACGCCGCGGCCCAGGACGTGCAGTCGGCCATCGCCAAGTCCCTGCGACGGCTGCCGTCGGAGATGACCACGCCGCCTTCCTACCAGAAGGTCAATCCCGCGGACCAGCCGATCCTTTATCTTTCGCTGGCCTCGCGGAACCTGCCTCTCTCGCTGGTCAACGAGTATGCCGAGACCATCATCGCCCCGCGCATCTCCATGACCAGCGGCGTGGCCCAGGTCTCCGTGTACGGCGCCAAGAAGTACGCCGTGCGCATCCAGCTCGACCCCAAGGCCCTGGCCTCGCGGGACGTAGGCATCGACGAGGTGGCCGCCGCGGTCAGGCGCGGCAACGTGAACCTGCCCACGGGCTCCCTGTCCGGCGAGCACAAGTCCTACAACATCAAGGCCAGCGGCAAGCTCATGGATGCCGAGGGCTTCCGGCCTTTGATCGTGGCTTGGCGCAACGGCTCGCCCGTGCGCCTGGAGTCTTTGGGCCGGGTCGTGGACAGCGTGGAGAACGAAAAGAACGTGGCGTGGCGCGTGGACGAGCGGGCCATCACCCTGGCCGTGCAGCGCCAGCCGGGCACGAATACCGTGGCCGTGGTGGACGCGGTCCGGGAGCTGCTGCCCAAGTTCGAGGATCAGTTGCCGGCCGGCCTGGACCTGGACATCATATACGATCGTTCCGAGTCCATCCGCGAGTCCGTGCACGACGTGAAGTTCACCCTGGTCCTGACCATCTGCCTGGTCATCGGGGTCATCTTCCTCTTCCTGCGGCGCGTGCGGGCCACGCTCATCCCGAGCCTGGCCCTGCCCATCTCGGTCATCGCGACCTTCGCGGTCATGCAGGTCCTGGGCTACTCCCTGGACAACCTGTCGCTCATGGCCTTGACCCTGGCCGTGGGCTTCGTGGTGGACGACGCCATCGTCATGCTCGAGAACATCGTGCGCCACGTGGAGATGGGCAAGACGCCCATGCAGGCGGCCCTGGACGGATCCAAGGAGATCTTCTTCACCATCGTGTCCATGACCGTGTCGCTGGCCGCGGTGTTCATCCCCATCCTGTTCATGGGCGGCCTGGTGGGCCGGCTCTTCGAGGAGTTCTCGGTGGTCATCATGACCTCCATCCTCATCTCGGGCCTGGTCTCGCTCACACTCACGCCCATGCTCTGCTCGAAGTTCCTGGGCCAGGGCCACGCTCCGGGCCACGCCCAGACCAGCGGCTGGTTCTACTCCCTGACCGAGAAAGGTTTTCAGGCCATGCTCGCGGCCTACCGGGTCACCTTGGGCCTCTGCCTGCGCTACCACTACGTGACCTTCGCCGTCTCGCTTCTCGTGTTATGGGGCACCATGCATTTGTTCGGCGTCATGCCCAAGGGCTTCCTGCCGAGCCAGGACACCGGGCGGCTCATGGCCGTGACCGAGGCGGCCCAGGGCATTTCCTTCGACGACATGGTCAGGCACCAGCTCGCCGTGGCCGACATCCTCAAGACCGAGCCGGCCGTGGAAACCTTCATGTCCGTGGTCGGCGCGGGCGGTCCCAACTCGGGCGGCAACACCGGCCGGCTGATGATCACGCTCAAGCCCAGGGACCAGCGCAAGGAGAGCGCCGACGAGTTGGTCCAGAAGCTGCGCCCCAAGCTCAACACCGTGCCCGGCATACAGGTCTTCGTGTCCAACCCGCCGCTCATCAACATCGGCGGCCGCTCGACCAAGAGCCTGTACCAGTACACCCTGCAAAGCCCGGACTCGGGGGAGTTGCAGACCCATACGACCAGGCTGGAAGAGCGTCTGCGGCAGTCGCCGCTTTTGCAGGACGTGACCAGCGACGTGGAGATGCGCAACCCGGAGCTGCGCGTGGTCATCGACCGCGACAAGGCGGCCTCCCTGGGCATCACGCCCGAGCAGATCGAGGTGGCCCTGCAAAGCGCCTACGGCTCGCGCGAGGTCTCGACCATCTACGCGGACACGAACGACTACGCGGTCATCATGGAGCTGCTGCCCGAGTATCAGCGCGACCAGAGCGCCCTGGGCATGCTCTACGTGCGCTCCTCCGAAGGCGCGCTCGTACCCCTGGAGACCCTGGCCGACATCAGCCAGGGCGTGGGTCCCCTGAGCATCAACCACACCGGCCAACTGCCCTCGGCGACCATCTCCTTCAATCTGCGGCCCGGCGTGTCCCTGAGCGAGGCCGTGAGCATGGTGGAGTCCGAGGCGCGCGCGGTCCTGCCGGCCGGCATCAGCGCGGACTTCTCGGGCACGGCCCAGGCCTTCCAGTCCTCGACCAAGGGCCTCGTCGTGCTGCTCGTGCTGGCCGTGGCGGTCATCTACATCATCCTCGGCATCCTCTACGAGAGCTTCATCCACCCCGTGACCATCCTCTCGGGCCTGCCGTCGGCGGGCTTCGGCGCGCTGGCCACGCTGTGGCTCTTCGGCATGGACCTCACCCTGTACGCCTTCGTGGGAATCATCATGCTCGTGGGCATCGTCAAGAAGAACGCCATCATGATGATCGACTTCGCCCTGGAGGCGCGGCGTCGCGACAACCTGGACGCACGCGAGGCTATCTACCAGGGCTGTCTCGTGCGCTTCAGGCCCATCATGATGACGACCATGGCCGCGCTCATGGGCACCCTGCCCATCGCCGTGGGCTACGGCGCGGGCGGCGAGGCCCGTCAGCCCCTGGGATTGGCCGTGGTCGGCGGCCTGGTCTTCTCGCAGGTTTTGACCCTGTACATCACGCCGGTCTACTTCATGTACCTCGACAAGCTGACCAGGCTCGGCGCGCGCGTCCTGGGTAGCGACGAGAGCCGCGAGAAACAGGCCAGGGCCAAGGCGCGGCGGCCCGACGGGTCCATGGCCGGCAGTTGACCATCAACCGAGAGGGCAGCACCCTCTCGGTTGATTCGCAAAAAGCCTTAGAATTCGTAGCGCAGGCCGACAAGCAACTCGCTGCCCGCGAGTTCGGCGCGCACGGAATTGCCCCTGTCCTTGTACTTGGCGGTCCCATAATCCACGTAACGCAGACCGAGATCGAGCACCAGGCGCGAACTGGCGCGCAGGCCCACGCCCGCGCCGATGTTCCAGGCCAGGCCCGAGGACTCGTCCTCGCCGCCGTAGTTGCCATACCAGCCGGATACGCGTGCGTCGGTGGTGTGGTAGGCGTTGCCCAGGCCCAGGCCGACGTAGGGAGTGAACAGACCCCCTACGTGGAAGTCGTAGTACGCGTTGAGGAACAGGGTGCTCACGGAGATGTCGGCGTCGATGCTGGTCGAGCCGGTGTGGGAGGAGTAGTCGAACTCGCTTCTGGGCATGTATTCCAGCTCGAACCGCATGGGCAGTGCGTGCCTGGGGTACAGGTCGTATCCGCCCAGAAGTCCCAGGCCGAACACGCTTCCACTGTCGTCCGAGCCGGCCAGGGTGTAGTCTCGCCCGGCGGCATCGATCTCGAGATCGTCGGCGGCCATGAAGGCCGGGCCGAGCTTCAGGCCGAGATAGACGCCGCTCTTGCGCACGCCTTGGGCCGGAGCCATGCCGGAGAGAACGGTGGTGAACAGCAGGGCCGCCATGCAAAGCGTAATGCATCTTCTCATCTGGTCTTCCTTTAGAGTGGTTTGACTTTGAGACGCCCGCTCCGGCGTTGACGGCGCAAGTGAATTGCGCCGCCGCCTACGCGCTGACAGCCATGCCGACGCAGGGCTTGCCGAGCATTTTCAAAAGGAAAATGCTCCAGGCTGCACTTTCAGTGCGCTGCCGGCCGCGCCGCTGGATGTGCGCACCGCATCCGGCAGGCGGTCACGAAGCAAGATGCATGCAGCTTCGCAAGCATTGGAATTGACTTGATCTTGATGACGCAGTGAGTGCGGCGCCGCGCAATATTTGCGCGCGTGGAACGAGAAGTACGCGCGAGCAAGCCGGATATGCGTGGGGCGAAGGGCGTATGTCGCGCCAGACAACTCATGCGGCTCGCCGCCACGGGTCTCCTGGCGGGCAAGTCCAATGGCAAAAAGAAGCCGGGAGCAGGCGAACCTGCTCCCGGCTTTGTTGCGCGGGGATTACGCTCTAGAAACGGTAGCCCACGGTCAGGGCGTACATGTGCGCGTAGCCATCCTTGAAGGTGGCGTCGTGCGGGATGCCATCGGCGGGACGGGCGTCGATGTCGCGCTCGACGATGTGCAGGTAGGTGTAGCCGAGGTCCACGTCCAGGTTCTCGGTGACGTGGAAGCCGGCGCCCACGCCGAACAGGTGCCGGTCGTTGGCCGGGACCATGAAGTCGGCGTGCCCGTCCGGGTCGGGCGTCTGGTCGTAGACGTAGCTGGCGCGCAGGTCGAGCCAGTCCAAGGCCGCGTACTCGGCGCTGACCTGGTAGCGCCACACGTCCTTCCAGTCCTTCTTGGACGCGGTTTCGCTGACGCCCGGAGCGATATCGTCAGCGTATTCGATCTTCAACTCGTCATAGCTGGACCAGCGGGTATAGACCGCGTCGAATTCCAAGGACAGCTTCTCCGTGGGGTACAAGGCGACGCCGAAGGTGAAGGAGTCGGGCAGGGTGATCTTGCCCTTGGCGTCGGTGTCGCCGAAGTAGGCCGCGGTAGCGGGGATGTCGATGGCGGCCGGCTTCGTGAAATCAACCTCGCCTTCGACCTCCTGGGTCACTTGACTGCGGTAGGTGAAGCCGAGGCGTAGCCAATCGGCAGGAATGGCATGGATGCCAGCCACTGCGCCATAGCCCCAGTTCTGGCCTTCAAGTTTTGCGTCTACGTCGTGGTCTCCAAGCAGGGGGTGGCTGAATAGGGCCTTCTTCTTTTGGCTGAAATCGAGCCACATGATCTCGGGGCCGGCGGCGATGGACAGCCAGTCCGTGAGCTTCACGGCCAGGTTCGGGTTCAGGGACACGCTTTGGATGCTGGCCTCGTAGACGTTGTAGCGGCCGGCCCAATCGTCATCGTACTCGATGCCCAGGCCGAAGCGGGAGTAGACGCCGAAGCCGAGCCAGAAGGTGTCGTTGATCTGCTGGGTGGCATAGAGGTGCGGGGGCGTCCAGAACTTGCTTTCCGCCTCCTCGGTCACGCCGTTCATCTCCACGCTGGCCTCGGGATTGATGGCCGTGAAGCCGACCATGAATCCGCTGCCGGGGATCTGGGTGATGCCGGCCGGGTTGTAGGCGTTCGCCGAGGGGTCGTCGGCGCGTCCCGCGAGCCCTCCGCCCAGGGCATTGCCGCGCGCGCTGTACTCGTACATGGCGAAGCCGGCGCCGTAGCTGGGCGATGCGCCGAGAATGACCAGGGCCGCGATGAGGATGATACGGCAGATCGAAGGCACGAACGCACCTCTTCTCATTTGAAGGTTGTACGGAGGCTACACTATTTGAAGTCGGTACTATTTGTGAAACGAAGGACCCTTCTTTACAGTACTGCTTCGGAAAAAGCCAGCCCAAATATGTGCCTGTCCGGATTGGATGCTTTGGTGTATAAAATATCCTCGCGTCAGCACAGATGCCGGTATTAATTTGCAAAAGGCATCGAAGGAATGTAATGGGGCGTATCCGAGGCCATGGCTACTTCCGCGGGACACGGCGGCCGCCGTGGGCCACTCCGTGCCCGTGAACATGTCCCGGCGGCCGGTCCAGACGTGCCGGCGTTGACCACAAAAGCATTTCAGGCTTATAGGCATTGATCGGGCTGGCCGCCTCGCATGGAGCTGGCAAGCTCAGTCCCGGCACAAGCGGAGAGTTCATGGCGAGCCAGGAATCACTTCTCAGCGTGCCGTTCGCCTATGTCGGACGGCAGACGCTCCTCATGATCAGGGAGCTGGGAGGCTGGGCCATCTTCACGGGCCTGGCGCTCCGGCACATCGTGTCGCTGCCCTTGCAATTCGACAAGATCTACACCCAAATTTTCTTCATCGGCTCGCGCTCCATGTTCGTCATCGCGCTCGTGGGCATGTTCACGGGCATGGTCCTTGGGCTGCAAGGCTACTACACGCTGGTCAAGTTCGGGTCCGAGGGCGTGCTCGGAGCGCTCGTGGCGCTGTCGCTCATCCGCGAACTCGGCCCCGTGCTCGCGGCCATCATGATCATCGCCCGCGCGGGCTCGGCCATGGCCGCCGAGCTCGGCATCATGCGCATCTCCGAGCAGATCGACGCGCTGGACACCATGGACATCGACCCGGTACGCTTCCTTATCAGCCCAAAGGTCGCGGCCTCGATCTTCAGCTTCCCGCTGCTCACGGCGCTCTTCGACATCGCCGGCATCATCGGAGGATACTTGACGGGCGTCGTGCTCCTGCACTTGAGCCCTGGCGACTATATTTATCGCATCGAGTCCACGGTGGTCATGCAGGACGTGGTGGGCGGATTCGTCAAGTCGCTGTTCTTCGCCCTGCTGGTCTCATCCATCTGCTGCTATCAGGGCTACTTCACCCATACGCGCCAGGGCGGGTTCGGAGCCCGGGGCGTGAGCCAGGCCACCACATCGGCGGTGGTCATTTCCTGCGTGGCCGTCCTGGTCTGGGATTACGTGCTCACGTCGTTCCTGCTGTGACGGAGGACGGGACGATGGCCATGGAACCGCTCATTGAATTTCGCGGCGTGAGCAAGGCCTTCGGGAGTCGCGTGATTCTCGACAAGGTCAACTTGCGCATCCACGAGGGCCAGGTCACGACCATCATCGGCAAGTCCGGGGTGGGCAAGAGCGTGCTGCTCAAGCACATCATTGGCCTGCTCCAGCCGGACGAAGGCCACATCCTCTTCCGGGGCAAGCCCAGCGACGGGATGAGCCGGGAGGAGCGCAAGGCCTTCAAGCGCCAGTTCAGCTACATGTTTCAACATAACGCCCTCTTCGATTCCCTGACCAACTTCGAGAACATCGCCTTGCCTCTGCGGGAGAAGACCCGTCTGAGCGAGCACGAGATACGCGAGAAGGTCATGTCCAAGATGACCCAGCTGGAGCTCGGGGAAGTCCCGGACAAGTACCCCTCGCAGATCTCGGGCGGCATGGCCAAGCGCGTGGCCCTGGCCCGGGCGCTCATCACCGAGCCGAGCATCGTGCTCTTCGACGAGCCCACCACCGGCCTGGACCCCATCCGCAAGAACGCGGTGCTGTCCATGATCGCTCACTACCAGAGGCGCTTCGGCTTCACGGCGGTCCTGGTCAGCCACGACATCCCGGATGTGTTCTATATCTCCAACCGCATCGCCATCCTCTATGACCGCAAGTTCATCTTCGAGGGCTCGCCACTGGAGCTGGAGCAGCTCGACCATCCCGTGGTGCAGGAGTTCGCCAACAGCCTGCAATCCCTCAAGGACGAGCTGACCGGCCTGGACACGCGCCGGCGCTTCGAGCGGCGCTACCTGCGCGGCTTCGCCGGCAGCAAGTCCCAGGGTTCCATGATCCTGTTCAGCATCGAGAACCTGGGGGCCGTGGACGAGCATGTGGGGCACATCGCAGCCCAGCATATCATCCAGTCGCTGGCCGGCATCGTGGACAAGATCGTGGGCGCGGCCGGATACTCGGCGCGCTTCAGCCCGGACGAGATCCTGACCGTGCTGCCTGAGACGGGCGTGCGCGAGGCGGAGCGGCTGCGTGACGAGATCGGCCGCGAGCTGGGCAAGCTGGAGGTCCTTCAGCCGCGGAACTATCCCAAGATCTGCTACAGCTTCTCCATCCATGCCGGTATCATCCCGGGCAGGCCGGGCGCGGACCTCAAGGATCTGGCCGCCGGAGCCAGATCGACGCAGAGAGTCCTGGCCAGGCTTGAATGTCATAATCCAGAGCACAGGAGCGAGATCGCGATATGAAGAAATACACCATGGAGACCTCGGTCGGCATCTTCGTGCTCATAGGTCTGCTGTGCGTGGCCTACATGACCATCAAGCTCGGCAGGCTGGAGATCCTCGGCGAGGACTCCTACCGGCTCAAGGCCCGCTTCAGCTCCGTGGGTGGCCTGCGTCCCGGCGGCTCTGTGGAGATGGCCGGCGTGAAGATCGGCGGCGTGACGCGCATATTCCTGGATCCCGAGACGTACATGGCCATGGTCGAGATGAAGATCAGCAAGGACATCGAGCTCTCGGAGGATACCATGGCCTCCATCAAGACGAGCGGCCTTATCGGCGACAAATATGTGTCTCTTTCGCCGGGAGGGCTGGACGAACTTCTCAAAGAAGGCGATATAATCACGGAGACGGAGTCGGCGCTGGACATCGAATCGTTGATCAGCAAGTACGCGTTCGGCGACGTGAGTGGAAGCGGCAAGGGAAAATAAGCGCACAAAGGACAGGGATAACCAGAGTGATGAGCAAGATTGTTTGCGTCCTGACCATGCTCCTCGTGCTGGGCATGGCCGGACTGGCCTGGGCCGGGGAGCCCACTGAGGTTATTCGGGTCGCCGTGGACGAGATCACGGCCATCCTGCGTGACCCCAAGTACAAGGATCCGGCGAATTTCGAGGAACAGAAGAGCCGCGTCACGGCCAAGGCCGAGAAGTTCATCGACAAGCGGCGCTTCGCCCAGATAACCCTGGGCCGCGACTGGCGCAGGCTTACTCCCGCGCAGCAGGAGGAGTTCACCGAGCTCTACGCCCGCCTGGTCGAGGATACCTATGTCGATCGTATCCGCGAGTATTCCGACGAGAAGGTGATCTTCACGGGCGAGTCCATGACGGGCGAGAACAAGGCCGAGGTGAGCACGCTGGTCGTGTCCAAGGGCAAGGATATCCCGGTCGCCTACCGCATGTTCAAGGACGAGGGCCGATGGCGGGCCTACGACGTGCTCGTGGAGGGAGTCAGTCTGGTCATGAACTACCGTAGCCAGTTCAACCAGCTCATGGCCAACGGCGGCCCCGAGCGTCTCTTGGAGCAGTTGCGCCAGAAGGCCAAGGCCTGATGGAGGGAGCATGGGCCTGACTCGTTCGATCCTGGCGCTCGGGCTTGGCCTGGCGATCCTGCTGAGCGCGCAGGCCGCGCTCGCCCAGCAGGAGGACGGTGGCCTGTCCCGCGCCGGCGAGACCGGACTGGAAGACGAGTTCGCCGCCGACAAGGGCGGGGACGAGTTCGAGGACGAGTTCTCCGAATACTTCGAGGATGACGAGCAGGCTATGGCCCCGACCATCGCCGACCCCCTCGAGGGCTTCAACAGGGCCATGTTCTGGTTCAACGACTACCTGTACTTCTACGCCGCCAAGCCGCTAGCCAGGGCCTGGGGCGCGGTCGTTCCCCAGCCCTTGCGCCGGGGCATATCCAACGCGTTCTACAACCTGGCCTTCCCCATCCGCTTCGTGAGCAGCCTGCTCCAAGGCAAGCCGGGCCGGGCGGCCCAGGAAACCGGGCGCTTCCTGCTCAACTCGACCTTCGGGCTGGGCGGCCTGGTCAACGTGGCCAAGGGCGTGGACCTGGACCCGCCCGAAGAAGACCTGGGCCAGACCTTTGGCGTCTGGGGCCTGGGCCACGGCTTCTACCTCTATCTGCCCTTTATTGGCCCCTCGTCCGGCAGGGACTTCACCGGCTCCGTGGGCGATAGATTCCTGGACCCGCTGACCTGGCTGTTCTGGGACTTCAGCAACGAGGACATGCAGCTCAAGGAGTGGTCCGACGAACAGCGCCTGTGGGTGCCCATGGCCATAGCCGCCGGCGAGGGCGTCAACGACCTGTCCTTCCGCATCGGTGATTACGAGGCTCTCAAGCGCGCCTCTCTGGACCCATATGCGGCCATCCGCGACATCTACGCCCAGGCTCGCCTGAATCAGGTCAAGGAATAGCTTCGTGGAGAGGGGCTCCGCGCCCCTCTCCACACCTCTCCCCGCCAAGGGCCGCGGGCCCTTGGATCCCGTGTTCGCGGCAGCCGGTCAGGTGAGGATATCTGACCGGCTGCCGCTTTTTTCAAGCCAGCGTGCACAGGGAACAGAATCGCTGAAATGCGACAGAGAGGGTAGGCTTGTCCCCCGCACTTGGCGAAACGCCAGGAAACGCGGGGTGCAGGGGCCGCCCTTCCGGACAAGGCCCTGCCGGGAGAGAGCCCGAGAGAGGGCGCGGAGCTCTCTCTCGATTCCTGCGCGCGTGGCGCGGCGTTCATGACGGACCTGGGTGGTCGGCCTCGCCGCGCAGCCCAAGGTCGGCCCAGACCAGGCGCAAAATCTCGTAGGAATACGCCCCGCCCAGACCATCGTGGACAGGCTTGAGGCCCTCGAAGCCCTCCTGGGCATGGAGGCGCAGGGTCTCCAGCAGGCATTCGTACTCCTCGGCGGGCAGCCCGGATACGGCCCGGCCTTCCAGCTCGCCCTGGGCCACGGCCTCGGTCAGGTGCGACCAGACCGTGGAGGCCTTGAGCGCCCGTTGCGCGGCCACGGCCTCCACGCCTCCCAGCTCCCGGAACAGATCCAGGCTCTCGCGGGCGGAGTCGCCGCGCTGCCGTTTGGCCCGGCCGCCGTCGTCAGCGGATGACTGCGCGACAGTCGCGGACTCGGGCCTGCCGTGCTCGGCGGCATGCGCTTCCAGAAGCTCCAGGAAGGCCGGCCCGAACCGCTCGGCCTTGCGCTCGCCCACGCCGAAGGCGCTGCGCAGGGACTGCGGGTCCACGGGGCGCAGGCGCACGAGGTCGAGCAGGGTGCGGTCCGGAAAGATGGCGTAAGGCGGCACGCCGTGCTCACGGGACAGGGCCATGCGCAGCTCCTTGAGCCTGGCCAGCAGCCGGCGCGCCTCGCCCGAGGCCGGCAGGCCGGATGCCGCCGAGCGCGCGGCGCGACGCTCGGCCCGCGACGGATCGCGCCGCAGGCGCACCTCGCGGCCGGCCTTGAGCACTTCCCAGCTTCGTTGCGTCAGGCGCAGGCCGCCGAAGCCCTCGGGGTCCGAGGCCAGGTAGCCGGCCGCGGCGAGCTGCCTGTGCACCGAGAGCCAGCCCCCGCGATCCAGCTCGCCGCCGATGCCGAAGGTGCTCAGCTTGTCATGGCCCAGCTCCAGCACTCGCGGCATGGGCCGGCCCAGGAGCACGTCGGCCAAGTGGGCGGCGCCGAAACGCTGGCCCGTGCGGAAGACGTTGGACAGGGCCTTCTGGGCGATGATCGTGCCGTCGAAGGTCTCGGGCGGCTCCAGACAGCAGTCGCAGTTGTTGCACGGGCCGGGATAGGCCTCGCCGAAGTAGCCGAGCAGCACGCTGCGCCGGCAGGCCGTGGCCTCGCAGTAGCCGAGCATGGCGTCGAGCTTGCGCGCCTCCAGCCGCTTGTGCGCCCGGCCCTCGTCGCTCAGGTCTTCGCCGGCCTGGATTTCCTCGGCGCGGAGCATGGCGCGCAGGGCCAGGATGTCTTGCAGGCCGTAGACCATCCAGGCATCGGCGGGCAGGCCGTCGCGCCCGGCGCGGCCGGTCTCCTGGTGGTAGGCCTCCAGGCTGCGGGGCGGGTCCAGGTGGGCCACGAAGCGCACGTTGGGCTTGTCCACGCCCATGCCGAAGGCCACGGTGGCGACCATGATCAGGCCTTCCTCACGCATGAAGGCCTCCATGTTGCGCTCGCGCTCCGAGGCGGGCAGGCCCGCATGGTAGGGCAGGGCGCGCAGTCCCTGGCCGGACAGGCGGGCGGCGGTTTCCTCCACCTTGCGGCGGCTCATGCGGTAGACGATGCCCGCCTCGCCCGGGTGATCGCGGCGGATGAACTCCAGGAGCTGGCGGAAGGGCTGGTCCTTGGGCCGCACGGTGTAGCGCAGGTTGGGCCGGTCGAAGCCGTCGCAGAACAGGGCCGCGCCCTCCAGGCCCAGGCCGGTGACGATGTCGCGGCGCGTGGGCTCGTCGGCCGTGGCCGTGAGGGCGATGCGCGGCACGCCGGGAAAGGCGCGGCCGAGCACGGCCAGTTCGCGGTACTCGGGCCGGAAGTCGTGGCCCCACTGGGAGACGCAGTGGGCCTCGTCAATGGCGAACAAAGCCAGCTCCACACGGCCGAGAAGCCCGAGGAAGTCGGGCCGCACGGCCCGCTCCGGGGCCACGTAGAGCAGGTCCAGCCGCCCGGCGAGGGCGTCCTCGATCACGGCGCGGGCGCGGGCCGGAGTCAGGGCCGAGTTGAGGCAGGCCGCGCGCACGCCCATCTGCGTGAGCCCGCTCACCTGGTCCTGCATGAGCGCGATGAGCGGGGAGACGACCACGGCTAGGCCGGGCCGCAAAAGGGCCGGGATCTGATAGCACAGGGACTTGCCGCCGCCCGTGGGCATGATGACGACGGCATCGCCGCCACCCGCGACATGGGCGATGATGTCCTCCTGTCTGCCCAGGAAGGACTCGTAGCCGAAGACCGTGCGCAGGATTTCGGCTGGGGTGGTCGCGTGGGGATATCGTGGCATGCGTTGGTCGCGGAGCCGGCGGAAACGGAAGGGGACGCCGGCGCGCCCCCTGATATAACCGCCCAAGGCCGGAGAGGCAAATTAGCTCTTGAGCATGTTGCGCTTGATGCTTTGCAGCCGCTTAAGGAAGTTGCGGGAGATGAAGTCGTTGTCCTCCCTGCTTTCGACCACGTGCGGAGTGATGAAGATGAGCAGCTCGCGGTTGACGAAGCGCTTGTTCTCGTATCCGAAGAGGTAATTGAGCAGGGGGATGCGCCGGATGAAGGGCACGTTGTTGGAGTTGTCGGTATTCTCCTGCTCCATGAGCCCGCCGATGACGATGGTTTGGGCGTCGTTGACCACGACAGTCGTGGTTGCAAGGCGTTTGCGGAACAGGGGCGAGTTGATGGCTCCCACCGAGGTGTCCTCGATGGAGCTGATCTCCTGGCTGATCTCCATGCGCACCAGGCCGCGTTCGTTGATGTGCGGGGTGACCGAAAGAAGGATGCCCGTGTTGCGGTACTGAATGTTCTGCTGCACCGAGGAAACGTTGTCCGGGTCGGTCGTGTCGATGGTCTCGGTGGTCTGGGTGAGGATGGGCACTTCCTGGCCGATGTCTATCTTGGCCTCCATATGGTTGGAGGACAGGATGTGCGGCGAGGAGAGAATCTGCGTGCGGTTGTCGCTGGCGAACGCCTTCAATGTCGCGCGCAGCCGGTCGCCGTCCACGAGCACCGCGGCCAGGCCGCTGGTAAGGGTGGTAGGCGTGTTGCTCAGGTTGAAGTCGATGCTCGCGTTGCCGGTCATATCCAGCAGGTAGCGCCAGTCGATGCCGAGCTGCGTTTCGTCGGTCAGGGCTACCTCGGCGATGATGACCTCGATGAGCACCTGCTTGGGATAGATATCCAGCTTCTCGATGACCGAGAGGATGGTCCGGTAGTCGTCGCCGTTGGCCCGCGTCAGGATGGAGTTGGTGGTCTGGTCCACCACGAAGCTCACCTCGCCGGTCAGATTGCCGACAATGCCCTGGCTCCCGGCGCCGGCCTGCGCGCGCGGGGTTTCGCGCTGCTGGGCGATCTGCTGGCCTATGGGCACCAGGTTGTCGCCGCCCGCTTGGCCTTCGCGCTGGGCCGGCGTGGACGCGCCCATGGACCTGGCCCGGTCCTGCCTGCCGCCATCGCCGTTCTCCTCGTCCCGCGCAGCCGCGGTGCGGCGCTCGACGCTCTGCTTGGGCGCGAACACGCCTTCCAGGGACGCGACGATCTCCTTGGCGTCGCCGTTCTGCACGTAGTAGACGAAGATGTTCTCCGCGCGGCCCGCTTTGACGAGTTGAGGAATGTCCTGGTCCAACTCGCTGACCCAGACATCCATGAATTCCAGGAGGCTTGGCGTCTTGGTCACCACGAGGAGCAGGTTCAGCCGTTCCAGGGCCAGGAAAGAGACACTCTGCGGCCCTTTGGGCGTGTTGATGCCCGCGGTCACGGCCAGCCGCTCCAGCTCCTTGACCATGTCGCCGGCGGGCACGTAGCGCAGCGTGTGGACGCGCATGTGCGAATCGGCGAACACGCTCACGTCGAAGAGGTTGATGATCTGCTCGATCTTGAGGAGGGCGTGGGGGAAGTCGCATACGAGGAGCATGCCGCGCTCCGCGTTGGCGTAGACCAGGGCGCCCTTGGACAGGAAGGGCTTGAGGACGTTCATCATCTCCGCGGCCGGGACGTAGTCGAGGTTGAAGGCGCGCACCATCTGCCCCCGGTCGGGAGTGCGGCCGCCGCCGGCCAGGAAGATGCCCTCCAGAGGCGCCAAGGCCGGCGCCTCGGCCATGGGCACCACCCGCCACATCTCGCCGTCGCGCAGCATGATGGCCCCATTCATGCGCAGGAGCCCCTGGAGCATGTCCAGGATCTGGGTTCGGGTCAGGGGCTCGTTGACGTGCACCGAGACGGCGCCTTTGACCCCGGGATGGATGACGTAACTCTCGCCGAGCTGGTTGAGGATCTGGCGGGCGATTTCCGTGACATCCGCGTTCAGGTAGTCGAGAGACACCTGCTGGCCCTCGCCGCCTTCCTCGGGCAGGCCCTTGACCCGCTTGGCGCGCCTCGACTCGCCCGAAAGAACCTTGTCCAGCCGGTCGTTCAGCCTGCGGTTGGAGCGCTCCACCTCGGCCAGGACAGCCTCGGACTCGGCCGCGGACTCCGCGGCGCCGTTTCCGGAGCCGATTCCATCCCCGGATCGGCCGGATTTGTCCGGCTTCTTGTCCACCATGCTCCCGGCCGGAATGAACAGGTCCGAGCGGTCACTACGCTCGGCGCAAGCGGCAAATCCGAGGGTGAAGAGCAGGAGAATGGCCACGGCGTATCGCATGTGTGTCCCTTATGGCTCGTGGGCCGGCGTCCCTGGCCTTCTATGGGGCGCCAGCCCGTTCCGCCGGCCCGCGCTTCAGCCCCACGCGGGACAGGCACGGGCCGGGATCGTACCTGTCTTATCCGCTTTGGGCTTGTGAAGGCAAGACACACAAGAATAATCTCGTTCATTGGCTGGTCAGTGCGGCTAGCCGGGCGTCGAAATAGTAGTAGCGATCCTCGCGTGAGCTGATCTGCTTGATCTCGAACTGCTCGAACCACATGCTGTAGGGACTTTGCTGGACGGCCAGGATGAAGTCCCTGATGGCTCCGATCTCGGCTCTGGCATTGATGCTCACGCCCAGCACCGTCATGCTGTCCCTTGTGGTCTGGGGCAGTATCTTGGTAGCCCGGATGTTGATCCGCGCGTCCTGGCCCATCTGGTTGACCATGCTCTGAAGCCTGGCCTCGGCCAGCGGGAGCGTGCGGCCGGTTACGAAGCGGTTCGAGACGATCTCGTCGCGGAAACGCGTCAGGGCCTCGTGCAGGCTCTCGTAATGCGGGCGGTTGGCCGCCAGGCGCGAGAGCTTGTCATATTGCACCTGCCTAAGCTCGATGTCCGAGCGCAGCTCCCGCACGTAGCCGTCGTACCAGCTCCAGGCGTAGTAGACGGCGGTGACGGCGAACAGGACCGCGGCGACGGCCAGGAGCGCATTCCTGCGCCGCTCCCCGCCCAAGGCGGTGTCCAGCTCCATGTTAACCCCCTTGGGCCGGCCGGGTTTCCATGCTGGCCAGCACCTTGAAAAGCTCCTTGTCGTCGCGCTTGGTCACGGGCGAGTCGAAGCGGGCCTCCTGGAACAGCGGGGAGGCCTCGATGCGCTCGATGACCGCGGTGGCCGAGCCGGCGGTGCCCCGCAGCTCGATGCGCTGGTTGTCCATGACCAGCGTGGTCAGCCAGACGTCCTCGGGCAGGATTTCGGTCAGCTCCTTGAGCACCTCGGCCGGAAGGGACTTGCCGCCCTGCATGGAGGCGAGCTTGCGCAGGTCGGCGGTGATCCGCTGGTTCTCGGCGTGCATGCGCGAAAGGGCGTCCGTGGTGGCGCTGATCTCGGCGATGCGGCTGTCCAGATTGGCCAGCTTGGCTCGCAGGCCCGCGATATGGGCCAACGGGATGCTCAACGCGGTCAGGAGCACGAGGAGCATCGCCGCGGCCTGGACCCAGAAGGATATGCGCCTGCGGCGCAGCACGGTCTCGGGCACGAGGCCGATCTGGTAGGAAAACCCGCCCAGGATTTTGCCAGGCCCCTGGGGCGGCTGCTCGATCACGGCCAGGGTTTCCGGATCAATGGACATGGCCACGGCCGCCTCGCGCGGCCCGATGCGCTGCTCCCAGAGCAGGCGTGGGCTGTCGGCGGGCAGGGAGGCATTGACCATGCCCGGCCGCGCCTGGGCCAGAAATCGGGCTCCAACCTCGGCATCTTCCGAGCCAGGGAACGACGTGTCCCAGGCCGAATAAACGATGCGCTCATCCTTCCAGCCCAGGATCTCGGTTTCGGCCCCTCCGCCGGAAACATAGAAGCCGTTCGTGCCCTGCGTCCGGGCCGTGAGGGCCAGGGACGGCAGCACGGCCGAGACGGCGATGCCCGCCGCCGAGGCGGCCTCCAGCAGCGGGGCCAGTTCGTCCTTGGGCACCACCGTGGCGCGCACGAGGATCTGCTCGCCATCCTGGCGGCTGTCCCAGCGCACGTGGGTGGATTCCAGGTCGAAGGGCACGTGGCGCATGAGCGCGTAGTGCACGGCCTGCTCCAGGTTCGCGGCCGCGGCCTGCGGCAGGCTGAAGTCGATGAAGGTGAAGTAGCGCAGCGGCAGGCCCAGATACCAGGAATCGTCGGCGCCGGGCCGGAACTCGGAGGTCGCGAGCTCGAGGGCGCGCGCCATGGCCTGCCCGTCCTCGCCGCCTGTTTCTCCCAACGGGTAGGTGCGCTTGTCCAGGAGCTTGTCCCGGTTCCAGGGCGCGGACCCGTAGCGGTAGAGCAGGACCTTGTCCGGCAGGAGCAGGAGGAAGATGTTGGCTGGCCAGGGGGACGAGACTCTCTTCATGGCTGTGTCCGTAGGGTCACGGGTTGGCCGCGCGGCGGACGGCGGCGCCGAGCCTTCCGCCGCGCAGTATGTTGGCCGCCTCGATGAAGATCATGTTCGGCGGGATGATGTCGAAGTGCTCGCGCAGGGCGTCCAGGATGTCCGCGGGCAGGGCGCCGGCCAGGTCGGCCAGGTTGGTGATGGGTCCGGCCCGCCGGGCGGCTTCCAGGATCTCGATGGCCTCCGGCGTCATGCCGTCGGCCAGGAGGAAGGCCCTGGGCGAGGCCGAGTTGATGTCCAGCTTGTCCGTGCCGCCGGTCACGTCGAGCATGTCGGCAAGGCCGGGCCGCTCGTCCGTGCCGTGGTAGAGCTCCGGGGTGACGCCCTTGACGAGCAGCAGCTCCTCGATGCCCTCAAGCTTGCCGTTCTTGCACAGATAGGGTTTGTCCAGGCCCTGGTAATAGTCGTTCTCGGCCCCGCCGATGCGGAACTCGGAATCCGTGTCCATCCAGTCGGCCACGGAATTGGCGATGGCCGTGATCTCGGCCGGGTCCTCAATCCCGCAGGCGCTCAGGATCCGCTCCCAACGGGCGTAGTCCAGGGCGTTCACGTCCAGCTTGCCCGTGTCGGCCAGCAGGCGCACGGCCACGGCCCGGCCCTCCATGCGCAGGAGGTAAGGCTCGTGGCGGGGCCACCAAAGCCCCAATTCCTGCTCGCTGATGGCCTCCGCCTGCTCCTTTCGCAGGAGTAGATGCCGATTGAGCGTGTACTTGCGCAACTCGTGCTCGCCCTTGGCCAGGGCCGACTGGAGGATGTAGGCGTCCTGGGCGGCTTGCAGGCCGTGCAGGGCCTCCTGGCCCTGGAGGCGCGCCGAGGTGGCGAAGCTCATGGCGATGGCCGAGAGCACGGCCGTGACCCAGAGCACGGCGACAAGGGCGAACCCGTCGCGCGCTCCGCCCATGCGTCCGCTCATGGCCGGGACCTCGCCCCGGACGCGGCCAGGGCCCGGTAGGTCTTGCCGGCCAGGGAGTATTCCAATTGAGCCGTGGCGGGCAGACCGGGCTTGCCCCAGTCCTTTTCGGGCAGAGGCCGCCGTCTGGCGAAGGGGCTCGCGTCATCCTCGGCGGGCAGGATTGTCGGGCCGGCCGCGAAAGTGAAGGCTGCCTCGCCAAGGCCTTTTAGAAGCGTGGTCGAGCTTTCGGCCAGGGTCTCGGGCGGCAGCCATTCGGCGCGCGCGCTGCCCACGGATGTGGCGAAGTCGTGCAGGGCCTCGAAGTAGGCTTGGTCCGGGTAGGGCGACTTGTAGAGGCGCAGGGCCAGCGTGCCGTCGTCCTCGGGGGCCAGGAAAAGGCAGGCGAAGAACAGCCCGTGGCTGGCCCGGTCCACGGCGCCCAGTCCGCCGGTGGTCACGTAGAACACGGTCCTGGCCGCGCCGACGAAGGCGAAGTCCTGGCCCCGTTCCCAGCTCAGGGTGTAGGGCCGCAGCGAGCGGAAGTCCTCGGCCAGCAGGCGAGCCACGGTTTCCTGGCGCTGCCCGCGCGACTCTCCGTCGCCCGCGCGGCTCCAGACCGAGGAAGCGGTGGAGAAGGCCAGGTAGAGCACGAGCATGAGCAGGGCCAGGATGGTCAGGGAGATGACCGTCTCCAGGAGGGTGAAGCCGGCGTCGGCTCGCGCGCGCGCGTTTGTCATGCTTGCGATCCCTCCCGCCCGCCGTCGGACTCGTCCTTGGGCATGTCCTCGGGCCGAAGCTCCGTGACCGGCGGCTCCTCGTCCTCGGGCAGCGCCTGCACGTGCTCGTTCTTGAAGTCGTCGCTCAGATAGCCGGGCTCGAAGTCCCGGTAGAGCGTCAGGGTCATGGTTCGCCCGCCCTGGGCCCGGAAGTCCAGCACGAGCCTGTATAGCTCCGAGGGCGTGCGCACCGTGAGCGGCTCGTCCCGCGCGTCCAGGGGAGCGGGCACATCCACGGCGTGCATGCTCACGGTCCAGGCCCGGCCGTCGGCCTCGCCGCTCCAAGGGAAGTCGTCGCCGCGCGGGTCCATGGCCGCGAGCTGGTCGAAGAGCATGCGCGCCTCGACCACGGCCTCGGCGGTCCGGCGGCTGCGCGCCTCCAGCCGCAGGCTCGTGGACAGGAGCTGGAAGAAGACCGTCACGGTCAGGCCCACTATGACCACGGCCACGAGGACTTCCATGAGCGTGAAGCCGGCCTGTTCAGGCGTCTGCGAAGACGTCCGCACGGATTTCCGCGTCGGTTCGGGCGCGGTCCCGGAGCGGCTCACGGGCGGGCCTCCGCGACCTGCTTTTCCAGACGCACCCAGCCGAAGACCGGGTCCATGCTCAGGCGCAGCTCCCGCCGTCCGGCGTACAGGATGACCGTGGCGCCGTCCGAGGAGCCGTCCGGATAAAAGCGCGTCACGGGCAGGCCTTCCTCGGGGTCGGGCTCTTCGGCTGGCTTGGCCTGTCTTGCCGGACCGGCCGGCCTGGCCGATGGGGCTGGGCGGGTCGGCTCGTCCACGGCCAAGTCCACGCCATCGGGCAGGCGCATGCGCCTGCCGCGGACCTCTTCCATGAGCTCGCGGCCTGCCGGGTCGTAGAGGCAGCGGTTCTCGGCCTCGTCCAGCAGGGCAAAGCTGCGCGCCGCGCGCAGGAAGCCGTAGACCTGCCTGCCCGCGAGCGTCAGGCGGAAGGAGTCGCTCTGGCGGTAGGCCAGGCCGGCCATGGCGCCGGCCGTGAGCGCGATGATGAACACGACCACGATGACCTCCAGGAGCGTGAAGCCCCCGGAGCCACGCGCCGGGAGGGCCGGGGCTCCGGCCCATGGCCGCGCCCCGCGGGTCGCGCGTGTTCCGGCCACGGGCTAGTTCTCCCAGCTGACCACGTCGCCGTTCTCGCCCTCGCCGCCTTCGGCCCTGTCCGCGCCCAGGGAGAGCAGGTCGTATTCGCCGTGCTCGCCGGGGCTGTTGTAGATGTAGTCGTTGCCCCAGGGGTCCTTGGGCACGTCCTTGCGCAGGTAGGGGCCGTCCCAGTCGGGCACGTCGCCGGGCTGGGTCACGAGCGCCGCGAGGCCCTGCTCGCTGGTGGGGTACTGGCCGATGTCCAGGCGGTAGGTGTCCAGGGCCGTGCCGAGGACCTCGATCTGCGTGCGGGCCATCTTCTGCTTGGCCCCGCCCACGCGCTTGAAGAGCTGCGGGCCGACCAGGGCGGCCAGCAGGCCGATGATGAAGACCACGATGAGGATCTCGACCAGGGTGAAGCCGCCTTGGCGGGTGCGACGGGTGCGTTGCTCCATGCGTGTTGCCTCTCCTGATTGCGGCGCCGGTCAGACGCCGATTTCATTGATGCTGAAGATGGCCGTGAGGATGGACACGACCATGACGCCGATGACCAGCCCGAGCACGAGGATGACCGCGGGCTCGAAGAACGAGGTGAAGGACTTGATGTTCGCGCGCAGCTCCTTGTCGTACACGTCGGCCACCTTGCTCAGCATGGCGTCGAGCCTGCCGGTCTGCTCGCCCACGCCGATCATGTGCACGGCCAGGGAGGGCACGTACTCTATGGAGGCCAGGGAGCGCGACAGGGGCACGCCCTGCTTGACGTCCTCGATGGTCTGGCCCAGGCGCTCGCGCAGGTCGCCGTTCTGCACGACCCCGCGCACGATGTTCAGGGCGGCCAGGATGGACACGCCGTTGCCCAGGAGCGTGCCCAGGGTGCGCGCCAGGCGGGCCAGCTCGGTGCGGGCCAGGACCTGGCCCAGGAGCGGCGTGCGCAGCTTGAAGCGGTCGAAGGCCATGCGGCCTCGCGGCGTGCGCGCCCAGGAACGGAAGGCGAGCAGCGCGAGCAGGACGGCCAGGAGCATGGCCCACCACCAGCCGCGCAGGAAGGCCCCGGCGGCGAGCATGATCTGCGTGGGCAGGGGCACGGCCGCGCCCAGGTCCTCGAAGATGGTCGCGAAGCGCGGCAGGACCACGGTCAGCAGGACCACCACGGACACGCCCGAGGTGAGCGTGAGGATGGCCGGGTAGATCATGGACGTGATGAGGTACTCGCGCACCTCCTGCACGTTCTTGAGGTAGTCGGTGAGCTTGCCGAGCACGGACTCCAGGATGCCGCCGCGCTCGCCCGCCGTGACCATGCTCACGAAGACCGGAGGGAAGGCTCCGGGATGCTGGGCCAGGGCGTCGCCCAGAGTGCTGCCCTCGCGGATGCGCTCGTGCACGTCGGCCACCACCTTGCGGAAGTTTCGTCCTTCCGTGAGCTCGCCGATGATGAACAGGCTCTTGTCCAGGGCGATGCCCGCCGAGAGGAGCATGGCCAGGTTCTCGCTGAAGGCGATGAGCGTCTTGGGTCGCGTGCGGCGGAAGCGCGGCGCTCCCGCGCGGGCGGTCCAGGGAATGCCCGGCAGGGAGATGGCCTTGCGCCGGGCGCGGCGTGGCCCGGCCCCTTCTCCAGCGCTTGCCGGCGGGGTGATCTCCAGGGGCACGAGGCCCTTCTGCTGCAGGGCCAGGGCCACCTGGCGCTCGTTCTCGCCGGCCATGGTCCCGGAGGTGACGCGGCCGTCGCGCGACACGGCCCGGAAGGCGTACTCCAGCCTGACGGCTGAATCCCTGGCGGCCTGGGCGGGTGTGGTCGGGGCCGCGCGCATGCCGCTAGCCTCCCGCCACGCGCAGGACCTCGGTGGCCGAGGTCAGGCCCTGGCGCACCTTGTCCCAGCCGCTGTCCTTGAGGAGCGTCATGCCCTGGCGCACGGCCAGGTCGCGGATGGCCGTGGAGCTTTTGCTCTCCAGGATGAGGCTCTTGATCTCGTCGCTCACCGGCAGGATCTCGAAGATGGCCGTGCGGCCCCGGTAGCCCGTGTTGCTGCACTTGGGGCAGCCCGCGGCTTCGTAGACAGGCTCGCTCGGCGTGGGCGTCCAGGGGATGCCCAGCCTGCGGGCCACGGCCGCGTCCGGCACCAGGGGCCGCTTGCACGACTCGCAGAGCACGCGCAGTAGCCGCTGGGCCAGGATGCCCAGGAGCGACGAGGAGAGCAGGTAATCCTCCACGCCGATCTCCACGAGGCGCGTCACGGCCCCGGCCGCGTCGTTGGTGTGCAGGGTGGAGAAGACGAGGTGGCCGGTGAGCGCCGACTGCACGGCGATGTCCGCGGTTTCCCGGTCGCGGATCTCGCCGATGAGGATCACGTCCGGGTCCTGACGCACGATGGAGCGCAGGCCGCTGGCGAAGGTCAGGCCGGCCTTGGGGTTGGCCTGGACCTGGTTGATGCCGTCCAGATCGTACTCCACCGGGTCCTCGATGGTGATGATCTTCTTGTCCGGCGAGTTGAGCGTGTTGAGCGCGGAGTAGAGCGTGGTCGTCTTGCCGCTGCCCGTGGGCCCGGTGACCAGGAGGATGCCGTGCGGCTGGCGGATGAGCCGGTCAAAGGCCTCGTGCTGCCGCGCCGGGAAGCCGAGCTTCTCCAGGGAGAAGGAGATGGAGGTGCGGTCCAGCAGGCGGATGACCACGGACTCGCCGTGGGTCGTGGGCAGACAGGACACGCGCATGTCGATGGACTTGCCCGCGATCTTGAGGAACATCTTGCCGTCCTGGGGCAGGCGGCGCTCGGCGATGTCCAGGCGGGCCATGATCTTGATGCGCGAGACAATGGCCTGCTGAAGGTGCCGGGGCAGGGCCTCGAAGTCTTGCAGGATTCCGTCGATGCGGAAGCGCACCTGGATGCGGTCCTGGAAGGTCTCCAGGTGAATGTCGCTCGCCCCGCTCTCCACGGCCTTGGTCAGCACGATGTTGACCTTCTTGACCACCGGGGCCTCGGAGGCCAGGTCCTTGAGCTGCTCCACGTCCTCGAAGGCCAGGAACTCCGGTTCGGCGGCCTGCTCCTGGCCGCCTTCCTGCTGGCGGTGCTCCTCGCGCAGGTAGTGCTCGTCGATCCAGGCGCGGATCGTCTCCTCGCGGCTGATGGCCAGCTCTATCTCGCCGACCCTGAAGAGCTTTTTGAGCGTGTCGATGACGATGTGGTCGAAGGGGTCGCTGATGACGATGGACAGCCTTCCGTCGCGCACGGACAGGGGGACGAAGGAGTGCTCCTGCATGAACAGCGGCGAGATGCGTGCGAAGGTCTGGGGATCGTATTCGCCGGGCAGCGACTTGATGAAGGGGATGCCGAGCTCCGCGGCTACAAGGCCGAGGAAGTCGTCCTCCGAGACGAGGCCGGTGCGTATGGCCACCTTGTAGGGCGGCTCGCCCGTGCGGCCGCTGGTCACGACGCGCCGCAGCTCGTCGCGCTGCAGCATGCCCCGGTCGATCATGACGTCGATGATGTTGGACATGGTATCCGGATTACCCCATCGGGGGCTTAGTGCATAGGATTGCGAAAAATAATCGCGGCCCGGCCGGCCTGCCCCCTCCGCCAAGAGGAGCGGCCGCCGCCGCGGCTGGCAAGGCTGATGTGCCAAGAATATGGGTTCTAATGAAGGCTTGGGAAGGCCGATTACAAATTATTCATGCGCCGGCCCTGCCGGAGGCTCCGGGCGGCTTGCCAAAACGCCGCGCCTGGGCCATGGAAGTCCAGCGCCCGAGGCGCTGGAGCCCACACGATCATGCGCACGAACGGACACAAAGAAATGCACGGGCGGCCAGGCGCGAGAGGCCGGAGCGCCGCGATTCTGGCGGCCCTCCTGCTGGTCCTGCTGGCCCTGCCGCTGGCTTCGGCCTGCGGCAGGCCCAAGCCCTCGACCCTGCCCGAGGAAATGCTCCCGCCCGAGGCCTGGGGCATCAAGCCCTTGGGGCTGTTCCTTTTGGACTGGGGCGAGCAGTCCGAGTTCCGCTACAGGGTCACGGACCCTGAGTCGACCCTGTTCCTCCTGTCCAAGCCGGTCAAGGCCTTCCTCGTGCGCGAGAAGAACGGCAAGCGCCACGAACTGCCGCTGCCCGTGCGCGCGGGCAACCTGGAGCTGCTGGAGCTCGATCCGGACCCCAGGCGCATCTACTTCATCCGCCTCAACCATCCGGTCTTCCCCATCAGGCGCGGCGAGCGCGTTAGCCTTGTCATTGACTCCATGCGCGCCCAGGGACTGGTGGCCCGGGACTATGACGACATGCCGTCCGACTCCGACACGGGCCTTGCGCCGGCCGCGCCCGAGGTCATAAGCATCGTGCCCGACGCGAATACGATCGCGCCGTTCGACGACACCGTCCTCGACGAGGATTAGCAGCCCAGCCTGGGCTCCTTGCTCAGTGCGCGGGCCCGTTTCCGTTCCCGGCCAGGGGCAGGAACTCGTACACGGCCTTGCCGTAGCCCGTGCCCATGTTCCAGGTCAGGCGCAGCGTGACATCCTCCCAACGCCATGTGTAGCGCTTGGAATAGTCGTCCTGCTCGTCGGCGCTCCCGTGCATGGTCTCGAAGGCCAAGCGCAGCCGCCTGTATTGGGTGAAGCCCCGGAAGGTGAGCACGGCGGCGAAGAACCTGTTGTCGCGGAAGCCGTAGAGCGCGTCCATGATGTCGGCCCCGCCGATGTTCACCTGCCGGTTCTTCAAGCGCAGGAACAACGTGCGGCCGTCGCTCTCCACGACCTCCACGTCAGGGCCTGACGGCATGGGCTGGCCCCAGCCGAAGGGATCGAAGCCCTGGGGCCGAGGCCCCTTGGGATGGATCGCGGCCCAGGCCGGGCAGGTCGCGGCCAGGAATAGCAGGGCGCAGAACATCAGCGCCAAGGCCAGCCGGGCCGTTGGCCATGCAGCGTGCCGTTCCCGCGCATCCCGGATCATGGTCGTCTCCTATCCACTAACAAGCATACGCCGACCGCCCCGAGGCGCAAGGGAGCCGTGCGGGCGCGCCGCGCGATCCCCGCGCGATCCTGGCCGTTCGCGTAGCGCAAGGCTCGCTTGTCAACTCGTCACGGGCTGGTTTACTGCTCCACCATGTTCCGCCAATCCGGGCTCATCTTCCTTGCGCTCGTCCAGCGCATCCACCCGGCCGTCCGGCTGTCGCGGGCCGCGCGAGAACCGATCCGCGCGGATGCCGAAGAGAGCGTTCCGGACGTCCGCGCGCTTCGGGGCGGCGAACGCGCCTCACGGCTTGAGTTGCCCGCGATGGCGCGCTAGTAATGAAGCATGCTGGCCCCTTGCCGGCCCACCTGTATTCACGGAGGCGATCATGGAACAGCTGCCCAAGAACTTCCAGCGCATCAAGGATCGTTACGGGAGCGTGCTTTCCCATCTTGATCAGGCCAGGGACGAGGCCCTCAAGGCCGGACCGCTGGACGAGAAGACCGCCCACCTCGTGCAGGTCGTGGCCTGCGCGGCCATGCGCTCCGAGGGCGGGGTGCACAGCCATGCCCGCCGCGCCCAGGGCGCCGGAGCCACGCTCGACGAGCTCCGCCACGCCCTCGTCCTGACGATCCCGACCATCGGCTTCCCCAACGTGGCCGCGGCGCTCAGCTGGATCGACGATCTGGCCAGGGAGAGCTAAGCCCCATGTCACGCATGTCCCAAGGCAGGGCCCGCGAGGCCTATGGCAAGCTGCTGGCCTGGAGCCGCGAGTTGACCCATCTGGGCACGGCCCTGTCGGTCCTGCATTGGGACCAGCGCACGCACATCCCGGCCAAGGGCCACGCCAACCGCGCCGAGCAGATCGCCGCGCTGGCGCGCATCCGCCACCAGCGCGAGACCGATCCGCGCGCAGGCGAGTGGCTCGCCGCCATCGAGGGCACGGATCTCGTGGCCGAGGCCGAGTCGGTCGAGGCGACCAATGTGCGCGAGTGGCGGCGCTCCCACGACAAGGCCGTGAAGATCCCCGAGGATCTGGCCGTGGCCCTGGCCAGGGCGGCAGCCCTTGGCGAGTCGGCCTGGGAAAAGGCCAAGCCCGCCAATGACTGGCCGGCCTTTCGTCCGCACCTGGAGGGGCTCGTGCACTTGCGCGGGGAGCAGGCCGAGGCCGTGGGCTACGAGCGCGAGGTCTACGACGCCCTGTTGGACGACTACGAGCCCGGCGCCACGGCCGCGGACATCGAGCCCGTGTTCCGCGAGCTGCGCAAGGCCACGGTGCGGCTCCTGGACTGCGTGCGCGGCGGCACGCCGCCCAAGGCCGTGGTGCAGGGCAAGGACTATCCCCTGGCCGACCAGGAGCGCGTGTGCAAGGCCGTGGCCGCCAGGCTCGGCTACGACTTCGAGGCCGGCCGCCTGGACGCCACGGCGCACCCGTTCTCCACGCGCATCGGCCCAGGCGACGCGCGCATCACCACCAACTACGCCCCCCAGGACTTCACCGACGCCCTCTATTCGGTCATCCACGAGGCCGGCCACGCCATGTACAGCCAGGGCCAGCCCGAGGAGCACCACGGCACGCCCAGGGGCTCCTCGGTGTCGCTCGGCGTCCACGAGTCCCAGTCGCGCATGTGGGAGAACCTCGTCGGCCGCTCGCGCGGGTTCTGGAGCTTCTTCCATCCCGCCTTCCAGATGGTCTTCCCGGCCCTGGCCGGCACGAGCGCCGAGGACATCCAGCGCTGGGTCACCCGCGTGGAGCCGGGCTTCATCCGCGTGCGGGCCGACGAGCTGACCTACAACCTGCACATCATGCTGCGCTTCGACCTGGAGCTGGCCATCATGCGCGGCGGGTTGGCCGTGGACGACCTGCCCGGAGCCTGGAACGAGCGTATGCGCGAGTACCTGGGCCTCACCCCTCCCGACCATGCACAGGGCGTCATGCAGGACGTGCACTGGTCGGCCGGCTTGTTCGGCTACTTCCCGACCTACACCCTGGGCAACATCTTCGCGGCGCAGTTCTTCGCCGCCGCGACCCGCGAGCTGGGCGACCTGGGCCAGATGTTCGCCAGGGGCGAGTTCGCGCCGCTGCTCGACTGGCTGCGCCGCGAGATCCATTCGCGCGGCAAGCTGCTGCGCTCGCGCGAGCTCGTGCGCCGGGTCACGGGCGAGGACCCGGACGCGCGCCACCTCGTGGCGCACCTCACGGCCAGGTGCGAGCAGGCCTACAACTGCCGGATCGAGCGGGCCTGATTCCGGCTGCGGGGAGCGGCCCGGCCTTGCCTCGACAAGCGCAAACCCCGTCCAGGTGACACCGGGCGGGGTTGCTCATTGGCGGCCCAACGAACAATTTTCATATGGGATGGCCGGAGACCCGGCCCCAGACTGCTGCCAAATCCGTTTTTGGGAGAGAGGTCCCTTTTGAAAAAAGGGGCCTCTCTCGCGCTCTCTCCACAAAATCTTTTGGTATTATTTCAGTGTATTGCCTGGTTGGCGCAGTTAAAAGACGGGGTTCCAAGGGGGCCATGCCCCCTTGGCGCCGGAGGCAGCATAAAACGACCTTTGTCAATGATCTGCGGCCGGCGACCCGGCCAGCTTTCTTCTCCACTTTTCCCGCGAAAGCGGCTAAGAAGCCCCGGCGTTTTCTCCCAACGAACAAATGATCCGCACCAACAGCCACAAGGAGCCATTCCGTGTCCAATCCGTTCGTGCTCTTGGAAACCAGCGAGGGCGACATTCTCATCGAGCTGTTCGCCGACAAGGCCCCGGTCAGCGTGGAGAACTTTCTGCGCTACGTGGACGAGGGACACTACGACGACACCATCTTCCACAGGGTCATCAAGAGCTTCATGATCCAGGGCGGCGGCTTCACCATGAACATGAAGCAGAAGCCCACGCGCGAGCCCATCGTCAACGAGGCGAAAAACGGCCTGCTCAACAAGGTCGGCACGGTGGCCATGGCCAGAGCCAAGGGCAAGGACTCGGCCACGGCCCAGTTCTTCATCAACGTGGTGGACAATGCCTCCCTGGACCACAAGGGCGAAGCGGACGCCGATTTCGGCTACGCGGTCTTCGGTCAGGTGGCCGAGGGCATGGACGTGGCGCAGAAGATCGTCAAGAAGCGCACGCGCCACTACCAGGGCCACGACGACGTACCCGTGGACCCCATCTCCATCATCAGCGCCCAGCGTTTCGAGATCTAGCCGGCCAATACGTCCCACGGGAACGGGCAGGAGCGCATGCGGCCTTCCTATCCTCGCCCGGTCTCCCGTCGCCCAGGATCGAGGGCCGGGAGCCGCTGAGGCTGGCCTGCGGGGCGAACGCGGAAGTGGGTCCGGGGCTTTTGCACGGCGCGCGCAACGTGGGCGACGGCGAAGGCCGCTTCCTCCTCGTGCAACACGGCGGCCCCCTACGATTTCGTGGAGCCTCCATCCGGCGAGGCCGACGGGTAGGCAATGTGCCATCTGGGGTCGTGCTCGCCGGCGACCATGGTTCGATCGCGGCCCAGGGCCTTGGCCCGGTACAGGGCACGGTCCACGCGGGCGAAGAGGTCCGTGGCCGAGGTCGGCAGGAGCTTGTCCGTGCCGGCCACGCCCAGGGAGGCCCGCACTTTCAAGATGACGCCGTCAGGCGTCTGTATCCGCCGCTCGCGGACCGCCTCGCGGATGCGCTCGGCAACGGCCAGGGCGTTGTCGCAGACGGTGCCGGGCATGATGATGGCGAACTCCTCCCCGCCCACGCGGGCCACGGTGTCGCCCGCGCGCACCATGCCGCGGATGGTCTCGGCCACCTCGGCCAGCACCACGTCCCCGGCCTGGTGGCCGTAGGTGTCGTTGATGCGTTTGAAGTGATCCAGGTCCAGAAGCACCAGAGACAAGGGCAGGCCGTAGCGTGTGTAGTTGGCGAACTCACGGGCCAGGGCCTGGTGAAAAAAGCGGGTATTGTAGGCCCTGGTCAGGTGATCGATGAACGAGAGCCTGGCCAGGCGATCCTCCTTGCGTCCGGCGTACCAGCCGAAAAGACCGAAGGAGAGCATGCTGCCCACGAGCATGTAGGCCAGGAGCGGCAATCGGTAGGTGGAGTCGGCATGCCTGGTCAGGCCGGCCAGCGTGGAGAGCAGTATCCAGCCCACGGGCGCGCCGAGGCCCAGCAAGGCGCCCTGAAGCATGCGCTTGCGGGAGCGTTTCATCTCGTGGCCGGCGTAGGCCACGTCCCGGTCGCCGGGATTGAAACGGGCCATGGTGTCCTGCTCTTCCCGGCTTTGAGGCCTTGGCCGGGCTCTGTATGGAGGGGCTGTAGGCTACTAAGTCCGGATCGCACTCCTGTCAACAGACGCTCCAGCCTCGGACGAGCCGCTGATCGCGCGTTGGATCATGGGCTAAAGTGTGCTATGCGGGACGTATGGGCGTGAGATTCATGAAGCATGAGAGGAGCGCATGACGGACAAGCCGCTCGGGCGGGGGGCTGGAAACGACGCGGAGGCAGTCAGGCAGCCGTGGGCCGGACCCGCGAGCGAAGTCCTGCGGGAGCTGGGAGTCGATGCGGACAAGGGGCTCGCCAAGGGCGGCGTCGGCCCCCGGCTGGAGCGCTGGGGAGAGAACCGCCTGGCCGAGCGGCGCAAGCGCTCCATATGGGACATCCTGCTCGCCCAGGTCAAGAACCTCATAGTCGCTCTGCTGGCCGTGGCCGCGGTGGTCTCGCACATATTCGGCGAAACGCCGGAGGTCGTGGCCATCCTTCTGGCCCTGGCCATCAACGTGCTCATCGGCTTCTTCACCGAGTTGCAGGCGACGCGCTCCATGGAGGCCTTACGGCGCATCGGCGGCGCCACGGCCAGGGTGCTCCGCGACGGCAGGCTCGAGGAGGTCTCCGCCGTGGAGCTGGCGCCTGGAGACATCCTCGTCCTGGAGAGCGGCGACATCATCGCCGCCGACGCGCGGGTGGTCGAGTCGAACCAGTTGCAGGCGGACGAGTCGGCCCTGACGGGCGAGTCCGTGCCCGTGGCCAAAAGCGTGGAAGCCGTGGGGGAGGACGCGCCGCTCGCCGAGCGCGCGTGCATGCTCTACAAGGGCACGGCCCTGGCCGTGGGTACCGGCAGGGCCGTGGTCACGGCCACCGGCGTGCGCACGGAGCTCGGCCGCATCTCCGAGTTGGCCGAAGCGGCCAAGGGCGAGGAAACGCCGCTCGAAAAGCGCCTCAACGCCCTTGGCCAGCGCATGATCTGGGTCGTGCTCGCCGTGGCCGCCATCGTGATCTTCAATGGCTATATCGTGGGCATGGAGCCCTACCTCATCATCACCACGGCCGTGGCCCTGGCCGTGGCGGCCATTCCCGAAGGCCTGCCCATCGTGGCGACCGTGGCCCTGGCCAGGGGCATGTGGCGCCTGAACGCGCGCAACGCGCTCATCAACCGCCTTTCGGCCGTGGAGACCCTGGGCTCCACGAGCGTCATCTTCACGGACAAGACCGGCACGCTCACCGAGAACCGCATGCGCCTGGAGCGTCTGGCCGTGGATCGGGGCAAGGGCGGCGATATCGCCGAGGTGATCCTTGAGGAGGGGGGCTTCCGGGAGGGCGACAGGCGGTTCGATTCCGACGAGCTGCCGGCGATCAGGCGCATGATCGAGGTCGGCATGCTGTGCAACAACGCCCGGCTCGGCGGCGAGGAGGCGGGCGGAGTGGGCGATCCTCTTGAGATCGCGTTGCTCCAGGCCGGCAAAGCCATTGGCCTGAAGCGTGAGGCGCTCGTGAAGGACAAGCCCGAAGTGCGCGAGGACGCCTTCGACCCGGACCGCAAGGTCATGGCCACTTGGCATCGCACGGGCGACGGTTTCCTCGTGGCCGCCAAGGGCGCGCCCGAGTCGGTCCTGGCCGCGAGCGCGCGCGTGCTCGGCCCGGACGGCGAGCTGGAGCTTACGGACGAGCTGCGCGAGCGCTGGCGGGAGAAAAACTCGCGCATGGCCTCGGAAGGCTTGCGCGTGCTCGGCGCGGCCATGAAGCGCGAAAGTGGCAAGGAGGGCGACTCCTACGCGGGGCTGACCCTCCTCGGGCTGTTCGGGCTCCTGGACCCGCCGCGCAAGGGCGTGGACAAGACCATCCGGACCCTGCGCCGCGCGGGCATCAAGGTGGTCATGGTCACGGGCGACCACCCCATGACCGCCAAGAGCATCGGCGAGACCTTGGGCCTTACGGAAGGCCAGCGGCCCGTGGAGGGCCGGGAACTTGGCGACCCGGACGAGCTGTCCGAGGACAAGCGCAAGAAGATCCTGGAGACGACCATCTTTTCGCGCGTCACGCCCGAGCAGAAGCTCAACCTCATCGCCTTGTACCAACAGGCCGGGGCAGTGGTGGCCATGACGGGCGACGGCGTCAACGACGCCCCGGCGCTCAAGAAGGCCGACATCGGGGTGGCCATGGGCCTGCGCGGCACGCAGGTCGCCCGCGAGGCCGCGGACATGGTGCTCAAGGACGACTCCTTCCAGACCATCGCCGCGGCGGTGGAGCAGGGCAGGGGTATCTTCGGCAACATCCGCAAGTTCCTCATCTATCTCCTGTCGGGGAACATCGGCGGCATCGCCATCGTGGGCACGGCCATCCTGGCCGGGCTGCCTCTGCCGCTCCTGCCGCTACAGATCCTGTTCCTCAACATGCTCTTCGACGTGTTCCCGGCTCTGGCCCTGGGCGTGGGCAAGGGCGACGCCTCGGTCATGGACGCGCCGCCGCGCAGGCCCGGCGAGGCGCTCGTGACCGGCAGGCACTGGAGCTTGGCCGTGGCCTACGGCCTGCTCATCGCGGTGGTCGTGCTCACGGTCTTCTGGCTGGCGCTGGACCGCTACGGGCTTGGCGTCGAGAAGGCCGTGACCGTATCCTTCCTGACCCTGGCCCTGGCCCGCGTGCTGCACACCTTCAACATGCGCGATCCCGGGCCGCACATCATCCGCAACGAGGTCACGCGCAACCCGTTCGTCTGGGCCGCGCTGGGACTGTGCGCGGCGCTTCTCGCGGCAGCCGTGCTCGTGCCGCCCCTGGCCGCTGTCCTCAAGGTGCGCGATCCAGGCCGCACGGGCTGGACGCTTATCCTGGCCGGCGGCTTCGCGCCGTTTCTGGTCATCCAGGTGGTGAAGGCGTTTGGGGGATTGCGGAGCAAGGGCGCGCGGGCGCAGGCCGCCTGAACCGCGGCGGAGGCTGGCCCCCGGCCCGAGGAAGAAGGCGGCGCTCCGGCCCGGTCCTGCTGACTACAGGTCCTTCAGGCTTGCCTCGACCTCGTCGATGATCTTCTTGGGCGTGGAAGCCCCGGCCGTGAGGCCCACGCAGCCGTAGCGCGATATCTCCGCCAGCGGCAGCCCCTCGACCGTCTCCACGTGCAGGCAGGGGATCATGCGGCTGGCCACCACCTGCACCAGGCGGCGCGTGTTGCCGCTGTTGAAGCCGCCCACGACGACCATGAAGTCCACCTCGTCGGCGATGCTCGTGGCCTCGTCCTGGCGCAGCTTGGTCGCGTCGCAGATGGTGTTGAGCACCGCGAGGTCCAGCTCCGGCAGAGCGCCCAGCTCGTCCTTGATCTGCTCGAAGCTGGCCCGGTCCTGGGTGGTCTGGGAGGCCAGGCAGTACTTCTCGTCCCTGGACAGCAGCCCGAAGAGCGATTCCCGGTTGTCGAACACGTGCGCGCCCGCCGCCGCGTAGCTCAGCAAGCCCTTGACCTCGGGATGGCACTCCTCGCCGTAGAGCAGGAGCCGGCGGCCCTCGGCCGTGCGCCGGGCGATGAGGACCTGGGCCTTCTTTACCTTGGGGCAGGTGGCGTCGACGATGGACACGCCCCGGCCGCGCAGCCGTTCCTCGATCTCCTTGGGCACGCCGTGGGCCCGTATGACCACCGAGGCCCCGGCCGGGATCTCCTCGGGCGTGGAGGCCGTGATGACGCCCCGTGCCGCGTACTCGGACAGCACCTGCGGATTGTGGATGATTGGCCCGAGAATGTAGATCGGCCCCTCGCCGCCCCGCTCCTCCAGGAGCGAATCGAGCTTCTTCAGGGCCAGCTCCACGCCCATGCAGAATCCGGCGGTCTCCGCGCGTATGACGATCATTCCTGCCCCTCCTCGTGGCGTCGGGCCTGCTCCGGACAGCCCGGCGTGCGCGCCTGCCCACGGAAGAACACCTATAACATCGCCCGCCACCTAGGCAACCGGCCACCATCTAATCCGATAATTCCGGCCTGGGCTTGAACCATCCGCCGCCTCGCGCTAGATTGGCCAGTCTGGGGCCCTCACACCTGCAACCGGAAGGACATACCGTGGGCATTCCCGCCATCCAGGCCGCGCGCATCGGCACATACATCCTCAAGCAGAGGTTGTCCGGCAAGCGGCGCTTCCCGCTCGTGCTCATGCTCGAACCGCTCTTCCGCTGCAATCTGCGCTGCAAGGGCTGCGGCAAGGTCACCTACCCGCGCGAGATCTTGGAACGCCAGCTCTCCAAGGATGAATGCCTGGCCGCGGCCGAGGAGTGTGGAGCGCCCGTGGTCTCCATCCCTGGCGGCGAGCCGCTCCTGCACCCGGACATCCCAGGCGTCGTGGAGGGCCTCGCCGGGCAGAGGCGCTTCATCTACCTGTGCACCAACGCCCAGCTTCTCGCCGCGCGCCTGGATGAGTTCCAGCCCACGCCGTATCTGAGCTTCAACGTGCACCTGGACGGCCTGCGCGAGCGCCACGACACGCAGGTTTGCAAGGCCGGGGCCTTCGACAGGGCCGTGTCGGCCGTGCGCGAGGCCCTTGGCCGGGGGTTCCGCGTGACCACGAACACGACCTTTTTCAAGGGCCAGTCGCCCGAGGACGCGGCGGCGCTCTTCGACACGCTCATGGCCCTGGGCGTGGAGGGTATGACCGTGTCCGCGGCCTTCAGCTACGAGGCCGCCACGGACCAGGGCGGATTCATGTCCCGCCAGGACACGGTGGACCTGTTCCGGGCCATCTTCAGCCTGGGGCGGGGGCGGGGCTGGCGTTTCAACCATTCGAGCCTGTACCTGGACTTCCTTGCGGGTCTGGAGGACTACCCCTGCTCGCCGTGGGGCACGCCGGCGCGTAGCGTGCTCGGCTGGCAGAGGCCCTGCTACCTGCTGGAGGACGGCCATGTCTCCACCTATCGCGAGCTCATGGAGGAAACCGACTGGGATCGCTATGGGCGCGGCCACGATCCGCGCTGCGGGAATTGCATGGTGCACTGCGGCTACGAGCCCACGGCCGTGGCTGACGCCGCGCACCGGCCGCTCAAGGCCTGGCGTTCCAGCCGCCAGCCGGTTGAAGCCAGAGCGGGCTAGGGCGGTTCTCGCAAGAACCGAGAGAGGGCAGCGCCCTCTCTCGGTTGAATCGCAAGGTGCTTTAGCCGGCCGGCGGCCTCAAGGCCCCGGCCTGGGCCAGGGCATCCATTGCCCGGCGCAGGGAGGCCAGGGCCGCCGAGAATTCGCGCCGCGATGCCAGGAGGCCGGTCACGAGGGCCGGCTTGCGGGCGAGGCTCCACAGAAGCCGCCTGGGCCGGACCCGGCCCCGCTCGTCGAGCAGGCGCGGGAGTTCTGGCGGAAGATCGCGCTCGGGCGGGTCGCACACGGCGCGCAGCACGAGCAGGGGCACGCCGGCCTCGACGGCGGCCATGGCCACGCCCGCGCTCTCCAGGTCCGCGATCAGGGCATGGGTACGGCGCCAGAGATCTTCCTTGCGCGCCGCGCCAAGGGCTGGACGGTGAAGGCTGAGCACCTGGCCGGGCACGATCCTGGGGCGCGGCCCGGCCAAGGGCATCGACGCCTGCAAGGCGGCCAGGGCTTGTCTGGTCCATGCGGGCGAGGCGGGAATGCGCAGGCCAGGGAAGCCGCTCGCGAGCACTGCCTCGGCGAGCACGAGGTCGCCCGCGGACAGTCCGGGCGCCAGGCCGCCGGAGACCCCGATGCAGAGCAGGGCCCGCGCTCCCCGGCGTACGAGGGCCTCGGCGGCGGCGCGCGCGGCCTCCATGCCAGGCCCGGAGACCGCGCAGAGCAGCTCGACGCCGTTCAGGCCGGCCGCGCGCAGGGGCAGGCCTGACGGGTCGGCCACCGCCCGCCAGCGGCAAGCGCGCGGCAGGCAGCCCCGCTCCAGGCTGATGGCAGTGACGAGGCCCAGCATCGCGGTCGCGTGATGCCGGGTCTGAGGGATTCCGGTGCTCATGCGCTGCGCGGCACGACCGTGAAGGGCAGCTTGTCCGGGTTGGCCAGCCTGACCTCGTCCTGGCGCATGCGGCCGTCCCGGATCAGCCTGCGGTAGGCGCCCAGGGTCCACAGTGGGAAGTACTGCCCATAGCCGTGATAGAGCAGGTAGAACACGCGCGGGAAGCCGGTGCCCGTGAACAGCCGCTCTTCCCAGCTCCCGTCGGGCTGCTGGCGTTCCAGGAGATGGGCGATGCCTCGACGCACGGCCTCGGAGCCGGCCTCGCCCGCGGCCATGAGCCCCAGCAGCGCCCAGGCCGTCTGGGACGGCGTGCTCCGTCCCCGGCCGCCCAGGCTCGGCTCGAAGTACGTGTAGCAGCTCTCGCCCCAGCCCCCGTCGCCGTTCTGGTGGTCCAGCAGCCAGCGCACCGCCCGGCGGACATAGGGCGCGCGCATGTCCTCGCGCACCTGGCGCAGGCCCATGAGCACGGACCATGTTCCGTAGATGTAGTTCACGCCCCAGCGGCCGTACCAGGAGCCGTCGGCCTCCTGCTCCTTGCGCAGGAATTCGATGCCCCGCGCCACGGGTCCGAAGGAGCGGTCGAAGCCGAGCATGCCCAGCAGCTCCAGGCAGCGGCCCGTGAGGTCCGCCGTGCTCGGGTCGAGCAGGGCCCCATGGTCCGCGAAGGGTATGTCGTTCAGATAGAGCTTGTTGTTGTCCACGTCGAAAGCCGCCCAGCCTCCGTCCGAGCTTTGCAGGCCCAGAATCCAGTTGACGGCCGTGCCGATGCGCTCCTGGTGGCGCGGGTCGTCCAGGGCCCCGGCGCGCAGGAGCGCCATGAGCACCATGGATGTATCGTCCACGTCCGGGTAGAAGTCGTTCTCGAACTGGAAGGCCCAGGCTCCGGGCTTGAGCTCCGGGCTGTTCAGGGCCCAGTCTCCCCAGGAGAAGACCTGTTTGGAGAAGAGCCAGTCCACGCAGGCCCGCATGGCCGCGCTGTCGTGCCGTGCGCCGGCTTCCAGGGAAGCCGACAGGCTCAGGCACGAATCCCAGATGGGCGAGACGCAGGGCTGGCAGAAGGCCTCGCGCTCCTTCTCCACGAGCAGGTCGTCCAGGGCCTTGACGCCGCGTACCATGGCCGGGTGGCTGTCCGCGTAGCCGAGCACGCGCAAGGCCATGACCGCGTTGGCCATGGCCGGGAAGATGGCCCCGATGCCGCCCTCGCCGCTCATGCGCTCGACCGTCCAGCGCTCGGCGCGGCGCACGGCCTCGTCGCGGATGCCCACGGGCATGCAGCCCTCGGCGCACTTGAGGATGCGGTCCAGGAGGATGAACAGGTTCTTGCGGCCGTTGCCGGCCTGGAACTCGTCCAGGTTGCGCAGGCTTTCCGGGTCCTGGATGAACAGCTCGCGCACTCCTTCGTTGGGCGCAAGGCCCAGCACGGGCCTCCGGGCGTAGAGGATGAGCAGCGGCACGACCACCGTGCGCGACCAGTAGGAGACCTTGCGCAGGTGGAAGAAGAACCACTCCGGAAGCATGGTGATCTCGATGGGCATGCACGGCGCCGCGCGCCAGGGGATCTGGCCGAAGATCGCCAGGGTTATGCGCGTGAAGATGTTGACCTTCTCGGCGCCGCCCATCTCCAGGACCTTCTGCCGGGCGCGGGCCATGTGCGGCGCGTGGGGCGTGTCGCCCAGGAGCTTGAGGGCGAAGTAGGCCTTGACCGTGCAGCTCAGGTTGGCCGGGCCTTCGGTGTACAGGGGCCAGCCGCCGTCATCCAACTGCCTGGCCCGCAGATAGCGGCCGATCTTGTCCTTGAGCTCCGGGCGCATTTCCCGTCCCAGGAAGCGCTGGAGCATGACGTATTCCGAAGGGATGGTCGCATCCGCCTCCAGGTCGAAGACCCAATAGCCCTGGTCGCTTTGCAGGTTCAGCAGCCGGCCAAGGGCGGCTCCGAGGGCCGCGTCCAGGCGGTTGGCCGGCGCCGGCACGCCGGCGGCCGGAGCCTCGCGCAGGGCCGGGTGCCAGAGCAGGCTGCGCGCGGGGGCCGAGGCTGCATCCTTTTTGTCGAGCATATCCATCGCAACCTTCCTTTTGCGATTCTCGCCGTGAGCCCGCACGTGCGGGGCAGTTTCCCATCAAGCCATAGAGAGTGCCAGAATCGTTTGACCGGAGCAATGCGGCCGGCATGATTTATACGCCCGTTGCCGGGCCGTGGCCCATTGCGTGTCAGGAGGACAGCTCCTCGGAGTAGACCTCCATCTTCTGCTCAAGACGGGTCATGAGCGCCTGGAAGCCTTCCCTGTCCAGGATGGACGTGAATTGCGAGCGCGTCATGGCCAGTTGGCTGACGCCGCGCACGACGATGTCCACCACGAGCCACATCCCATCCTGGGCGCGCAGCTTGTAGTCGAAGTCCACCGTGCCGCCATCGGCCTTGGTCAGGATGCTGACCACCGTGGCCCGGTCGCCTTCGATGTCCACGGAGCGGATGGAGAAGCGCTGGCCGTTGTAGCTGTCGAAGCGCTCGGCATAGGCCGACACGGACCAGTCCAGGTAGGCCTCGGCGTACTGGCGCTTCTGCTCGTCGCTGAAGCCTCGCCAGAACCTGCCGGCGGCGAACCTGGCCATGTAGCGGTCGGCGAAGATGTCGTCGATGACCGGCCGCAGAAGCTTGTAGCGTCCTTCGTAGCCCAGGGGCTGGCCGCCGCGCATGGCCTCCAGCAAGGTCTTGTTGAAGCGCTCGATGGTTTCGGCCGGGTCGCGCGCCGCCGATTGGGCCGCCTGGGAAGACGAGGCGAGACAGAGGACGGCCATGAGCGGCGCGAGGAGCAGGCAGACCCCGAATCTGTTGCGCATGATCGATCTCCCTGGCGGTTTGCTCCGCCGGTCCTGGCCGGTCGGCAGTCCTCGGATCATCCTGGACTATAGGCCAGCCCTTGGGCCGGAGCCAACCATTTTCACATGTTGGCCCGCAGTGACGGACATGCTTTTTTCCGGCCAGGATTTGTCAAAGACCTTGCGGGAGTGTATGGAGACGGATGGCAAGCCGCGCGCACGGGAGGGATCAAGGCTTGATCATGCGAAGAACCGCGCTTCTGGCCATGACCGCCGGGCTGGCCTTGCTGCTCGCCCTGGTGCTGCGCCACGGTCCCGCCGGCATCATGGCCGCCCTGGCCGTGGCCGGCTGGTCCATCCTGTGGGTCGCGGCCTACCATCTCCTGCCCTTGACCATGGATACCTTCGGCTGGGCCTTGCTCATGCCCCGGGGCAGGGGGCCGGGCCTGGGCGGGCTTCTCGTGGCGCGCTGGGTGGCCGAATCGATCAACACTCTGCTGCCCGCGGCCCAGGTCGGCGGCCACGTCGCCCGCGCCAGGCTTGTCACGGGCCGTTGGAGCCATGCGCCTCTGGAGCCTGCCGAGAGCGGGGCCTCGGTCACCGTGGATGTGACCGTGAGCGTGCTGACCCAGTTCGCTTTCGCCCTGATGGGCCTTCTGCTTACGCTGCCGTACCTGTCGGGCAGTGGAGACCGCCTGCGCTTCTGGGGCGGCCTGGCCTTGGGGGCCCTGCTCCTGGCCGGCTTCGTGCTCGCCCAGCGGGCGGGCATGTTCACGGCCGGAGCCAGACTGCTCCAGGGCTTGGCCGGAGGACGCCGCCTGTCCGGCCTCCTGGGCGGCGCCAAGGCCATGGACGCGCGCATCCGGGCCATCTACGCGGATCGGGGCAGGCTGGCCGCCTCCACCGGGCTCAGGCTCCTGTCCTGGCTGGCCAAGAGCGGAGAAAGCTGGCTCGCCTTGCATTTCCTCGGCGTGCGGGCCAGCCTGTGGGATGCGCTGGTCATCGAGGCCCTGAGCACGGCCGCCACCAGCGCCGCCTTCATGATCCCCGGCGGCCTGGGCGTGCGCGAGGGCTCCATCCTTCTTTTGGGCCGCCTGATGGGCATCACGCCCGAGGTTGCCCTGGCCCTGGCGCTGATCAAGCGCGCACGGGAGATCATCCTCGGCCTGCCCGGACTGGCCGTGTGGCTGTGGCTCGAAGGCCGGGGCTGGCTTGGCCGCGAGCCCGGAACGGACAAGGCCACGCAGGGCCATGGGCAGGCCGCGAACGGACGGGACGAGCTTACCGCCGGACGGCGGGATTAGAGCCCTTCCCAGGCATCTGCAAGCTGCTCTGGCAAGCAAACTCGGAGACGGCATGTTCCTGCGCAGCATCCGTGACACGATCGCCCGCCTGCCCCGCCGGATCATCGAGGCCGTCGTGAGGCGTCCGGGGCTGACGCTCCTGCTCGGCCTGGCCCTGGCGGGCTTCCTGGCCTGGTACACGGTCGGCCACTTCGCCATCAACACGGATATGACCGAGATGGTCTCGGAGGAGCTGCCCTTCCGGCAGGCGCGCAAGAGGCAGGACCAAGCCTTTCCGGGCCAGCGCGAGACCATCGTGGCCGTGGTCGAGTCCGCCGCGCCGGAAATGGCCCGCACGCTCCAGATTCGCCTGGCCGCCAAGCTGCGCGATTTGCCGCCCGAGGCTGGAATAGCCTCGGTCTTCGCGCCGGGCGCGGACGAGTTCTTCCGGCGCAACGGCATCCTCCTGCGCGACCTGGAGCAGGTCGAGGAGACCGTGGACAACCTGGCCCGCGTGCAGCCCTTCCTGGCGCCCCTGGCCAAGGACCTGAGCCTGCCCTCGCTGCTCACGACCCTGGGCGACTTCCTGCGCGAGGGCGGCGAGCAGATCGAGGACGAGCAGACCCTGCCCCGGCTCTTCGCGGCCATGGACAAGACCATCGGGGCGGCCTTGGAGGGCAAGCTCGAATACCTGTCCTGGCAGGATCTCATGCGCGGCGGGGAAGGGGGCGAAACGGCGCGGGAATTCGTGGTCATCCGGCCCAGGCTGGATTACGGGCGGCTCAATCCGGGACGCGAGGCCATGGAGTCCGTGCGCGCCGCGGCGCGGGAGGTCGAGCGGGACGTGCCCGGCGTGCGCGTGCGCCTGACGGGCAACGTGGCCATCAAGAGCGACGACCTGCGCAGCGTGGAGAGCAGCGTGGGTCTCGGCTTCGTCGGATCCTTCGTCGCGGTGGCCGTGCTGCTCTACATCGGCTTGGCTTCCTGGCGCCTTGTCCTGGCCAGCCTGACCACTCTCATAGCCGGGCTGGTGTATACCCTGGGCTTCGCCATGTTGGCCATCGGCCGGCTCAATCTCATCTCCGTGACCTTCATCGTGCTCTACGTGGGTCTGGGCATCGATTACGCCATCCAGTTCAGCCTGGGCTACCGCGAACATCTCCACAGGGGCGCGGGCCAGAGACAGGCCCTGGCAGGGGCGGCCGCCACCACGGGCAAAGCGCTCCTGATGTGCTCGGCGACCACGGCCATCGGCTTCTACTCCTTCGTGCCCACGGCCTACATCGGCGCATCGGAGCTTGGGCTCATCTCGGGCACGAGCATGCTCATAATCCTCGCGACGACCCTGACGATCCTGCCGGCCATGCTGGCGCTCATGCCTCCGGACCTGGCCTTCGGACGGAGCCTGAGCTTGGGCCGGGCCGTGTCACGCTTTCCGGCGCGCAGGCCCAGGCTGGTGGTCGGCGCTGCGGCGGCGCTGGCCCTGGCCAGCCTGGCGCTGCTGCCCGGCGTGCATTTCGACGCCAATCCCCTGAACCTCTCCGACCAGGACGCCGAATCCGTGGCCACGGCCCGCGATCTGTTCCGCACGGGCACGAATTCGCCCTGGAACATTTCCCTCCTGGCGGCCAGCCGGGAGGAGGCCGCCCATGAGGCCGCCAGGCTGGCCGAGCTGCCCGAGGTGGCCCGCGTGGTGTACATCGGTTCGTTCCTGCCGGCCGACGTGGAAGACAAGCTTGTGGCCATGGAGGACTTGGAGTTCATCCTGCCGCCCCTGCCGCCAGCGTCCGAACCAATCGCGATCCGCCAGTGCGGCTTCGTCGAGTGCCGCGAGGCCGTGGCGTCCTTCGGCCTGGCCCTGGAAGCCTATGTGGCCGGGCCCGGCCGGGACCAGCCTGAGGCCGCGGCGCTGCTGGCCGGAGTGCGGCGTCTCTCCGCGCGCCTAGCCGGGTCCGATGCCGGCCCAGAAGCTGGCCAGGAGTCCGGGCCGGAAGTTCTGCGCACCCTGGAGCAGGCCATGCTGCGCCCCATGGCCGCGCTCCTGGACAGCCTGCGCGACATGCGCCTAGCCAAGCCCTTCGGCCTGCGGGACCTGCCGCCCCAGCTCGTGGAGCAGTATGTCTCGCCCAGCGGCGTCCATCTCGTGCAGGCCTTCCCGTCCGAGGACCTCTCCGTTCCGGAGAATCAGGCCCGCTTCGTGAACGCTGTGCGCTCGGTGCAGCCCGATGTCACGGGCTCGCCCGTGGCCGTGCTCGAATCGGGCCAGACCATCTCGCGGGCTTTCCTGCAAGCGTCGCTCATGGCCGTGTCGTTCATTGGCCTGTTGCTGCTCCTGATCCTGCGCAACGTGCGCGAAACGGCCGTCATGCTCATGCCGCTTGTGCTGGCCACTCTTTACTTCCTAGGAACCACGGTGGCCCTGGGCATCCCCTTCAACTTCGCCAACATCATCGTGGTCCCGCTCATCCTGGGCATTGGCGTGGATTACTCCATCCATCTCGTGCACCGCTACCGCATCGGGAGCGAGACGCCGGCGGAGCTTCTGGAAACGGGCACGGCGCGCGGCGTGCTCTTCAGCGCGCTGACCACGGTGGTAAGCTTCGTGAGCCTGGCCTTCTCATCCCACGACGGCATGGCCGGCATGGGCGTGCTTTTGACCATTTCCATCACGCTCATGCTCGCGGTCGCGCTCATGGTCCTGCCGGCGGTGCTGACCCTGGCTCCCGGCCTGGTGTCCAAGATCAGGAAATAGAGCATTTTCACTGTGAAAATGCTCTGCAAGCCATGCTCGGGCATGGCTTGCCGCCCACGCGGAGTAGGCCGGCCTTGCCGGCCGTAAGCGACGAGTGAGGCGTCTTAAAGTTGATCTGCTCTAACAGACCGGAGTAAGACATGGACCTCGTCATCGGCGGCAGCGGCTTCATCGGCAGCCATCTCGTGGATCTGCTCCTGGCGGCGGGCAGGACGGTGCGCGTCCTGGACATCAAGCCCTGGCCCGAGGGCTTGCGGCCGCCCCAGGAGGTCGTGCTGGGCGACATCCGCGACTCCGAGGCCGTGCTCCGCGCCATCCAGGGCTGCGAGCGCGTCTTCCACCTGGCGGCCAACCCCATGCTCTGGATCCGCGACCCGGAGGTCTTCGACCAGATCAACCGCCAGGGCACGGAGAACGTCATCGCCGCCGTGCGCCGCTCCGGCGTGCGCCAGCTCGTGTACACCTCCACCGAGTCAATCCTCACGCCGCGCGGCCACAAGGGGCCAATCACGGAAGACGTGCGCGTGAGCGCCGAGGACCAGCTCGGGCCGTATTGCCTGTCCAAGTACCTGGGCGAGAAGGCGGTCTTCAGGTTCGCGGCCGAGGGCTTCAACGCCGTGGTCGTCAACCCGACCATGCCGCTTGGGCCCGGCGACCGCAATTTGACCCCGCCGGGCCGCATGGTGCGCAACTTCCTGCAAGGCAAGATCAAGGGCTACATCGACTGCGCGCTCAACTTCGTGGATGTGCGCGACGCGGCCATGGGCCATGTGCTCGCCGCCGAGCGCGGGATACCGGGCCGGCGCTACATCCTCGCCGGCCACGACCTGAGCGTGAAGGACCTGCTGGCCATGGTCGCGGCCGAGACGGGCCGCACCCCACCGTCCATGCGCGTGCCCTACAACGTGGCCCTGGCCTTCAGCCACGTGGAGGAGGCCTGGGGCAAGCTCACGGGCCGTCCGCCCCTGTCATCGGTCACGGGCGTGCGGCTGTGCGGCCGCTCCATGGCCTTCGACGGCCGGCGCACCTGGATGGAGCTGGGCCGCTACCAGGTCCGGCCCCTGATCGACACGGTGCGCGAAACCGTGCGTTGGCACTTGGCGGAGATGCGCAAGGCCGGCCAGGCGTGAAAGACACTGCGCGGCCACCGTGATCCGTCAGTCATGGCGGCTCAGGAGCGCTTCCAGCCCTCGATGTCCCAGTCGGCCAGCCGGGCCCCGGCCAGGTAGACGCTCTCCAGGAAGTCGAGCACGGCCTGCCTTGGGTCGGGCTGGGCTCGGGCGTCGTCGTGCATGAGCACTGCATAACCCAGCTCGGGCGACCAGCGCGCCGCGCCGGGCCGCAGCGGCTGCTCCAAAAACCCATCCGGCATGGGCGCGGCATAGCCGTAGAATGCCGGCGCGCGCACCTGCTTGTCGCCGGGCCACCAGCCGCAGCTGATGACCTCGTGCGAGTAGGCCTCGCGCTCCACGCTGTTCGCGCCCGGCTTCTCGGGCGCGCGCCGGCCCGAGAAGCGCGTCACGGCCAGATCCATGTGGTGCCAGAAGTAGTGCGGCGGCGTGGACTTGCCCGTGAAGCGCGCCCGGAACTCCTGGAAGATATTGTCCACGGCCATGAGCGTCTCGTGGAAACGGGTCGCCTGGCTCGGGTCGTAGCTCGCGTGCTCCGTGTCCCTGTCAAAGGGCGTCGTGCTGATGCCCGGAATGTCGTACGGCTTGTTCAGGAAGGGCACGCCGCGAACGCCCAGTTCGGCCAGGCGCGCGAAGAACTCCTTGTGGAACGCGGCCACGGACAGTCCGTCGCACAGGGGCACGGCCCTGGCTCCAGCCGCGCCCGCGTCCAGGCGCAGCTCATGGCGCAGGAAGTCGAACTCGATCTCGATCTTGCCCGCGCCAAGGGGAATTGGGTGGGTGCTCAGGCCGCGCTGGGTCACGTAAAAGGATGCGTGCCACCAGTGGTTGAGCTTGGGGTGCAGGGCAAGGCGCACCTTGCCCACGATCTGCAGCCACAAATGCAGGGTGTCGTAGGTCGCCTCCCAGTCCTCCAAGGGCAGGGCGGGCAGGCTGAAGGCCGGGCGCGTCGTGCTGGCCATGGGCAACCTCCTTGCTGGCGTGGCCGGGGCCGAGCATAGCACGAAGCCTAGCTTTGGGGAGTGGACTTCGGTGCGGCCGGGGAGTATGGCGGACCTCGGCGCACAATCGCCTGCGGCCTGTATTTCTCGGAGGCGCCATGAAGGAAAAGCTGCGCCGCTTCGCCGCCAGCCTCGTGCGCGAGACCCTGGCCCTTTGGCTGGCCGCGCGCCATCCGCGCACGCCGCTGCCGGCCAAGCTCCTGGCCGGTCTCGTGGCGGCCTACGCCCTGAGCCCCATCGACCTCATCCCGGACTTCATCCCGGTGCTCGGCTACCTGGATGACCTGCTCATCGTGCCCGCTGGCATCTGGCTGGCGCTCAAGCTCATCCCGGCCGAGGTCATGGCCGAGTGCCGGGAGCGGGCGGCCGAGTGGCAGGCCCGTCACGCGGACAAGCCCGTGAGCAGGCTCGGCGTGGCGTTCGTGATCCTGGTTTGGCTTCTGGCCGGGCTGCTCGTCTGGAGGGCGATCGGGTAGCGGCCGCACGGGAAGGAAAGCGGAAGCCCCTGGAGGATATCCTCCAGGGGCCTGTCAAATTTCAGTCGCCTTAGTGGGTTAGCCGTAGAGCATGGATTTGCGCTTGCGCCCGCTACGGCCGAGGATGAAGCCCACGAGCCAGGAGAAGACCACGATGCCGGCGCCGGCCGTGAACCAGCGCAAAGTGGCGTCCGAGCGCAGCTCCTTGTTCACGGCCTTGAGCTGCTCGGCCTCGGAGGACATGGCCTCAAGCTTGGCGCGGGTATCCTCGTAGTTCTTCTTCAGTTCGAACACGCCCGCGGCGTCGGAGCGCAGGCTCGCATACTCCTGCTGGATGCGGGCCAGCTCGCTGGAGGTCTGCTCCAGGGCGGCCTTGAGCTCCTTGTTCTCGGTTCCCAGCTTGCCGGACTGGTCCGTGGCCTGGGACGTCTTCTGCTCAAGCTGCTCCGTGCGCCTCTGCAAGGTCCTGATGACGAGCTCCTTGGGCAGATCCGTGGTGACGAAGCGGGTCTGGACGTAGCCCTCGGTCTCGTTCCATTTGACCTTGGCCCACTCTCCCTGGTTTTCGAGAAGCTCCAGCTTGGAGCCCGTAGGCACCATGCGCAGGATCTTGTGCTGCAGGGTCGGTCCGGAGCGCAGGGTGATCTCAAAGGTGTCGGAGACGTAGTAGCCTGTCTGGGAATTGGCGTATGCCGCCGTGGCCAGTATCAGGCCCAGGGCAATGATGATGATTCGTAGGTTGTTGCGCATCGTGTGCTCTCGGTGTCCGCGTGGTTGTTCAAAGCCCGGCGGGTCTGCCGGAAACGGTGGGGCCGCGCTTGCGGGGTGCGACCCGTCGCGGCGAGTGGCCGCGGCCGGCGTGTTCAGTATCCCGACGTCTGCGCAGCGTGGACCTTCGCGGTCGCCTGCTGGCTGGCGGCGCCACTGAAGGCGATGCCCGTCAGCATGAAAAGGAGGACAGAGATGAACAGAACCATGAACCGTTCCATGACCGAAATCCCCTTTCCTGCCAAGACTGGAATGCCCGCGAGATTCGTCGCGGGATTAGCAAGCCTTGTGCCAGGTCTCGTATTTCCCGCATAGTGAATCCCCTGGGGGCGCGGCGGACGCGCATCTGTGCAAAAAGCGGCCGGAGGGCTTCTATTTTTGCGCGTCGAGACCGTCTCCGCGGGAAGGCCCCAGGTGATTCAGCTCAAGATTCGCGACAGGCCATTTTTCTTGGAGTCCGCCACGCGCGAGTGGACGCCCGGCCCTGAAATCCGCCCGGCAGTTCAGGCGGCGGGAGCGCGGTGGACGTATGGCGGAGCGAGCCGCCGATGAAGAGGCGGGAGCAAGCGCTCCCGCTCCCGGCTTATGTGTGGAAGGCTCTTCAGAGTATGCGGAAGTGCACCGTGGGGGCCATGATGAAGTCCTGGGCGTCGATGCGCCGCACTGCCTCGTTCACGTCGCGGGTGCGCGCGCCGTGGGTCAGGAAGACGATGGGCACGCTACGGCCCGAGGCGTCGCCCTTCTGCACGGCCTGGGCGATGGAGATGTTCAGCTCGCCCATGACCCCGGCGATGGCGGCCATGACGCCCGGCCGGTCGGCCACGGTGAAGCGGAAGTAGTGCTCGGCCACGGCCAGGTCCGGGTCGAGGATGTCCGCATCGGGCAGAATCTTCTCGGTGAAGCCGGTGTTGTCGGGGACTCCCTTGCACTTGACCAGGACCAGGATGTCCGCGAGCACGGCGCTGGCCGTGGGCAGGGCGCCGGCGCCCTGGCCCGAAAGCATGAGCGGGCCGGCCGCGTTGGCCTCCACGCGCACGGCGTTGTAGTTGCCGCCCACGCGCGCCAGCAGGTAGGTGTACTTGACCAGGGCCGGGAACACGCCGGCCTCGATCTTGCCGTCCACCTCGCGCGCCTGGCCGATGAGCTTGATGCGGTAGCCGAACTCGTAGGCGAAGCGGATGTCCTCGCTCGTCACGCTGGTGATGCCCGTGACGGGCAGCCGCTCGAAGGGGTAGTGCGCGCCGTAGGCCAGGCGGATGAGCACAATGAGCTTGTGCGCCGCGTCGATGCCCTCGATGTCCAGGGTCGGATCGGCCTCGGCGTAGCCCAGGAGCTTGGCCTGTTCCAGAGCCGTGCCGAACTCCAGGTGGTTCGTGGTCATTTCCGAGAGCACGTAGTTGGCCGTGCCGTTCAGGATGCCCACGAGCTTCTCGATGCGGTTGGCGGCCAGGGACTCCTTGAGGGTCTGCACGATGGGGATGCCGCCGGCCACGCTCGCCTCGTAGTACAGGCCCAGGTTCTTCTCGCCGGCCAGCCGGAAGAGCGGCCGGCCGCGTTCGGCGAGCAGGGCCTTGTTGGCCGTGATCACGTGCTTGCCGTTCTTCAGCGAGTTCTCGATGACCTCGTAGGCCGTGGACGTGCCGCCCATGAGCTCGATCACGATGTCGATTTCGGGATCGCCCCACAGCCGGGAGGGGTCGGTGGTGAACGCCGTCTCCGGGCCGGGGGCGAAGCCGCGGGCCTTGTCCGGGTTGCGCACGAGCACGGTCTTGACGTGCAGCCGTTTGCCCGTGCGGCGGCGGATAAGCTCGCCGTTCTCGGAAATGACCCTGGCGACTCCGGAGCCGACCGTGCCGAAGCCGGCCAGCCCCAGGCGGATGACGTCGTTCACGCTGGCCCCCTAGAACAGATTGATTTTAAGACGCTCGCTCCGGCGTTGACGGCGCAAGTGGATTGCGCCGCCGCCTGTGCGGCGGCAGGCCATGCCGACGCATGGCTTGCGGAGCATTTTCAAAAGCAAACGCTCTATCCGCCGAGCACGTGCTTGATTCCGCGCACGGCCTGGTTGATGCGGTGGCGGTTCTCCACCAGGGCGAAGCGCACGTGGTCGTCGCCGTAGTGGCCGAAGCCCAGGCCCGGCGACACGGCCACCTTGGCCTCGCGCAGCAGGAGCTTGGAGAACTCCACCGAGCCCAGCTTCTTGAACTCGTCCGGGATCTCGGCCCACACGAACATGGTCGCCTTGGGCTTGGGCACGTTCCAGCCGGCGCGGGCCAATCCCTCGCACAGGGCGTCGCGGCGGTCGAGGTGCACGTCCATGATCTCCTGGACGCACTCCTGCGGGCCGTTGAGGGCGTGGCAGGCCGCGATCTGGATGGGCTGGAAGATGCCGTAATCGAGGTAGCTCTTGATGCGCGTGAGGGCCTGGACCATGTCGCGGTTGCCGCAGCAGAAGCCCACGCGCCAGCCGGCCATGGAGTAGGTCTTGGTCAGGGAGTAGAACTCGACGCCCACGTCCTTGGCGCCCACGGCCTGCAGGAAGCTCGGCGCCTGGTAGCCGTCGAAGGTGAAGTCGCCGTAGGCGAAGTCGTGGATGACCAGGAGCTTGTTCTCCTTGGCGAAGTCCACGATGCGCTGGAAGAAGGCTATGTCCACGCACTCCGTGGTCGGGTTGTGCGGGTAGTTGATGATGAGCAGCTTGGGCTGGGGCCAGGTCTGGCGCATGGCCAGTTGGAGGTCCTCGATGAAGTTGCGGCCCTTGCCGATGGGCACGCGCCGCACGTCGGCGCCGGCGATGATCGAGGCGTAGGGATGGATGGGATAGGCCGGATCGGGCGCGAAGACCACGTCGCCCGGCGAGAGCATGACCAGCGCCAGGTGCGACAGGCCTTCCTTGGCGCCCATGGTCACCACGACCTCCTGGTCCATGTCCAGGTCCACGTCGAAGCGTCGGCGGTACCAGTCGGCGATGGCCCGGCGCAGGCCCTTGATGCCCTTGGATGCGCTATAGCGATGGTTGCAGGCCTTCTGGGAGGCCTCCAGGAGCTTGTCGACGATGTGCTTGGGCGTGGGCAGGTCGGGGTTGCCCATGCCGAGGTCGATGATGTCCTCGCCCTCGCGGCGCATCTTCATCTTGAGCTCCGTGACCTGGGCGAAGACATAGGGCGGAAGGCGGTGGACCCTGGGGAACTGATGCATACGAGAGGCTCCTTAGAAACCCTGGGCCATGATGGCCGGGCGGATGAGGGATGAACAAGGGAGAAAAATTAAAGGAAAGCGTATGGCTGGTCAAGCCGCAACCCTGGAAGCCGCCTGGTTCTTGGGCAATGGCGTGCCGGCCGGTCGCGCATGGCGAGGTAGCAAAGGCCGTGCCCCGACACACGGCGAGCGTCGGGCGGGACGAGGCGCGCGGCGCGCGGTGGGTTCCGCCGCCAGGATGGTCGCGCATATCCATGAATTTGCCTCCGGTACGGTATTCGCAACGTGCAAGGCCGCACGGCGCGCGCCGCGCGGCCAACGCCGGCCGGACAAGGACGGGCCAAGGCCGCGCGGCCGCGGCTTGTCCGGGAAGATCGCGGCGGTCCTTGCCCGGCGTGTGCAAATTTTTTATAGGCTGATGTAATCGAGCGCTATTTTTCACTCCGCATGCACAGGAGGACCCACATGCTCGCCTTTCTCGCTTCCGCCTGGTTCCGCAGGATCGCCATGCTGCTTGTGCTGACCATGACCACCTTGTCCCTGGCGCCCAGGGTCGAGGCCGGCTTCATGCCCACGGACAGGTCGTTCGGCCCGTCCCAGGAGTTGCAGGATCTGCGGGCCAAGGACATAGCCACGGTAAAGCAGGCCCTGGAAAACAAGATCGTGACCGAGCGCCTTAAGGCCATGGGCTATTCGGCCGAGGAGATCGACGGGCGGCTGGCCCAGCTCTCGGACGCCGAGCTGCACAGCCTGGCCTCGCAGATCGACACGCTGACCGTGGCCGGCGACGGAATCGGGGTGGTCATCGCCCTGCTCGTCATCGTCATCCTGGTCATCGTCATCCTCAAGCTGACCGACACGCGCATCGTGCTGGGTTAGGCCGTGCGCGCGATTCCGGGCGGGCGGAGCGCCGCCCGCCTGTCCATGGCCCTGCTGGGGGCCGCGCTCGTCATGGCGCTGTGCGTTTCCTGCGCCGGCAAGGCCGCTGCCCCTGGCCCGCTCCCGCCCGCCGTGGCCGCCGGCGAACGGGTCATTCCGGGCGTGCCCTTCCATGCCCAGGCCGCTGGCCAGTGCGGGCCGGCCAGCCTGGCCGGCGTGCTCAACCATCATGGCTGCCAGGCCAGGCCCGAGGAAATCGCCGCGGATGTCCTGCGGCCCGACCTGCGCGCCACATCGACCCTGGACCTGGCCCTGTGGCCGCGCGGCCGAGGCTTCACGACTCGCTGGTACCGGGGCTCGGCGCAGGACATCGCGGACAAGGTCGGCCAGGGCCTGCCGCTCGTGGTCATGCTCGACCAGGGGATGGGCCCGGTGAGCGCCAACCACTTCGTGGTCGTGGTCGGCCATGCGCCGGACGCAGTCATCGTCAACGACGGCGATCGCGGGCCGGGCGTGCGCCTGGGCTGGCCGGGATTTCTGCGCCAGTGGGGGCGCGCCGGCTTCTGGACGCTGCTCGTGGAGCCGGTCCTGGTAGACACGAGGGACGGGGAGGGCAGGCCATGAGGCGCGCGGCTTCGACAGCGCAAGTACTGTTCGTGGCGGCCGTGCTCGCCATGTTCTGCCTGAGCCTGGCGGCCTGCGCCCTGCCGCGCATCACCGTGCTCGGCGACCCGCTCACGGCCGAGGAGCACCTCCAGCTCGGCCTGGCCTACGAACGGGACGGCGCGTTCGACCTGGCCGAGCGCGAGTACGAGGAGGCGGCCGACGAGCTGCCCGAAGCGCGTTATTACCTGGGCAACCTGGCCTTTGCGCGCGAGGACTGGGACGAGGCCGAGCGGCAATACGAAAAAGCCGTGCGCGGCCTGCCCGAGGACCCCAGGCCGCGCAACAACTTGGCCTGGCTCCTCTACACGCGGGGCAGGGACCTCGACCGCGCCGAGGAGCTGGCCCGCCAGGCCGTGGCCCTGGCTACTGCCGCCGAGCGCGCGGAGTACGCCGACACCCTGGAGAAGATCCGCCAGGCGCGCCAAACCGGCCTGGAGCGTTAAGCCGTTCCCGGCGTGGTCCGACTCCGGTATGAGGCCTGCGCGCAACTCCGCCTTCCCGTCGTAAGCCCTTGTCCGACACGAGCCTCCACCTGTTCGCCGATTGCGGCGCGCGCTGCCCGTGGCATTATGCGAGCATGGCCTTTCCTCCGAAAGGCCGCGCACGCGCACAGGAGGCGGTATGGACTTGCGGCCCCGCGCCACCGGCCGATTCAGCCTCGACGAGGGAGACGCTCCCAAGGGCGACCCGCTGGGGCTGGCGCTCGCGATTCTGGCCCTCGTGGTCTATGCCGTGCTCACGGGCCTGGCCGCCGAGCCAGGCATCCCGCCGTTCTGAACGCCTCGCGCCACGGCGCGGCTCTCGACAGAAGCGGGCATGGCGCAGCAAAGCCTGCCACCGGTCTCGCGACACCGTGGCATCTTGCGCAAGAGCCGGGAAGGCTTTGCCCCTCCAGTATCCCGTTGGAGCAGCCCGCGAATGAATGCGGATTCCAATGTCGCCATCTCGCCGAGCGTGGACCGTGATCCGGCCCCATCCTATTTTCGCCGCGAGCCGTCCAGACTATCGGGACCGCCTCTATTTTGATACCAGCCTATCGCTACCGTGTCAGAAGCCGCTGGCCCAACTTGCAAGCGGGCCGTTTCTGGCCTGATCCGGCAATTGCGGCCATGTCTCAATTCCACACAAGCCCCAGGTGCGCCAGGGTTAAAAGCTTGTGATACGGCAGGACCAAGGCTTGGAAAACAAGGAGCAGCGAAAGTTTGCAACTAACTTCTAGATGGCAATCGTTTCCCCCGGCCACCGGAGGCCTTCAGCCATGAAGCTCCTGAGCTGGAACGTCAACGGCTTCCGCGCCGTGGCCGGCAAGACCTTCTTCGACTGGCTGCGCGCGTCTGACGCGGACGTGATCTGCCTCCAAGAAACCAAGCTGTGGCCTGAGCAGCTCACGGAGCAGGAGCTGCATCCCGACGGCTACACCGGGGTCTGGAACTGGCACGCCACGCGCAAGGGCTACTCGGGCGTGGCCTCGCTGTTCCGCGCCGAGCCCCTGTCCACGTCCTTCGGGCTGCCGGATGCGCGCTTCCGGGGCGAGGGCCGGCTCATCTGTTTGGAGTACCCGCGCTTTTATCTGTGCAACGTCTACTTCCCCAACGGCCAGAAGGGTGGAGAGCGGCTGCGTTACAAGCTCGGCTATTACGAGGCCTTCCTGGACCACGCGCTCGCGCTGCGCAAGGACAAGCCCGTGGTGGTCTGCGGCGACTTCAACACGGCGCACAAGGAGATCGACCTGGCCCACCCGGCGGCCAACGCGCACACGTCGGGCTTCCTGCCCGAGGAGCGCGTCTGGCTGGACCGCTTCGTGGCCGCGGGTTTCGTGGACACCTTGCGCATGTTCGAGCCCGGAGGCGGCCATTACACCTGGTGGAGCTATTTCACCAAGGCCCGCGAGCGCAACGTGGGCTGGCGCATCGACTACTTCTTCGTCTCCGAGGAGCTGCGCCCGGCGGTCAGGCGGGCCTGGATCGAGCCGCACGTGCACGGCTCGGACCACTGCCCGGTGGGATTGGATCTGGATGTCTGACGCCGGGCTGCCGGAGCCCGAGCGCGAGGAAGGCGGAGCCCTCCCCGCAGAGCCTTGGAGCCGGATAGTGAGCGAAGCCGGGCGTACTTGGCAGCCTGTCAAAAACAGGCCGAGCGGGCCAGGACGGCCCGCCGGATGCGCGGCATTCGGGAGCAATGCCTGAGCCTTGCTCACGCGGATTTGAAAAAGTCGGGACGGCTTTTTCGCCGGCCTGTCAAGGCGCGCCTGTTGTCCTGGCGGGAAAAGCGGAGAAGACCGCCTTCTCCGCATGATTTCGGCACGCCGCCTCAGCTCTCGCCACCCTGACCACCAGGGCTGCCGCCTTCACCCTGACCGCCCTCGCCGGGGCCCCTCTTGCGCCTGCGGCGTGGCCGGCGCTTCTTCCGCTCGCCGCCTTCTCCCGCCGGGCCCTGATCGCCCTGGCTGTCGCGCGTGCCGCGATCCTCCCGCCTTTCGCGTCCGCGCGGCTCCGCCGGCATGGCCGTGGGCTGGCTCCTGGCCGGAAGCTCGGGCTGCGCGTGCAGAGTCTGCTGGTAGTAGTCGTCCAGGAGCATGGCGATGAGCGCCAGCTCCTCCTCGTTCTTGCCCAGCTCCTGGGCCAGGGGCATGAAGCGCATCATGCGCTCCTGCCGAAGCGGCGGCCTGGCGCGCAGGTTGGCTTCCAGCAGGGCCGTGACGCGCTCCGAGGCGACGGCGCGCACGTCCTCGTCCGTGGGCAGGGGGCGCTCCACCATATCGATGCTGAAGCGCTTGGCATGGCGCTGCATCTCCAGCTTCTGGATCACGTCGACCAGGGTGATGACCTCGCCGGTCGCGCCGGCGCGGCCCGTGCGGCCGGCGCGGTGGATGTACGACTCGGGGTCTTCGGGCGGCTCGTACATGATGACGTGCGAAAGGTCATGGATGTCGATGCCGCGGGCGGCCACGTCCGTGGACACGAGCAGGCGCAGCGAGCCTTCGCGCACGCGGTCGATGATGCGTTCGCGCCTGCTCTGGGACAGGTCGCCCGTAAGGCCGTCGGCGTCGTAGCCGAAGTTGGACAGGACCGTGGAGACGTACTCGACCTGGGCCTTGGTGTTGCAGAAGATGAATGCCGAGGTCGGGTTCTCCATCTCGATGATGCGCATGAGGCTGCGCTCGCGGCCCATGCGCGGGACCTCGTAGATCACGTGCTGCACCTCGGCCACGTGCACCTGCTTGCTCGACAGGGAGAGCATCCGCGGCTTGTGCATGAACTCCCCGGCCAGGCGCAGGACGAAGGGCGGGTAGGTCGCCGAGAACATGAAGGTGTTCACGCGCCGTTTGGGCAGGTACTTCTGGACCTGCTTCATGTCGGGGTAGAAGCCGATGGACAGCATGCGGTCGGCCTCGTCGAAGACGAGCACGCGCAGTTCCTGCAAGGACATGTTGCGGCGCAGGAGGTGGTCCAGGATGCGGCCGGGCGTGCCGACCACGATATGCGCGCCGGCCTTGAAGCCCTCGACCTGCTTGCCGAAGGCCACGCCGCCGTAGACGGCCACGACGCGGGCGCGATTGCCGGACAGGACCTCGGCCTCATGGGCCACCTGGCGGGCCAGCTCGCGCGTGGGCACGAGCACCAGGGCCTGGGTCGCGGCGAGATTCGGGTCGATGCGCTCCAGGATGGGCAGCACGAAGGCGCCTGTCTTGCCGCTGCCGGTCCTTGACTGGACCATGAGGTCGTGGCCGGCGAACATGATGGGCATGGACTTGGCCTGCACGGGCATGAGCGAGGTCCAGCCGGCGTGCGCCATGGCCTCCCGTAGAGGCTCCGGGAGCTGGTCGAAGGTCATCTCCTCGAGTCCCTCTCCCTGCTCCACCAGAGTGACCTCCGAGCCGCGGCCCGAAGCGGTTTCGCTCGCCGGGGATGGGGCATCCTTATCGGAGGAGCCGCCGTCGTGCATGGGGTCGTTTATCATGATTTCGTCCTTTGATCGGCTGACGGTGATGGCGTGAATATATGGCCTGAAGCCGTGCGTGGCAAAAGGGATTTGTAATCACGGCCGCATGGCGATGGGAAATGCGACAGGCCCTTTTGGCTGTCTTGCGCGTGAAGGTCAAGATGTGAGGTAGAAAATGCTTTTGACTCCAGGCATATGCGCCGGCGTGGCGCGTCCGTGCCTCCCCGGGCAATATTGGCGCACTGTTTTCTGGATTTTCCGCGTGTTAGATGCTACTTCTGAAGTCCTCCAGGTGTCTCAAGTATTTTTGCATGCATTGGGAAGGTGCGGCCCAACAGACTCCGCTTTGCACGGGGCGGCAGGGCGGATGCATGTGCGCGGGCGGCCGCGGCCAAGGGCGATGGAGCTCCCGCGGGGCCTGCATGGCGCGCTCCCCGGCTTCCAGAGGACCGTTTGAATACGCACGGCATGAGCCAAGTACGGGGAGGAGAGCATTGATTCGAGTTGTCGTCATCGACGATTCAGCCTTCATGCGCAAGGCTATCAGCACCATGCTGGCCAAGGACCCCGAGATCAAGGTGGTTGGCACGGCCAACAACGGCAGCGAGGGCCTGGAGCGTGTCCGGGAGCTTGATCCAGACGTTGTGACATTGGATATAGAGATGCCTGTCATGGACGGCCTGACCGCCTTGCGGCACATCATGATGGAGATGCCCAGGCCCGTGATCATGATCAGCTCCCTGACCACCGAGGGCGCCGAGGCGACACTCAAGGCCTTGGAGCTCGGGGCCGTGGACTTCATCCCCAAAGACCTTTCCAAGGTTTCCCTGGATATCATCCGCATCGAGGCCGACCTGCAGAAGAAGGTCAAGACCGTGGCCAGGCGCAAGCTGCGCCACAGGATGCCTCCACGGCCCAGGCGCCAGCCCGAGCCGCCGGCGCGCGCGGCGACTGGAGGCCGCCAGGTCAGGGACATCGTGGCCATCGGCGTGTCCACGGGCGGCCCGCCGGCAGTGCAGAAGGTGCTCTCCAGCCTGCCCGAGAATTTCCCGGCCTCGGTGCTCATAGCGCAGCACATGCCGCCGGCGTTCACCGGGCCGTTCGCCAAGCGCCTGGACAACGTCTGCGCCGTCAGCGTCAAGGAGGCCGAGGACGGTGAGCCGCTCAAGCCCGGCACCGTCTACATCGCGCCTGGCGGCAAGCACCTCAAGATCATCCAGAGGGGCGCCAAGCTCGACGTGCTCGTCAGTCCCGAGCCGGCCGACGCGCTCTACAAGCCCTCGGCCAACGTGCTCATCTCTTCGGTGGCCGATGTCGTGGGCCGCCGGGCTCTGGGGGTCATCCTCACGGGCATGGGCAGCGACGGCCTGGAAGGCGTGCGGGCGCTCAAGGCCCGCGGAGGCAGGGTCCTGGCTCAGAGCGACGCGACGTGCGTGGTTTATGGCATGCCCAAGGCTATTGTCGATGCGGGACTTGCCGATGAGATAGTTGGGATCGACGAAATGGGGCCGGCGATCATCAGCAGTTTGTACGAGGGTTGAGGCGCGCCGGTCACGAGGCGCTATACCGGGGTGTGAGCATGGCGGAATGCCAGGGCATTTTATCGCAATTGAAGAGCGGGAGGACCGAACTCGTGCGCGAGGCGGCCTTCGGCGCGGGCGAGGCCAGGTGCGAGGAGGCCATTCCGGCCCTGACCGAGCTGTTGCATAGCCACAACGTGGGCATCCAGGAAGCCGCCGAGACGGCCTTGCGCCAAATAGGCGGGCCGACCACGGTCAAGGCGGTCCTGCCTCTTCTGCGCAGCGACGAGGCGCCGGTGCGCAACGTGGCCATGGACATCCTGCGTTCCGTGGGTGGCCAGGACTTCCAGTCGCTCGTCTCCATCCTGCACGACGACGACCCGGACATCCGCATCTTCGCCGCCGATATTCTCGGCTCCACCGGGAATACCCTGGCCGTGGCTCCGTTGTGCGATTCGCTGCTCAAGGACCCCGAGGTCAACGTGCGCTACCAGGCCGCGGTGAGCCTTGGCGATCTCGGCATCCACGATGGGGCGCGCTGCCTCAACAAGGCCCTGGACGACGACGAGTGGGTCAAGTTCGCGGTCATCGAGTCACTGGCCAAGATCAAGGACGACACCTCGGTGGGCGCCCTGGTCAAGGCCCTGGACCGCAGCTCGGATCTGGTCGCCTCCATGATCATCGACTCCCTGGGCGAGATGGGCAACATCAAGGCCGTCAACCTGCTCCTGCGGCGCATGGACGCAAGCCCCACGGCCCTGCGCAACAAGATCGTCAAGGCCGTGGTCAAGATCCTGGGCGGCAAGTCGCTGACCCTGCTCACCGAGAAGGAGCGCGACAAGTTCCGCCAGTATCTCCTGGTGGCCCTCAAGGACGAGGACGAGGAGACCCAGGACGCCGCCATCCACGGCCTCGGCTTCATAGGCGGCGACGAGGCCTCGGCCGAGATCCTCGCCCTGGCCGGCCGCATGAATTCCGAGCTCGACCGCGAGCGGATCATGCACGCCATCGACATGCTTGTGAACATCGGACCGCGCAAGGCCCTCAAGGATGGCGTGGCCCAGAACGACGCGCACACGGCCTCCGTGGCCGTGGAGGTCGTGGCCAGGCTGAGGAGCCCCGAGCTCAACCAGGCGCTCATGGAGGCCTTCTGGGACAAGGACCGGGACATCCAGCGCGAGATCGCGGCCGCCCTGAATCGCGCCGCGGGCCCCGAGGCGGCGACCTTTTTCATGGATGTCCTCGATCGGCACAAGGATGGCACGGTGCTCAAGGGCGCCATTGCCTTCCTGGGCTCCAGGATCAAGTTCCACCAGGCCGGCGACCGGCTGTTCGCCATGCTCGAACACCCCTACGACGACGTCAAGGAAGCCGCCCTGGAGGCCTGCCTGGACATCTTCGACGAGCGCATGCGCGAGCGCTTCGAGGGCTTCTTCAGCAGCGGCGAGCCCGTGCACCGTCTCATGGCCACCTACGCCCTGGGCAAGTCGGGTGACGTATCGGCCAGGACCAAGCTCGAAACGGCCCTCAAGGACGAGGTGCCCGACGTGCGCAAGGTAGCCCTGGAGGCCTTGGCCGCGCTTTGCGGCGACGCGTCCGTGCTGCCCAGCATCGAGGGCGCCCTGGGCGACCCGGAGCCCGCCGTGCGGCTGGCCGCGGTCGAGGAACTCGGCAAGCTGGGCCTGGACGAGGCGGTGCCGCTGCTCATGCTCGGCCTGGAAGACCGGGACGACTGGGTGCGCATCAGGGCCATGGAGGCGCTCGCCAAGCGCAAGGAAGCCTCGGCGATCCCCAATATCGTGCCCTTGCTCCATGCCGGGAACACGCTTCTGGTCATCAAGGCCATCGAATGCCTGGGCGTGATCGGAGGGCGCGCGGCCTTCCGCGCGCTGCTGGAATTGACCAGCCATGACGATCCGCAGATCCAGTCCGCCGCCGAGGAAGCCGTCGTGAGGCTCCAGGATCGGGAAGAGGTGCGCTAGATGTCATCCCTGTTCTCCAAGACGATCTCTCTTGGGAAAGAGCTGAAGATCAGCGACGGCGAGTTCGCGCAGCTGCGCGACTTCATCTACCAGAAGAGCGGCATATTCATCGCCGACAATCGCAAGTATCTCCTTGAAAACCGCCTGGCCAACCGCCTCAAGCATTTGAACCTCAAGAATTTCGGAGAGTACTACTACTACCTCCAATATGACTCCAAGCGTCTGGGGGAGATGACCGAGCTCTTCAACGCGGTGACCACCAACGAGACGAGCTTCTACCGCAATCCGCCGCAGCTCAAGGTCTTCGAGGAGAAGGTGCTGCCCGAGATACTGGACGATCAGCGCAAGAAGCGCACGAAGACGTTGCGCATCTGGTCCGCGGGCTGCTCCACGGGAGAGGAGCCCTATACCCTGGGCATCATCCTGCACGAGGTTCTGGGCCCGGAGATCAGCACCTGGAACATCAAGATCACGGCCAACGATCTCTCGGAGAATGTGCTCCAGTCGGCCCGCGCCGGCGTGTACACGGAGTACGCCCTGCGCACCACGCCCAAGGAGATCGTGGAGAAGTGGTTCATCCCGCAGGACGGCAAGTTCCAGATCCGGCCGGAGGTCAAGAAGCTCGTCAGCTTCGGCCCGATCAACCTGAGCGACAGGATGCAGATGAAGCGCGTGGAGCGTTCGCACGCGGTTTTCTGCCGCAATGTCATCATCTACTTCGACGACGAGATGAAGAAGCTTGTCATCAGCTCTTTCTATGACAACCTGCTTGCCGGCGGCTTCCTGATCATCGGCCATTCCGAGTCGCTGCACAACATTTCGCGCGCGTTCAAGCCGGTGCATCATCCGGGCGCCATAATATACCGCAAGGAGGAGTAGCCGGGCATGGCATCCGTCGGCGACGAGAGGAGAGAGTTCACGAGGCTGCCCAAGAGTTTTCGGGTGGAGATCAGGAAGCTGGCCTTTCCGCTGCACGCCCATCCCGCGCAGATCGTGGAGAGCGTGGATATCAGCTCGGGAGGCCTGCGCGTGACGGCTCGGGGCAGCTTCGAGCCCGGCGACAAGGTTCAGGTGCGCATCTTCATCGCGAGCCTGAACAAGTTCCATCCCGGCTTTCTCAAGGTTTTCGAAAGCGATGTGGACCAGAGCCTGCAAGCCATCGGCGAGGTGGTCCGCGTGGACCGGAGCGCCGGCGGGGCGATGCTCGGCATCAAGTTCGTGAACGTGGACCAGGATGACTGGAAGGCGCTGCACCTCAAGCTGCAGAGCGAATTGAAGAAATAGACCACGGCTGGCGGGGCGGGCATGGCCCGGCCGCGGCCGGCAACAGGCAAGAGGGATGACCGTGGGCGCGATGATACTGCCGATCGCCAATCAGAAGGGCGGAGTGGGCAAGACCACCACCGCCCTGTCCCTGGGCGCGGCCCTGGTGCGTTTGAGGAAGAAGGTCCTGGTCGTGGATCTGGACCCGCATGCCTGCGCCTCCATCCACATGGCCTTCTTCCCGGAGAAGCTCAAGCATACGGTTCTGGATCTGTTCACGACCAACGGCGACCGCCGCGAGGTCTGGGACAAGATCATTCTCCCGGAGAAGACCAGCGGCTTCGACTTCGTGCCCAGCCACATCCGGCTCTCGGAGCTGGAGGTGGACCTCAAGGACCAGCCAGGCAAGGGGCTCATCCTGCGCAAGGCGCTGGAGGATGTCCGCCAGGAGTACGATTACATAATCCTGGACTGCCCGCCCCACGTGGGCATCATCCTCGTCAACGCCCTGGTGGCCGGCGACCTGCTCGTCATCCCCATCCAGACGGATTTCCTGGCCCTGCACGGCGTCCGGCTCATCTTCGATACCATGCGCACCCTGGGCAAGGCTCTGCAGCGGCCCATCAAGTTCCGGGCCTTGGCGACCATGTACGACCAGCGGGCCGGCGCCTGCCGCAGGGTGCTCGACATCCTCAAGAGCAGGATGCCCGACCGGCTCTTCGACACGGTCATCAATCATGATGCCAAGTTCCGCGAGGCCAGCGCCCAGGGCAAGGTCATCTTCGACATCGATCCCAAATGCTCCGGAGCCAAGCAGTACCTCCAACTCGCCAAAGAGATCGCCGCGTATGAAAACTCCTGAAGAATACATAGCCGAAAGCGTCTACATCCCCGAGGAGAACCAGACGGGCGGCCAGTTCACCGACGCCGAGCAGGCTTTCCTCGACAAGTACCTGGGCATGGGCGGCGAAGCCTTCCTGGCCAAGGTGCCACGGGTCGATCCCAGGGGCATCGACGTGGCGGACGGGCTTGCCGGCGCGCCGCAGGGCAAGGCCGCTCCGGCGCAGCCGACGCCGGTCGAGGCCAAGGCCGCGGAGGCCAAGGCGGATGTTCCCGTGGTCGAGGCTCCCGCCGCCAAGGTTCAGGAGGCTCCCGCGGCAAGGCCCGAGCCCGCGGAGCCGGCGGCCAGGCCGCAGGCCCAGCCCAAGCCCGTTGTCCAGGCCGCTCCGGCCGCTTCGGCGGCTTCGGCCGCCAAGGCTCGGGAGGCGGAGAAGGAGGAGCTGCGCCAGAAGGAAGGGCTCCAGCTCGTCAGCTTCCTACTCGATTCGCGGGAGATGGCCCTGCCCATCCAGTGCATCCAGGAGGTCATCCGCTACGTCGAGCCGACCAAGATCCCCTCGGCGCCGGCCTTCGTCTCCGGAGTCATCAACCTGCGCGGCAAGGTCACCCCGCTCCTGAACCTGCGAGCCATGATGAGCCAGCGCGGCGGCGACGGCAACGGCAAGATCGACCGTTTCATCGTGGTCTGCCGGCACAAGGGATTGCAGGTGGGCCTTATCGTGACGACCATCTCGACCATGTATCGCCCGCCTGCCCAGGACATCGAATGGAACATCGAATCCCAGGTGGGCATCAGCTCTGATTTCGTCGCGGGCCTGCTGAAGAAGGAGGATAAGCTCGTCAACATCCTCTCCATCGACCGGCTTGTGGACAAGGTCATAGCGAGGTAGGAGAACGCCATGTCCAAGCATATCCTCATCGTGGACGACTCCAAGACCGTCCGGAACCTCGTGGCCTTCATCATGAAGAAGGAAGGCTTCCGAGTGACCACGGCCGAGGACGGCCTCGATGGGCTAGAGAAGCTTTATTCCAACTCCGTCGACCTGATCATCTCGGATGTGAACATGCCGCGCATGGACGGGTTCACCTTCATCAAGACCGTGCGCGAGCAGGATGCCTACAAGAACATGCCCATCGTCATCCTGTCCACCGAGGGGCAGGAGAAAGACATACAGTTGGGCATGAATCTCGGAGCCAACCTTTACCTGGTGAAGCCGGCCCAGCCGGACAAGATGGTCAGAAACGTCAAGATGCTGCTTGGCACGGAGTAGGGCGGTCGTGTCCGCCCGCCGTCAGCCGGCAATCGTCAGCGCGCAGGCGTAGAAGAGGACGTGCAATGAGCCAGGATTTCTTGGATCCGGAAATTTTCGCGGATTTCATCGTGGAGGCCAGGGAGCACCTGGAGACCATCGAGCCTGCGCTCCTGGAGTTGGAGAAGTCGCCGGACAACACCGCGCTCCTCAACGACATCTTCCGGCCCATGCACTCCCTCAAGGGCGCGTCGGGCTTTCTCGGCTTGAACAAGATCAACGGCCTGGCCCACAAGGCCGAGAGCATCCTGGACGACCTGCGCACCGGCAAGATGGTCGTGACCTCCGAGATCATGGACCTCATCCTCTCGGCCACGGATGCCCTGACCAGCATGATCAACAATCTGGAATCCTCCAGCGACGAGGGCGACGTCGAGACGCAGGGCATCATCGCGCACATCGAGTCGCTCATGGCCGGAGGCGTGTCCAGGCCCAAGGCCCCACCAGCGCGCAAGGCCGAGCCCGGACCGGACGCCAAGGCCCCGGCCAAGTCCTCGCCCAAGGCTCCGGAGCCGCCCAAGGACCTGCCGGCCTTCGACGCCAAGCCATATACGCTGACGGTCCTCGGCGAAGGGCATTTGCAAGACTTCCTGGAAGAAGCCGAGGAGATCCTGGAGGGCCTTGGCAACGCCCTGCTGTCCCTGGAAAGGAATCCCCACGGGGACAAGGAACTCATCAACGACCTGTTCCGCTTTTTCCATAACATCAAGGGCAATTCGGGCATCATCGGCTTCACGGACCTCCATGACCTGACCCACGATGCCGAGACGCTTCTGGGCCGCGTGCGCAAGGGCGAGCTTGAGCCGAGTCGGGGCCTTGTCGATCTGCTGCTGGCCGTGTCCGATGCCATGGCCGAGATCATCTCGGGCGTGGATCGCAAGACCTCCATGGTCGAGCCCGTGGACACCCGCAGGGTCATGGCCAGGCTCAAGCGCGCCGTGGAGGGCGACATCCCCCCGAACCCCAAGTCCGCCGCCAAGGCAACCCCGGCCGAGGCGGCCGGGGAGTACGATCCGGAGGACGTCCTGGCTTTCGACCAGACCGTGTCCCAGCAGCTTGCGGGCATCCAGATCGCCCTGGATAACCTGGGCAAGGACAGCGGCCAGAAGGACTTCGTGGACGGCCTTTACCGCAGCCTGGTGACGGTCCAGAACTCCTGCGCCTACATGCGCCTGAACGACATCAAGGCCGTGGCCGAGCGCACGGCCGGTCTGGTGGACCAGGCGCGCAAGAGCGACATGGACTTCGGCCTCATGCTGGATATCCTCAAGCAGGAATGCTCCATCATCGCCGACGACGTGAACGGAAAGCTGGCCGCCCTGCGCGAGGCCTATCCCCTGCGGGCCTCATCCGGCGCGGCGCGCGCGCCGGCATCTTCCGATGCCGGAACCGCCTCGGTCGCTGCCGCGGCCAGGACCTCCGTGGAGGTGGCGCGATCATCCGGCGCGCGGGACTACGAGGATTTGGGCGAGCAGGAGGACCTGGACGCACCGGCCGACGCGTCCAGGCCCGCCGGCGACGCCGGAGGGGGCAAGTCTTCGCAGGCTCAGGCCGCGCAGAAGGCTGCCGCCAAGGCCTCGACCACGATTCGCGTCGATCACGAGAAGCTCGACCATCTCATGAACGTCATCGGCGAGCTTATCATCAACAGGAACCGCTTCGCCATGCTGGCCAGGGCGCTCGAATCGGGCCAGGAGGACGTGCAGAAGGTCGCCCAGTCCCTGTCCGAGACCACCGACGCCATGGCGCGCATCTCCGACGACCTGCAAGACACCATCATGAAGGTGCGCATGGTCCCGGTGTCCTCGGTCTTCTCGCGCTTTCCCAGGCTCGTCCGCGACCTGTCGCGCAAGAGCGGCAAGGACGTGGGTCTCATCACCGAGGGCGAGGAGACCGAGCTGGACAAGAGTCTGGTGGAGGTCATCGGCGACCCGCTCGTGCATCTCATCCGCAATTCGATGGACCACGGCATCGAATCGGCCGAGGCTCGCGTCGCCGCCGGCAAGCCGGCCGTTGGCCGCGTCTGGCTGCGGGCCTATCACAAAGGCAATTCCGTGGCCATCGAGGTCGAGGACGACGGTCGGGGCATCGACCCGGTCAAGATGCGCCGCGCGGCCGTGAAGAAGGGGCTCCTCTCCGAGGAGGAAGCCTCGGCCTTGGACGACCGCGAGGCCATCGAGCTCATCTTCGCTCCGGGCTTCTCCACGGCCGACACGGTCACGGACATCTCGGGCCGCGGCGTGGGCATGGATGTGGTGCGCACGAACATCAAGAACCTCAAGGGCAGCGTGAGCATCACCTCCGAGGTGGGCAAGGGCACCAAGTTCATCCTGCTCCTGCCTTTGACCCTGGCCATCATCGACGCGCTCATGGTGACCATCAACGGCGAGGTCTTCGCCATACCCCTGGACGCCGTCTCGGAGACCACCAAGATCGAGGCGAGCAGGCTCACGGAGGTCAACAACCGCAAGGCCGTGACCTTGCGCGGCGAGGTCCTGGGCATTCTCGACCTGCGCGAGATCCTCGGCATGGAGATCGGCGAGGATGAGCGAGAGATCCTACCCATCGTGGTCATCCAGGACCATGACCGGCGTCTAGGCGTCGTGGTGGACAGGCTCCTGGAGCGCCAGGAGATCGTCATCAAGCCCTTGGGCAACTATATGAGCGAGTTCGACATCAAGGGCGTATCGGGAGCGACCATCATGGGCGACGGCAGCGTGGTGCTCATCCTCGATCCTCACGAGATCTACTCCATCGCCACGTTCGGCACGGCGCGCTCCGTGTAGGCGCGGCTGACGGAAACAGCAAGGCCGGCCGGAATATTCCGGCCGGCCTTTTTCGTGCGGATGGCCGCGGCTTCCCGCTATGCGGACAATATGCGCAGGCCGGCCAGGCAGATGCCGGCGAGCAGGAGCAGCAGGAGCAGGCAGCTCGCGAGGATGATCGGCTTTTGGCGTAAGGGGGCGGTGCTGCGCCACACGATCAGGTTGCCCGCCAGGGCCAGGAGCAGGGCCGCGCCCGTGGTGACGGCCGCAGCGCGCAGGACGGGATCGGCGGGCAGGAGCGCGCCCTTCAGGACGTGCCCGGCGGCCAGCCAGCCGAGAAAGCCGGCGGTCGTGACCAGGAGGAGCAGGGTCCAGGCCGCGCCGAAACGCAGAGCGAAGCCGTAGTAGTCGCGGCCCCAGTCGTCGCGGTTGCGGCGCATGAGCGCGTAGGCCAGCCCCAGGCCGCCGGCGCAGACCAGGGCCATGGTCAGGGCCAACCCGAGCAGTGGCCAGAAGGGCGAGGCGGCAGGAATCAGGACATGATCCTGAATGGCGAAAGGCACGGCCGTCTCGCTCCCGAGCCCGGCCAGCAGCAGCCTGGACAGTGACAGGAGGAGCCAGGCCGAGGCCAGGCCCGAGGCCGCCGCCAGCAGGCCGAGGAGCTTGTGCAGCCCGCGCGAGGCCTTGAGCCTCGCCCATGTCGCCGCGTGAAGGGTCGAGAAGACAGCGAAGAGGAGCAGCGTGGCCGCGGGCGGAGCCGAAAGCTCCGGGCGGGCCAGGAGCAGGGTCGCCAGCGCGCTGGCCTCCGAGGGCCACAGCGCCGCCGTGAGACCTGTCAGGAGCAGGGCGGCGGGGAGCCAGAGCAGCCCGGCCTTGCTCACCTGCTGGGCGAACTTGCGGTGGAAGACCATGGCGCGCGCGTCGGCCAGAATCTCAGCCGTGAAGCTCAGCACGGGGGAGCCCAGGGCCGAGAGCCATGCCAGCAGCACGAGCGCCGCGAGCACCGCCCAGGGAGCCAGCGCCATCAGATCGGGTGAAACGGCCATGTCCTCTCCTTCAGTCTGATCGGCCAAGGCTGCCGCGCCAAGTGCGTTGCTCGCCGATCCAAGGCCGGAAACCTCGCCGTTTTGCCTGAATTCCAGCTGGCATGCAAGGTTGGCGGGGAGCGTTTGGACCGGAACGCAAACCGCCGGCCCGCCAGGACGGTAGCCCGTCTGCCGCTGCAAGTCCGTGGCCGCCAGCCTGGCATGAAGATTGTAATGTGCCGCTCAAGCTCAATAAATTGTCAATATGTCGCGGCAGGCCCCGCCGGGTGCGCCTCCCGTGGCATGGACAGGCGCCAGCGAGGAGAGCATGAGACGAAACGCCATTCGAATGCTGATCATGGTCACGGTTTTCGCCACGTGCGCGGTGCCTACCGTGACTGCCTCGGTGCCGCCCCCTGCCGGGGATGTGGCGATCCGGGAGCGCATGGTTCCGGCGCCGGAAATGCCGGCGGGGAGCGCGGCCCATGACTGGAGTCAGGAAAGGGTGAGCTACACCGAGGCCGACCTGGCCATCGGCGCGGCTCTGCCGGCCCTTGTCGCGGATGGGCCGAGCGTCGTGGAAATGACTCCCGCGGAGCAGCCCCTCTCTCCGGGCGCGGTGCTCGTGGCGGCCGCCGGTACGAGCATGATCGATGCGGGCGTCAAGGGGCTGAACCCGGAGCAGAAGTCGCGCTACGACCGGGCGCTGGCGCTCCTCTGGGACGGCAAGCCCATCGAGGCCCGCTCCCTGCTCAACGAGTTCCTCGTGGATTTCCCCAACTCCAGCCTGGCGCCCAATGCCCTGTACTGGCTGGGCGAGACCTACTACAGCCAGCAGCGCTACGCCCAGTCCATCCTGACCTTCAGGGACGTCATGCGCCGCTTCCCCAAGCATTCCAAGGCTCCCGCCTCCCTGCTCAAGATAGGCTACTCCTACGAGCAACTCGGGGACATGCAGAACGCGCGCTTCTACCTGAAGGCCCTGCTCAAGGACTACCCGAATTCGGACCCGGCCGCCCTGGCGCGGGCGAAGCTCAAGCAGATCGAGGGTTGAGGCGGCTTGGCCATGGAGGGAGCGGTGACGCGCGCCAGACATGATGCAGCGCCGCGGCGCCCATGAGCGGAACGCAAGCCGGGGAAGTTCAGGGCCATCCCGAAGGCCCGGCAGCGCCCGATCAGCATGACGAGTACAGGGCCGCGCTGGCCTTGCGCCATACTCCAGGGCTCGGGCCCCGGACATGGCGAAGGATCGCCGAGGCCTTTCCGACGCTCACGGAGGCGGCGCGCGAGGCTGCGGCCTGGCACTCCATGGGCTTGGCCCGTCAGGCCGTGTGCGAGGCCTTCCTGTCAAAGTCCTGGCTCAAGGCCGCCGACAGCGAGTACCGTCTGGTCCGCGAGCGGGGCCTGCGTTTCGTCACCTGGAGCGATCCGCGCTTCTCGCGCAGGCTCAAGCTCATCCCCGACGCGCCCCTCTACCTGTATTGCCTTGGCGATCCCGCGCTCCTGAACACGCCCAGCCTGGCGCTCGTGGGCTCGCGACAGTGCTCGGGCTACGGACTCGACATGGCCCGCGCCATCGGCGAGCAGCTTTCCCAGGCGGGCATCACCATCGTATCGGGCTTGGCCCTGGGCATCGACCGGCAAGCCCACCAAGCCGGATTGGCGGGCATAGGCTCGTCCGTGGCCGTGCTCGGCACCGGGCTGGACCGCATCTATCCCGAAGCCAACGCGGACATCTGGGCGGAGCTCGCGGCCCGGGGGCTCATCGTCACGGAATTCCCGCCGCTCACCATTCCGGAGCCGCGGAATTTCCCGGTGCGCAACAGGGTAATCAGCGGCCTGAGCCTGGGCGTGCTCGTGGCCGAGGCCGCGGAGAAGAGCGGCAGCCTCATCACCGCCAGACTCGCCTTGGACCAGGGCCGCGATGTCTTCGCGCTGCCCGGCCCCGTGACGCAAGCCACCTACGGCGGGTGTCACGCCCTCATCCGCCAGGGCGCGCAGCTCGTGACCAGCGCCGAGGAGATCGTGTCGGCCCTTGATCATGAACTGCGTGCGGCTTTGGGCGAGACTGATGGCGGGGCAGGGGACGGGGCGGGTCAGGCTCGGGCCGGTGCTGGCCGCAACAGAGCCCAGGATGCCGATCGTAAGGCCCGACCTCCGGCTGGGCCGGCGCGTTCCACCGGCGATCCGAGGTCCGAGTTGGAAGGTCGCGGTGACGGGGAAGAGCTGGCCCCCGAAGAGCGCCGCGTACTGGAAATGCTCCCGGACGATGGCAAGGTGCATATCGACACGCTCTCCAGGGATAGTGGTCTGGCCTCCGGCTCCGTGAGCGGGCTTCTGCTGACGCTGGAAATGAAGGGGCTTGTTCGGCAATGGCCGGGCATGTATTATAGCAAAAAAGCACCATAGGCATTCCTTGTGTCCAAAAACAGCTCGCCACCTCTGGTAGGGCATGATGCGAAAGATACCCTTATCGCTGGCCAGGCCGGGCATGCTTCTTGCTGAGCCGGTCTGCAATGTCAGCGGGATGATCGTCATCGGCAAAGGCCGCGAGCTTTCCGATTCGTTGCTTGCCCGGCTCAAGACCATGGAGGTCGGCTGGGTCCTGGTCGAATCCGCCGAGATCCCGGAGCAGGGCTCGGAGAGTTCCGTCTGGAGCGAGCGGGCCGCCAGGCTTGACCACCTGTTTCGCAGGCACGCGGGCGATGCCTGGATGGATGAGGTGAAGGATTCCTTGAAGAGCTACTTCCTCATGCGCCATGCCGCGAGCGCGGCCCGCCAGCCCGCCCAGGGGCAGGTGCCCGCGAGCGCGGGCAAGGAAGCCTAAGCCGTGGACCATAAGGACCTGCACCTCAACAAGGGGCGCATCCTGGCTATCCGGGACCTGCCGACCCTGCCCTCCGTCCTTGACCAGGTGATGGCCCTGGTGGAAGACCCTTCGTCCTCCACGGACCAGATCGCCAGGATCATCTCCCACGACCAGGTCCTCTCGGCCAAGGTGCTCAAGATGGTCAACTCGCCCATCTACGGCTTCCCCGGCCGAATCGGCTCCATACATCACGCGCTCGTGCTGCTCGGCTTCAATGTCATCAGGGGCATCATCATCAGCACGTCGGTCCTGGAGATCATGGCCCGGAACATGACCCCCCTCTGGGCCCACAGCATCGGCTGCGCCATCGCCTCGGGCTGCATCGCCCGCAGGGCGGACCTCAAGAACGCCGAGGAGTACTCCGTGGCCGGGCTGCTGCACGACCTCGGCAAGCTGATCATCGCCCTGCAGCTCCCCGACCTGAACGAGGCCATTGTCGAGGTGGCGGCCCGCGAGGACATCCATACGCTGGAGGCCGAGAGAAAGGTGCTCGGTTTCGGGCACGACAGGGTCAACGCCTGGCTGTCGGAGCATTGGAACCTGCCCCCGAGCCTGGAGGAGGGCCTGAGCCACCATCACAGGCCGAGCCTGGCGCGGAACTACCCCAAGTTCGCAAGTGTCGTGCACCTGGCGGACTTCATCGTGCACGCCACGGAGTGCGGGCCCGGAGACAAGGATCTCGCGCCCTACCTTGAGCCGGTGGCCCTGAGACACCTGGGTCTGACCACTCAGGACATGAGCCTCATCCTTGAGGAATTCTTCGACAAATACTCGACCGCCCCCATGTTCCCCCTCTAGAGGCGGAGCGCCGGCGAGCAGCAGACGCCCGCCGCCGTGGGATGCCATATGACGACGACATACATGGAGCCCTGGGCTGGAAGGTTCTATCTCATCACGGCCGATGCCGGCCTGGAGGGAACGCTCAAGGGGTTGTGGCCTGAGTGGCAGATCACTTGGCTGACCTTCCGCGAGGGCTGCAAGTCGGTGGAGAGACTGCTCCTGGAGCCTCCCGATCTCTTTCTCATCGACAACCGCATCCCGGACATCCCCGGCGTGGAGCTCGCCAGGCTCGTCAAGGGCGAGAACGTCTATCGCCAGATCCCGGTCGTGCTCATCCTGTCCCTGGAGGATATTTCGGCGGGCCTCGACCTGAGCGAGCTTGAGGTGGACGATTTTCTGGCGCTGCCGTGCGACTCCGGCCTGGTCCGTGCGCGCATCCTGCTGGCCCTCCAGCGCGCCAAGCGCTCCTTCGACGCCAATCCGCTCACCCGCCTGCCCGGCAACACGAGCATCATCAGGCGCATCCAGCGGGGCATCGAATGTGGCGAAGAGTTCGCCGTGGGCTACGTGGACCTGAACTATTTCAAGTCCTTCAACGACAAGTACGGCTTCTCCCGCGGCGACGAGGTGCTCATGATGACCTCCCGGCTGGTGGTCAACTCGCTGCGCGCCGCATCTGCCAGCAAGCGCTTCGCGGGCCACGTGGGAGGAGACGATTTCGTCTTTGTCGTGCCGTTCAGGGACGCCGAGGGCATCTGCCGGAGCATCGTGACGGCCTTCGACGCCATCATCCCGAGCTTCTATGACGAGCAGGACCGGCTCGCGGGCTGCATCCGCTCCAAGGACCGCCAGGGTGATTCCAAAAATTTCCCCATCATGACCGTATCCATCGGCGTGACGCACAACCTGGGCGGCCGCCTCAAGCATTACGGCCAAGCCTCGGCCGCGGCCGCGGCGCTCAAGGGGCTGGCCAAGCATAATGGCAGGAGCGGATATGTCGTCGACCGGCGAACGCTTCCCTGAGTTCAAGCTTCCGGACGCCTGCCTGGCCTTCCTCATGCACCTGGACGTGGAGAAGGGCTATTCCCAGGCCACGCTCAGGGCCTATGGCCGCGACCTGGAGCAGTTCGAGCATTTTCTGTCCCGTCGCGACAGGACTCTGGCCGAACCCGAGGCCGTGACACGCGACGACGTGCGCGCCTTTCTGGCCGATCTGCACCGCACGGGCGCGCGCAAGTCCTCCATGTCGCGCAAGCTGTCCTCCCTGCGCAGTCTTTTCCGTTACCTGCGCAAGACCGGGCTGGCCAAGGACAATCCCCTGTCCAGCGTGGGCAACCCCAAGCAGGACAAGCGCCATCCCAAGGCGCTCAACGTGGATCAGGCCCTGGCGGTCATGGAGGCCAAGGTGTCGGCAGGGCCGGAAGGCCTGCGCGATCTGGCCCTGGCCGAGTTGCTCTACGGCTCTGGGCTGCGCATCAGCGAGGCCTTGGATCTGGACGTGGACGACATAGATCCGGGCTCGGGCATCCTGCGCGTCATGGGCAAGGGCCGCAAGGAGCGTCTCGTGCCGCTCAGCGACGCTTCGGTGCGCCGGCTCAAGGCCTACCTGGCCCAGCGCCACGCCTTTCCGGCCAAGCTCACGGAGCGAGCCCTTTTCCTGGGCAGCCGGGGCGGGCGGCTCCACCGTGTCCAGGCAGGTCGCATCGTGGCAGGGTTGGCCAAGCTGGCCGGCCTGCCCCAGTCCATCAGCCCGCACACCTTGCGTCACAGCTTCGCCTCGCACCTGCTCCAGTCCGGCGCGGACCTGCGCAGCGTGCAGGAGCTGCTGGGCCACAAGCGGCTGACCACCACCCAGCGCTACACGCATCTCAACCTGACCCAGATCGCCAAGACCTACGACGCGGCGCACCCGCGCTCGACGGGCTCCAGGAAAAAGGAAGAATAAGGCTTGCCGCCGGCTGCTCGGGCGGCTTGCGTGCGGATCGGAAGAGGGCGCCGCCCTCTCTCCGCAGTGCTGCCTGGGAGATGCGTTCTCGAAGCCCGGCAAGGCCATCTGAAAAGAGAAGGCCGATGAAAGCGATCTGGGAATGGAGGGGCGCCCAGAGGCGGGAGCTTTCATCGGCCTAAAACAATGGACTGCCGGAAGAGCGAGCGTTTCGCTTTCCGAGAAGCTGAGTATCAGCCGAAGAGCTGGGCGTCTGTAAGAGGGCTGCTGAATAATGTGTAGGTGTTTGTCCTACATGAGAACGGCTAGCCGCCTATTCCACCAGCCCGTTCTGGATGGCGTAATAGGTAAGCTCGGCGTTGTTCTTCATCCTCATCTTTTCGAGAATCCGCGCGCGGTAGGTGCTGATGGTCTTGACGCTCAGCTTGAGCGTGTCGGCGATCTCGGAGACGGTCCTGCCCTGGGCGATCATGCACAGGACCTGGTATTCCCTGTCCGACAGGAACTCGTGCGAGCTCTTGTGCGAATCGCTGTCCAGGTCGAAGGCCAGGCGCTCGGCCAGGGTCGAGCTGATGTACTTGCCGCCCTGGTTGACCTTGCGTATGGCGTCGACGAGCCTCTCGGGAGCGCTGTTCTTGGTCAGATAACCCGCCGCGCCGGCCTTGAGCACGCGAATGGCGTACTGCTCCTCGGGGTGCATGCTCAGGATGAGCACGGGCAACTCGGGCTTGACGGTCTTGATCTGCTTGAGCACGTCCAGGCCGCCGATGCCCGGCATCTTGATGTCCAGCAGGATCGTGTCAGGCTGGAATTTAGGCAGCTTGTCGAGCAGGTCGTACCCCGATTCGGCCTCGGCGACGACCTGGATGTCGTGTGCGCCGGCCAGGATCTGCTTCAATCCTTCGCGCACGATTGGATGGTCATCGGCAATCATTATGCGTATCACGGTACCTTCCCCGATCGTTGGTTACTCCCGAAGGCGCCAAGCGTACGTGCATGACGCCTGGAACGCCTGGGCCATCACGCCGCCCGGCTCGGCCCTGGACTCTCGGCGCATGCGCATGCGTGAGGTGCAGGCGCAACCCGCCAGTGGACCATTTCCAGTTCAAGGTCCGAGGATGATGACCAGCTTTCTTCATCCGGCCTCTGCAACCGGCGCCGCGGCATCGGCTTTCCCGGACAGTCCGCCCTGGCATCACGGACCACCTCCTGCAAGCAACTGGCTTGTAGCCGTGACGGAGGAGGCAGCAGGACTGCAAGGCGACTGGTCCATGAAAGATACTCTGACCCTATGCGTCTATTGCCCCCGCCGTGGGGTTGATCCAGTCATCACCTTGTGCATCGATTGCGAAGAAAGGTCAATTCCTTCCTTGTTAGGCCCTCCTGCCGGATTTATACAAATGGGCCTCCGGGGGCTGCCCCTCACTCTTGTTTATTAAGCATTCAAAGGGCCTGCAGTCCAAGTTATAACCTCAAGGCTCCCATCTCACCAACCGGGTCCTGGCGGGAACCGCGCCAGGGTCTGGGGCGGAACACAACAAGGTGGTCGTCCCGAGCTTCGACATGCGTGCCGATAACGAATCTCGTAAGATAAAAAGGGAGGCCACACCGAAAGGGCTTCAGGTCCGCCTTCTTATCAGACTGTTGAAAACAGCCGTCCTGGCTTTTTTCAACTTCGCTTTGCCTGAGCAAGGCTCAGGCATTGCTCACGGATGTCGCGCGCCTGTGTGCATCCGGCGGGCCATCCCGGCCCGCTCAGCCTGTTTTTCAACAGGCTGTCATGCCTGGGCGATCATGGCAGGACAGCCGCCGATCAGGGCTTGCGCGCCGCCTGCACGAGCCTGCGGGCCGCGACACCCGGAGCAAGATGCTTCTTCATTTCCGACGTATAGCTCAATTCCTCCATACGGTCCATGGGCAGGCTGTCGTACGCCGCCTGGAGGGCCTGCTCATATGCCTGGCGCAGAAGCTCGAACGACTCCTCCACCTCTGGATAGGCATTGTCAGCGTGCCAGGGCAGCCGGCATTCCGCCTCGATTTCCATGGCCTTGTGCGAGGGGGTCTTGAGGACGTAACACTCGTCGGCGGCCCAGCCCTCGGCCCGCTCGTTCTCGCCCGGCCAGCAATGCGCCTCGAAGGCGACCGGCGGCCTGGGGATGCGGCTTCGGATCTCCACCGCCGGCACGGCCAGCTCCTGCTCGAACGGCTCCAGCACGATGCGGTACGTCATCATGGGCCGGTTGTTCCCGCGCTTTTTGGTTATGCTCCAGGAAATGCGCACGAACCCTCCTTGGTTGCCGGTCAGCCGCCGCGCACCTCGACGATCTCGCCGAAGGGCGGAGCGTTGCGCCATTTGCCGATCACTGCCCACAGCACGGGGTACTCGGGCTCCTCCGGAAAGCACGAGCATTCCAAGTCGGTGAGATAGATGAGGCAGGCCGGCCGCAGCCCCTGCTCCTCGACCCACTGAAAGGCGGGCCTGAAATCGGTCCCGCCGCCGCCCAGCGGCTTGAGCTCCAGGGGCAGGTCCGAGCGCCGGAAGACCTCGCCGTGCTGGACCTTGGCGTCGGCGTAGAGCACGTGGGCGGTGGTTTCGTATGCTTCCAGCAAGGCCGAGATCTCCGCCGCGAACCGCTCCAGCTCGCGGTTGAAGATGCTTCCGGATGTGTCCACGGCCACGACGATGTCGGGCAGCTCCCGCGAGTGCAGGGAGGGCAGGTACAGGCCCTGGTGCAGGTAGCGCCGGTTGGGTGCGACCCACGAATAGTCGTCCCTGGCGCTGGCCGCCAGAAAGCGGTCCAGGATTTGCCTCCAGTCCAGGCTTATGTCGGCAAGCTGGGAGATGGCGCGCTCGATGCCCGCCGGAAGCCGTCCCTGCTCGCGGGCTTCAGCCGCGGCCCTGGTCACCGCCGCCCGCCACTGGCTTTCCTGCCGGGCCAGCTCCTCTTCCGGCCGGCCGTGCGGCTGGCTCTGGGGATCACGCACCTCGCCGCAGCGGCCCGGATCCGCGGACATGTCCAACTCATGGTCCGTGGGGGATTGCCCTTCCAGGGAAGGGAGCGAGCCGCTCCCAGGCTGCCTCGGCCGGCCCGCTCCCTCCGACCCGCCGCCGGCCTGGCCATGGCGTCTGGCCTCCTGGCGCTTGCCGGGCGCGTCCGGCGAGGGGCTGCCCTGGGCCGCCCCGCTGTCCTTGCCCGCATCATTATCGGGCCTTCCGCCTGCCTTGCCTTCCTGGCCGGACATGGATGAATAAATGGCGTCCACGCTCATGTCCGTCCGCGCCGGGTCGTGCAGGAAGCCGCGCGGCAGGCGCAGGCCGGCCTCCAGCAGGAGCCAGTTGATGGCCAGATCGCCGGCCATGTTCCATAGGCGCGCGCTGCGGCCCTTGCGCCGCACCTGATGCAAACAGGCCAGGTGCATGACCTCGTGCGCCAGCAGGCCCTTGGTCTCTTCCGGGTCGAGGGCGGCGATGTAGTCTGGGTTGAAGCCCAGGGTCCGGCCATCGGCCCAGGCCGTCGCGCAGTCGGGGTCCTCGACGAGCGCCAGGCGCATGGCCAGGGAGCCGAAGAAGGGATGGTCGAGGATGAGCTCGCTCCTGGCCTTGATCAATTTTTGCCGCGCATCGCGGTTGGGAGAGCCTGAAAGGGAGGGCATCCGTGCGCCTTTTACAGGAGCACGTCGGAGTGCTTTCTGGCCCAGGCCGCGAATGCCTCGGTATCAACCATGTCCGGGTTCCGGCGCACGGCGTCGCGCATGAGCAGGACGCTGAACTCCGCCGGCAGGCGCAGCGCGTACGTCACCAGGGCCTCGGCCTGACTGTCGCGCATATGCCGGGACAGCCCCTCGCACAGGGCGTAGAGCACGGCGGGCTCATCAGGCACGGGGCTGCGGCTGGGATCGGCCAGAATGGCCTCGGGATCGGGTATGCGCTGGAAGATGTCCAGGAAGCCAAGGAATTCGGCCGCCGGGCCTTGGCCAACGGTGCCCCGGCACAGGTCGAGCAGCACATGCCCGTCCGGCCCGCTGGCCAGGATCCTGGACACGAACTCCCATGAGCGGGGAGTGGCGAAAGCCTTGTCGGGTCTCTTGGGGTCGAAGTCCAGCAGGAGATTGGGCCTGAAGCGCAGGAAGGCTTTCACGCGCGGGTCTATGGCCGCCGTGTCGGCCCAGGACAGCCAGTCATCCAGATCCGCCTCGAAGTCCAGGTGCACAAAACGGTTGGCCAGGGCCGAGGGCATGCGGTGGGTCACGGACTTGTCCGTCTCCCGGTTGCCAGCCGCGATGATCGTCCAGCCGTCCGGAAGCTCGTATTCGCCCAGGCGGCGGTCCAGGACGAGCTGGTAGCAGGCTGCCTGCACCAGGGGCGGCGCGGCGTTGAGCTCGTCGAGGAAGAGCACCCCCTTGCCGCGCGACGGCAGGAAGGCCGGAGGCGACCAGTGGGCGCGGTTGTCGGCGTCCACCCGAGGCAGGCCCCGCAGATCCACGGGGTCCAGCAGGATGGCGCGCACGTCGAGGAGCTCCAGCCCGAGGCGGGCCGCCACCTGAGCCACGACTTGGCTCTTGCCCACTCCGGGCGCGCCCCAGATGAACATGGGTTGGCGCAGGGAAATCAGGGTCTCAAGCGCGGAGATGATGCGGGAAGGAATCATGCGTGCTCCCCGTTCCAGTGGGTTCGTCAGGCCTACAGTAACTCGGGCGGCGGGCGCAGGGAAGCCCCACATGCCGGAGAGCCGCAAGGCCGATGCCCGTCCGCCGTGGGCGCCTGCCGAGAGAGGCGGGCCTGAGAAATGGTTGACCCCCTCAGGCAAGGGGGTCAACCGCAGGCAAGGGACGAGTGGATGGGCGAGGCAGGGCTGTCGCGGATTCATGGTCGGAAAAGAGCTTAGCCCCAGGCGATCATGGATGCAGCCCGAGCATGGATTTGCCAGGCGAAACAAATGCCATGCGGCAGTTCAGGCCCTGCGGCGCGGCATCGCCCTTCCGGCACACAGAGGCAAGCCATGTGCCAATCCGACATGACCCTTGCCCAGGCATGGCTGGCCGGAAAGTGGAGTTGACACGGTTTCATGGATAACTCACGGCTTGTGAAGGAGATATCCACGATGCCCAGGACTCGTCCCCCGTACTCGGCGGCATTTCGCCAACAGATGATTGAGTTGGTTCGATCCGGTCGAA
>JAEYTO010000021.1 GCA_023433925.1 Pseudomonadota bacterium | reverse complement strand
ATCCTGCATCGGCCTGCCCGAAACGGCGATCGTCACCGCGCGCCACCTGCCGACGCTGGCGACCGATGGCGGCAATCTGCGCCTGCTGACCGAGGTGACGCCCGAGGGGATGGCCGCCGCGGCGCCGGATCTCGGTGCCTTCCGCCGCGCCGTCGCGGCGCATCCCGAGGAGACGCGCGGCTTCGTCTCCCTCTACATCTATTGCCGCGACGGCGCGCGGGTGCGCACGCGGATGTTCTCGCCCCTGAGCGGGACCTGGGAGGATGCGGCGACCGGCGGCGCGGCGACGACGCTGGCGGGCTTCCTCCTGTCGCTCGATGGCGGCGAGGAGGGCGCGTGGGAGATGGTGCAGGGCGTCGAGATGGGGCGACCTTCCGTGCTGCTGGCGCGCGCAAGGCGGACCCCGGAAGGCTTCCGCTCGCGCGTCGGCGGGCATTGCGTGCCGATGCTGCGGGGGGAAGCCGTCCTGTGACGGGCAAGGGTGGCCGGAGAGGGGCGCCGCCCCTCTCCGGACCTCACCCCGCCAAGGGCCGGGGGCCCTTGGAACCCACTTTCGGCGGGACACGGCCCTCGAAGACTCGGGCCGCGTCCCCGCCGGAATTTGGCGGATTGAACCTGCCGTATTAATCCACCCTGCTTTGCCCGGAGGCTTTCTTTATCTGGCCGTGATAGCTGTCCTCGCTGGCAAGCCAGGCCGATTTGTGCTATTATATGAGCCTGATCGGGCAATCCGGCCCATCGAACGCGGGGAGGCGCAAGCCTCCCCGCTTCCTTTTGGAGGGTGCGACATGGCCACGGGCGGACCAACGAGGCGGGATGAGCGGCAGACGCGCTTTTTCATCGAGTACGAGCGCTGCGGCGACGGCAGGCGGGCGGCCCTGCTGGCGGGCTACAGCGAACGCGCGGCCGGGAGCGTGTCCAGGCGGCTTCTTGAGGCCAAGCAACCGGATGACCAGGCCCAGGCGGGAGCGGCGACACATGCCGGGCATGCCCAAGAGGCCGGACAGGTCGAGCCGAGCGGCGGATCGGCTGAATCCGCGCAGCCGGACATCGAGATCATCCATGTCACGCGGGACATGGTCATGTGCGGCCTCTACCGGGAGGCCCGCGACCGGGGCAAGGAATCGAGCCAGACCTGCCGCCTCAAGGCCTGGGAGCTGCTGGCCAAGGCCCTGGGCATGTTCGGCACGGCCGCGGGCTCCAGCGAGGGCGACGAGCCGCTCAGGGTGCGCTTCGACATCCGCCTGGACAGCCAGGACGAGGCCGCCGCCGGAACCGATGCCGGCCGCCACGCCAGGCAGGCCGCCGAACCGGGATTTCCCGACACGAAGCACGGGGTCCAGGGACCCGTGGCCCCTGGCCGGAGTGAGCCCGAGGGCGGGCGGCGTCCTCCCTCGGATATTTCTCTCACCACGCCGGGAGGCCACAAGTGAGCGAGCTGGTCATCGGCTACGCGGCCGAGCCGACCCTGGCGCGCTTCCATCGGAGCCAGGCTTTCGTGCGCGGGGTCATGGGCCCCATCGGCTCGGGCAAGTCCTCGGCCATGTGCGTGGAGCTCCTTTGCCGGGCGGCCTCGCAGCGGCCCGGCCCGGACAACGTGCGCCGCACGCGCTTCGCCGTGGTGCGCAACACCTATCCCGAGCTGCGCACGACCACGCTCAAGACCTGGGCCGACTGGGCGCCGGAGACCGTCTGCCCGGTCCGGGGAAGTGCGCCGCTCACCGCGCGCATGACCGCGCCCTTGGCCGACGGCACGAGCCTGGACATGGAGGCGCTCTTCCTGGCCCTGGACAGCGCCGACGACGCGCGCAAACTCCTGTCCCTGGAGCTGACCGGGGCCTGGGTCAACGAGGCGCGCGAGGTCCCCAAGGCCGTGCTCGACGCCCTGCTCGGCCGCGTGGGCCGCTACCCGCCCAAGCGCCTCGGCGGGCCGAGCTGGTCCGGGCTGGTCATGGACACCAACCCGCCCGACGACGACCATTGGTGGCACAGGCTGGCCGAGGAGGAGCGGCCTCGGGGCTGGGAGTTCTTCCGCCAGCCGCCGGCCGTGGTCGAGCGCGACGGCGGCTTCGGGATCAACCCGGCGGCCGAGAACCTGCGCCACCAGCCGCTGGGCGGCGAGTACTGGCTGCGCCAGGCGGCCGGGAAGTCGCGCGAGTGGATCGCCGTCTACCTCATGGGCCGCTACGGCTGCCTGAGCGACGGCCGGCCGGTCTATCCCGAGTATGACGACGAGCGCCACCTGGCGCGCGAAACGCTCGCGCCGCTGCCCGGCGCGCCGCTCATCCTGGGCTGGGACTTCGGCCTGACCCCGGCCTGCGTGGCGGCGCAGCTCGCGCCCGGCGGCCGGCTGCTCGTGCTCGCCGAGTTCGCGGGACTGGAGACCGGCATCCGGCGCTTCGCCCGCGAGGTGGTCGGCCCGGCCCTGCGCTCGCGCTTCGCGGGGCTGGCCGTGCGGAGCTTCGGCGACCCGGCGGGCCGCGCCCGCGCCCAGACCGACGAGCGCACGTGCATGGACGAGCTGGCCACGGCGGGCATCCCGACCGAAGCGGCGCGCACAAACGATTTCACTGCCCGCCGCGAGGCCGTGGCCGGCTTCCTGTCCGGCGGCGGGCTGGGCGCGGACGGCAAACCGGACATGCCCGCGTTCCTCCTGTCACCGGACTGCACGCTCCTGCGCAAGGGCTTCCTGTCCGGCTACCGCTTCGAGCGCCTGCCGGTGATCTCGGGCGGCGAGGAGCGCTTCGCCGAGCGGCCCGTGAAGAACATGCACAGCCACATCCATGATGCCTTGCAGTATGCGGCCCTGGCGGCGGAAGAGCCCGGCCGCAAGACCCCGGCGCGGCGCAGGGGCGGGGTTGTAGGCAGGCCGGCGGACGGCATGGCGGGGTATTAGGGCCAAGAGGCAGCGCATCCCAGGCAGCGCATCGGGGCTTGTCACGACAACCTTGGAGGAGCAACATGCACGGCGAGTTTTCCACGTGGTTCTACGAGCCATACCTTCAAGTTCCATGCGTTGGTGGAAGATCCGCTTGTTTGGGGGTTTCAGGTGTCAACCATCTCTGATGCTTTTGTGGTCCAATATACCATCTACTCTGATTGGGTTCCGAATTTGCCGGAATAGGTTGTCTACCTTGGCAAGGAGCAGATAATGCATGTCATTAGAATATCTTTGATCATATGTGCTTTTCTTTTATTCTTTCCATATTCTTCACAAGCAGATTCGCTTGAGTTTGAACTGAAATCCTACATGCTGCAATCCGCGAGGACTCTCAAGACACAACGCGGATATGAAGCTCTGTTTCGCCTGGCGGAACCGTACAGCGGCGAGTTCGCCAAGTTGACGCGGGAGAATATCGGGCGGCGGCTGACCATGCGTTACAATGGGCGGGCCATCATCAGCGTGGGCATCCAGAGCGAGATCATCGGCGGCGGGTTCACGGGAGGCGTGTTTTCCACATGCCAGGAAGCCGAGGACTTGATCCGCGAGATCATGCCGGGGATCGGGGAGATACCAGGACCGGAGCCTTTCCAGCACGAACCAAGCCAGATGGACTTGCAACCCGGCATGCTGCAATCGGCAAGGATCCTGAAGACGGCGCGCGGGCATGAAGTTGTATTCCGCTTTGCGGAACCATACCGCCCCTTGTTCGCCGACCTGACACGGGGAAGCATCGGGCGGCGAATCATCATGCGCTGCGATGGACGGATCATCGCGACCCTAGACATCCAAGGAGAGATCACCGACGGAGCGTTCGCTGGGGATGCATTCCCCACGAGAGAGGAAGCCGAGGCCTTGATCCGCGAGGTCATGTCGAGGATCGGGGAGATGCCGGTAGCCGAGAGCGTAAGCCCGGCCCCAAAGCCCCGGCGCGGCGCAGGGGCGAGATAAGAGGAAGGCCGGCGGACGGCATGGCGGGGTATTGAGAAATGAATTGTGCATGAGAACCATTCACCAATATGGGAGGGCTTCATGAGCAGATAGGGGGGCCACCCCGAGTATGGACGCTGGCCGCACTACCATGTAGGCAGAAAAAATAGCTCCGGCGCTGTCCGTCGCGACCAAGGCGTCAAGCGCCATAGACCATGGGAGTCCAGGGAAACGGATAAACACTGGTGGGACAAATTTTAATGCAGCTCGCACTTCCTTTGTTCATTTTCGACGTCCATGGCTCCGGCCTGGATGTCTTCTCAAACCTGGAGGATGCGCAAGCCTATTATGAAGCCTACGATGTCCTGGACGGCGAGTATTTCGGCTTTGATGCCCAAGGCCGACCGTTGCGGTTTCTTGCCTTGGATCATGTGCGGGTGGGCATCGAGGCCGCGGACCAGCCCGCGCAGCCCCAAGCCCTGGAGCGGAGCTTGCGCGCCTATCTGAAAGTGGTCGATGCGCGCGCCGAAGACCCGGCGTGCGACCTGCCCTGCCTGATGGCCATGGCCACCGAGCGCTACTCTTACGTGTATGATCCTCATTTCATTTTCCATTTCTTCCGGGATGGATTCAGGGAACTGTTCGCGTTTATCCGTAAGCGAGTGAACAAAAACAATAGATAATTCAGCATATTATCCAGTATCTTCAGCAAGGCGGCCCTGGTCAGTGCGTATGACCAGGGCTGCTCCTTTTTGCGACTTCCTGTCCGGCTACCGCTTCGAACGACTACCGGTGATCTCGGACGGCGAGGAGCGCCATGCGGGCAGGCCGGCGAAGAACCGCAACGAACCAGCCCCGGCCGGGAGTCCCGGCCGGGGCTGATTTTTGGCTCGCCGTAATGCGTCTAGCCTAATGCTCCTTGCCGTAGCCCTTCATGACATCGGCCATGTTGTTGTATTCCTGATCCGGGAAGCCTTGCAGCGCATCGATGACGCCTTTGTCGGCCTTGTTCTTCTTGGCCTGGGCGATGAGATCCTTCTTCTTGGCCGGGAAGTCCAGGCCGCTCAGAGACTTCGTCACGTTGGCCGGGGAATGGCCGCCAACACCTCGGGGCATGGTCGTCCTCCGTTTTCCTCATGTTGGATGGTTGTTGGATTCTTCTGACCAAGGTGATAGCGGAAACCGTTCAGGCGGGAGTATCGGCGCTGCTCCGAATATCATGTAGGATAAAGCTGGCGCTGCTGGCGCGCGGCAGCGCCAGTGCATGGCTAAAAATGAGCCAACACGGCCCAGCTTGATGCCACATCAGTCCGGCATTCCAGACACTTGCGTCAACGGCGGCATCGGGCTGGCAGGGCCTATCCTTGGTTGGCGCAGGAGGACGCGCATGGACTGGAAGCTTTTCGCGACCACATTCGGGGCCTTGTTCGTGGCCGAGCTGGGCGACAAGACGCAGCTCGCGTGCATGCTCATGACCGCCAAGAGCGGCAAGCCGTGGACCGTGTTCGTGGCCTCGGCCCTGGCGCTCACGCTGGTGAGCCTGCTCGGCGTGCTGGTGGCCGACTTCGTCTGCCAGTTCGTCTCGCCCCAAGTCATCAAGAAGACCGCGGCCGTGGGCTTCGTGGCCATCGGCGTGCTCATCTTCTTCGACAAGTTCTAGCTGGAGCGGGCGGCCGCACCGTCCTCGTACAAACACAAAAGTTCTTGGGAAAGGTTGGGGGCGCGGGGGAAGGGAAACCCTTCTTTCAAGAAGGGTTTCCCTTCCCCCCGCTCTTCTCTACCCTCTTCCGTACAGCTCCGCGGCCGCGCGCAGGGGGCTCTTCACGTCCTCGCCCATCTGCTCGGGGAGCAGACGCCAGGCCCAGTTGCCCTCGGCCACCGAGGGCTTGTTCATGCGCGATCCGGAGTCCAGCGACAGCAGATCCTGCATGGGGAAGATGGCCAGCCTGGCCACGGAGGACATGACCAGGCGTATGAGCGCCCAGGAAACGCCGAACTCGTCCACCTCACGGCCAAGATAGGCGAACAGCCGCCGCCGGTCTTCCGGCGAGGTCTCCTCCTTGAACCAGCCGCGGGTCGTGTTGTTGTCGTGGGTGCCGGTGTAGGCCAGGCAGTTGGGCACGTGGTTGTGCAGCGAATCCACGTTGACCCCGATGTTGTCGCCGAAGGAGAACTGGACGATCTTCATGCCCGGGAAGCCGAACATGTCACGCAGCTCGCGCACGTCCGGGGTGATGACGCCCAGATCCTCGGCGATGATGGGCAGGTAGGGGAAGCGGGCCGCGAGCGTGTCGAACAGCTCCACGCCCGGCGCGTCGATCCACCGGCCCTTGACCGCCGTCCGCTCGCCCGCCGGAACCTCCCAGTAGCCGGCGAAGCCGCGGAAGTGGTCGATGCGGATCATGTTGAACAGCTCGATGTTGTGGCCGATGCGCTTGACCCACCAGGTGAATCCGTCGCGCCTGAGCGCCTCCCAGTCGTAGACCGGGTTGCCCCAGAGCTGGCCGGTCTCGCTGAAATAGTCGGGCGGCACGCCGGCCACGAAGGTCGGCCGCTTGCTTTCGTCGAGCTTGAAGAACTCCGGGTGGGCCCAGACATCGGCCGAGTCGAAGAGCACGTAGATGGGCGCGTCGCCCAGGACGCTCACGGCATTGGCGTTGCAGTACTGGAGGAAGCGCCGCCACTGGCGGAAGAAGATCCACTGCACGAACATCTCGTAGAGCAGCGCGTCGGAGTGGCTGACGCTGAAGGCGTCCAGGGCCTCGCGGTTGCGGTCGCGGTAGTTCTCGGGCCAAGTGCTCCAGACGGCGCCGCCGTAATGGGCCTTGAGGGTCATGAACAGGGCGTAGTCCTCAAGCCAGTAGCGGCTCTCCTTGCGGAAGCGGGCGAAGTCCGGGTCCGTGGGCAACCGCTCCTTGTGGTAGGAGAAGGCCTGGCGCAGCATGGACTGCTTGCTCGTCTCGGCGGTGTGGTAGTCCGCGCGCGCGGCGAAGGGCAGGCGGTGGCGCGCGATGTCGTGCTGGTGCAGGAAGCCTTCCTCCACCAGCCGCTCGGGGCTGATGAGCATGTAGTTGCCGGCGAAGGCCGAGAAGCTCGAATAGGGCGAGTTGCCGATGGCGCCCGTGGTGGGGCCAATGGGCAGGATCTGCCACACGGACTGCTTGGACTGGACCAGGAAGTCGGCGAAGCGCTCGGCCCAGGGGCCGAGGTCGCCCACCCCGAACTCCGAGGGCAGGCTCGTGATGTGCAGGAGGATTCCGCTTCCGCGTCGGCGCATGCTGGCTCCTTTGGGTCGTTGTTGAAGCCGGGCCGGCCCGGGCTCGGGCGGATCCTAGCTCAATCGGCGCGGATGAGGAAGGCGGCGTCTCGCCCTTCTTCCGCAGCCATCGGCTCAAGGCCGCCAGCGCGCGAGCCTGAGGATGGCGTGCATGGGCAGGTCCGGGCGCTCCTCGCCGGACCGAAGGCCGCGGCCCAGTTCCAGGTAGGCCTTGTTGAGCAGGTGCGTGCGCAGGATGAGCCCGAGCTGCCCGCGGTCCTTGGGCAGATAGTTCCCCTGCTCCGCGGTTTCCAGATAGCCGGCCATGAATATGCCGAAGGCCTGCTGCTGCCACAGCTCCACCCATGGCCCCAGGAAGTCGCGATCCTCGGGGCGCACCGTGGGCCGCTCGGTGAGCGCGCTGAAGGCCGTCTGGTAGAGCGAGCGCTGCAAGTCGGCCACGTCGCGCAGGGGCGAACTCTTGAGCCTGCGCTGGGAGATGGGCCTGTCGGACTTGCCCTCGAAGTCGATGACTAGGAAGTCCTTGCCCGTGTAGAGCAGGTGCGCCAGGTGGTAGTCGCCATGGACCCTGATCTTGAGCGCATCGATGCGCCCGGCGTGAAGGCTCCGTATGGACTCCAGCACAGCCTCCGTGGCTTTCAGTACCTCGGCCGCAAGGCTCGCGATATCCTCGGGCAGGCCGCCGGCAGCCAAGCGCAGGGCGTGCACCACGCGCAGGATGTCGCTGCGCGCGGCCTGGTAGATCGAGCGCTGGTAGAGCTTGCTGAAGGGCTCGGGCGCGAAGTCCGGGTCGATGGTCGGCGCGGCCAGGGCCAAGTGCATCTCGGCCGTACGCCGGCCCATGAGCGCGAAGAACCCGGCGTCGGTTTCGCTGAACAGCCCGCGCATTTGCTCGGCCGGCCCGAAGCCGGCCAGGGCCAGGGGCGAATTCGGAATGACCGGCGCGCCGAGGCCGCCGCGCTCGGCGAGCACGCGCTCCATGAAGCGGTCGATCATGTCCAGGCACATGGTCCGGCAGTCCGACTCGGCGTGCACGAACTCCTTGAGCACGGCCACGGTGATCGGCTCCTGGCCGGGCCGGGCGTACTCCATGGCGCCCAGGAAGGCCGGGGTGTGCGCGAACTCGCATACGTCGGTCAGGTAGCGCGAGACCTCCATGTCCGGATTGGGGCCTTCCCCGGCGCGGCGGAAGACCTTGAGGAAGATCTTCTGGTCGAAGACGATGGTCGTGTTCACGCGCTTGGTCATGGACATGGTGGCGCGCATGCCGGCGGCCGCCAGCCGGACCAGATCCCGATGATCGAGGCCCGGCGCCGTGGATAGCTCGCCGAAGTGGCCCTTGATGCGCTGGCGCTTGAGCAGCGCGCTGATGAAGCGCGTGTTGAGCACGTCCGCGTGCATGCCCTCGAAGACCACTCCACGTCGGCCGCCGTGCTCGAAGCGGCAGAGCACGTTCTCGGCCTGGGCGTCCTGCACGCGGGCGGCCTTCTCGTCGAAGGCGTAGGAGAGCACGAGATTGAAGTTGCTCGACGGGCCATCCAGGAAGGACACCTCGGCGATGACCAGCCAGGACGGCGACTCGGGCGCGCCCACGGGCACGGCCTCCAGGATGCGGCAGCCCGTGAGCCTGCCGGCGCGCTCGCCGAGCCAGCCCCGGCGCTGGAGATACGCGGGCAGCACCTCGTGCTCCAGGCTGGCCTTGACCTGGGAGTCGAGGAAGCTCCCGGCGCCGAGGCTCGCGCACTCCGGCGGACCTTCGACCTTGATCATGGCCCCGCGCTCCTCCTCCAGGGAGAAGATGTAGTAGCCGTAGGAGTTCAGGGTGAACGCGTAGGTCGAGTCGCGCACCGGCGGGAACTGGCTGCGCGAGAAGACCTCCTCGGGGATGCGGCCGGTGTACGCTCCCAGCCTGATCTCGGCGATCTGCGGGTGGCGCGAGAGGTTGGCGACCACGAGAATGGTCTCCTGCTCGTGGCGGCGCACGTAGGCCAGGACCTTGGGGTTGGCGGGCAGGAGGAACTCGATGCTTCCCCGGCCGAAGGCCTTGAAGCGCTTGCGCACGGAAATGAAGTTGCGCATCCACCACAGGAGCGAGGAGCGGTTGCGCTCCTGGTTCTCCACGTTGATGGCCTCGTAGTTGTATTCGGGATCGATGACCACGGGCAGGTAGAGGCGCTGCGGGTTGCTGGTGGAGAAGCCGGCGTTGCGGTCCGCGGACCACTGCATGGGCGTGCGCACGCCGTCGCGGTCGCCCAGGTAGAAGTTGTCGCCCATGCCCAGCTCGTCGCCGTAATAGATGACGGGCGAGCCCGGCAGGGTCAGCAGCATGACGTTCATGAGCTCGATCTTGCGCCGGTCGTTCTCCAGGAGCGGCGCGAGCCTGCGGCGGATGCCCAGGTTGATGCGCGCCCGCCTCTCGCGCGCGTACATGCGGTACATGTAGTCGCGCTCCTCGTCCGTGACCATCTCCAGGGTCAGCTCGTCGTGGTTGCGCAAAAACAGCGCCCACTGGGCATTGTCGGGGATGTCCGGGGTCTGGTCCAGGATATCGATGATGGGGAAGCGGTCCTCCATCTGCAAGGACATGAACATGCGCGGCATGACCGGAAAATGGAAGGCCATGTGGCAGGCGTCGCCGTCGCCGAAGTACTCCACGGCGTCCTCGGGCCACTGGTTGGCCTCGGCGAGCAGCATGCGGTTCTTGAAGCGCTTGTCCACGTGGGCGCGGACCTTCTTGATGTACGCGTACGTCTCGGGAAGGTTCTCGCAGTTGGTGCCCTCGCGCTCGTAGAGATAGGGGATGGCGTCCAGGCGCAGCCCGTCCACGCCCAGGCCCAGCCAGAAGTCCAGGGCCTTGAGGACCTCCCTGCGCACCCGCGGGCTGTCGAAGTTGAGGTCGGGCTGGTGCGCGTAGAAGCGGTGCCAGTAATAGGCCTTGGCCACGGGGTCCCAGGACCAGTTGGAGGGCTCGAAGTCCTTGAAGATGATGCGCGCATCCCTGTAGCGCTCGGGCGTGTCGCTCCACACGTAATAGTCGCGCTCCTTGGAGCCCGGCGCGGCCCGCCGCGCGCGCTGGAACCAGCCGTGCTGGTCCGAGGTGTGGTTTATGACCAGCTCGGTGATGACGCGCATGCCGCGCGCATGAGCCTCCTTGAGGAAGCGCTTGAAGTCGTCGAGCGTCCCGTAATCCGGATGCACGTCGTAGTAGTCGGCGATGTCGTAGCCGTCGTCCTTGAGGGGCGAGGGATAGAACGGCAGGAGCCAGATGGCGGTCACGCCCAGGTCGGCCAGGTAGTCGAGCTTCTCGGTCAGGCCGTTGAAATCGCCTATGCCGTCGCCGTCCGAGTCCTTGAAGCTCTTGATGTGCAGCTCGTAGATGATGGCGTCCTTGTACCAGAGGGGGTCTGGGGCGATCTGCCTCTTCTTCGCTGGCATGTACGGCTGCTCCTGGGCATGGTGTGGCTGTATCGCTTCCGGTCGAGGTCCGGACCTTTCCCAAGTGGTAGCACACTCGCGCAAGGCCAGGCAACGCAAGCGGGCGGGAAAGGAGAAAGGCGGCCGGAAGACGCCCCGTTTCCAGGCGGATGCGCCCCGCGCCGGAGCGCGTCCCGATGCCGAGCCCGGAGCGGTGGCGGCCTTGCGTATGTCGCTCCCGCCGGCGGACCGCCCGACCCATGGAGGATGTGGCCCTTGAGCCGGAGGCTCATGCGGCCGCGCTCAATCCGCGCTGATCGGGACTGAATCGCCCCGGCTTCCGCCACCCGGACAGACGCTGGCGCATCCGGAGAAACCGCCGCCGGGACGTCCAGCCCGGCGGGGCTTTTCATTCGGCCGCTACTGCGGTATTCGGGGCTCATCCCGCGAGGCAGGACCATGAGCGAACCCGAGCGATCCCCGTGGGCCAGCGCGCCCCTGGCCGCGGCCTACGTGGCCTTCCCCCTGGCCATGGCCGCCTCGCGCCTGCTCGGCCTGCCGCTGTCGCGCAACTGGATCGACGGCTTGTGGGCCTTGTGGGCCATGGGCTGCCTGCTGGCGGTCCTGGGAAGCGCGGGACGCGCGGGACGCACGAACCATGCCCGCGCGGACCCGGCCAGACCTCTGCCCCAGGCCGGAGCGTTGGCCGCGCTGCTCCTGGTCCTGGCCGTCCTGCTGCGCTTCGGCCCCGGCCTGCTGGGCGACGAGGCCGACCTGACGCCCTGGCTCATGGAGCTCAAGCCCTTCTTCTATCTGGTCGTGGCCGGCCTGGCCGCCGCTGCCTACGGCCTGCCCGAGCCGAGGAACTTCCTGCGCTTCTCGGGCATGCTGGCTTCCCTGATCATCCTGGAGCTTGGCCTGGCCAGCCTGGTCGCCGACGAGCTCGTGCGGCCCCAGGGCTCGGGGGAGATCAACTACGACGCCACCCTGCTCCTGCTGGGCCTGTGCCTGGGCCTGCACGAGCGCGCGCCGGCGCTCAAGCTCCTGACGCTCGCGGGCATCGCCGCGAGCATGTCGCGCACCACGCTCGTATCCGCCAGCCTGGTGGCCCTGATATGCTGGCCCGGATTGTCCCTGGCCCGGCGGCTGGCCGTGTCGCTGGCGCTCCTGGCCTGCGTGGGCCTGGCCTTCGACCTGCGCGGCCTGTCCATGGACGGCCTGGAGGAGCTGGACCGCTACTGGATGTGGACCACGGGGCTGACGCTCCTCGAAGAACATCCCATGCAGGCCATGATCGGGTTCCCGCCAGGCGAGCCGCTCCCCGTGGAAACTCCGGGCGCCCTCTGGGAACTCTGGACGGAGCAGGCCCAGGCCAAGGCCGCTCCGGGAGTGCACGCCTACAACTTCCATGCGTTCTGGCTGCGCCTGGCCCTGACCTGGGGCCTGGCCGGCGTGCTCGCCGCGTTGGCCCTGGCCGCGCCCCTCTTCCGGCGCGGCCCGCGGGCGCGCGGCCTGGGCCTGGCCATGTGCGTGCAGGGGCTGACCATGGGCCTCTTCTACCTGGGCAACGTGGCTCCGGTCCTGCTGCTGGCCTGGTGGCGGGTCGGGTCGGGTCCGTTTCTTGCTTGTGATTCCGTAAACCCCCTTCCGGCGCCCGAGCCGTCGCCGGCCGACACGCCTGTCCGGGCCGGGCGGGAAGCGGCCCGCTGACTCAAGGAGTTGACGCATGAAGCAGCCTAAGAGCGGCAAGAACGAGAGCCTTCAGCTCAAGGGCGTCTACTCCACGCCTTTCGAGGCCAAGGCCAAGGACGGCGCCAAGTCGCTGCGCAAGATCTATTGGGGCGTGTGGGTGGTCAGGCCGGATGTCTACGAGATCCAGCCCCTGAACCAGAACATGGTGCCCATGGGCCAGCGTCAGCGCATCGCCAGAGTCGATTTCGAGCGGCAATTCTCTCCCGAGCCGGATTTCTTCATCACCCGCTCCACGGGCGAGATTCCGCGGGCCGACGCCCAGGACGGCCTCTCCGGGCAGCCGCCAGAGGCCGGAGAACTCCCGGCCGAGCCGGACAGCGCCGAGATCGAGGCCGTGTCCCGCGAGATGGAGACCTTGCACGCCGAGGGCCGCGCGCAGCTCATGCGCGGCGACAAGGCCAGGGCCCTGGAGACCTTCCGTCGCATCCTGGCCCTGCAAGGCCCCTTCGTGCCCGTGCACAAGTTCGTGTTCAACGGCTGCGGCATCGACATGCGCAAGGCCAGACACCTTGAGGAGGCCGTGTCCTTCTACAAGAAGGCCATCGAGGTCGATCAGGCGGACGAGAACCTCTGTCACAACATCGCCCGCGCCCTGTACGACCAGGGCGACCTGGACTCGGCCCTGGAGTACCTGCGCCTGGGGCTGTCCATGAACCCCGAGTTCAAGGAAGCCAGGAAGTTCGCCGACTTCATCGAGAAGCGCCAGGGCAAGGCCCCCAAGGCCGCGTCCGGCGGCTCGCGCTACAACATGGACAGCCCATCCGCCGGCCGGGCCAGGGGCGGGAGCACCGACCTGGACAAGCCCTCCGGCCGCGCGGGAAAGGGCACCGACCTGGACAAGCCCTCGGACGGCAAGCCGCTCTCCAGGAAAGTTTACCGATTCTAGGACGTTTTCGAACCAACCGAGGAAGGGCGCTGCCCTTTCTCGCAGGCTGCCGCCAAACCCGTTTTTTGCGAGAGAGGCCCTTTTTGAAAAAAGGGGCCTCTCTCGCGCTCTCTCCACCAAAAACTTTTGATATTATTTCAATATATTGATGGGGCCACATAAGAAACAGGGTTCCAAGGGGGCCGCTCCCCATTGGCCGCCGGCCCTTGGCCATCCCAGGCTCCCCGGCGGCCACCCCACTTGTCCTGGTTCGCCTTTCCCCTTGATCTTTGCCTGCCCAAGCGACTACTTATGGAAGTTCGGGAATGAACTCGCAGGCGCAGGAGGGCAGGAAGCAGTGTTAGCCGGTATCGACGCAGGGTCGGTGAGCGTCAAGGTCGCGGTGCTCGACGAGGCGGGCGGGATCGTCGCTCATGTCTACGAGCGCCACGGCGGCCATCCGCTGGAGCGGGCCCTGGACATGCTCGACCGGTTGCAGGCCGGCTTCCCCGGCCTGCGGGCCGCCTGCACCGGCTCGTCCGGCAGGCGGCTGGCCGGGCTGCTCGGCTGCCCGCACTACAACGAGCTGGCGGCCTTCGCCCGCTCCACGGCCATGCTCATGCCCGGCGTGCGCACGGTCTTCGAGATGGGCGGCGAGGACTCCAAGCTCCTCCTCCTGGACGGGCGCGGCGGCCTCAATGATTTCGCCCTCAACTCGGTCTGCGCCGCGGGCACGGGCTCCTTCCTGGACCAGCAGGCCGAGCGCATGCGCCTGAGCATCGAGGAGTTCGCCGCCCTGGCCCTGCGCAGCGAGAACCCTCCGCGCATCGCGGGCCGTTGCAGCGTGTTCGCCAAGTCGGACATGATCCACTTGCAGCAGATCGGCTCGCCCATGGAGGACATCGTGGCCGGCCTGTGCTTCTCGGTGGCGCGCAACTTCAAGGGCGCCATCGTGCGCGGCAGGCCGCTGACCCCGCCCGTGGCCTTCATGGGCGGCGTGGCGCTCAACAAGGGCGTGGCGCGCGCCTTCCGCGAGGTCTTCGACCTGCCGGAGCTGGTCATCCCCGAGCACCCGACGCTCATGGGCGCCATCGGCGCGGGCCTCAAGGCCCAGGCTGACGACGACGTCGCGCCCCTGGACCTGGAGCGGCTGCGCGCGGCCCTGACCGAGAACGGCTACTCCGACCCCGGCCGGCCGCCGCTCATGCGGGACGGCGACGACTTCGCGGTCCGCCATCTGGGCAGCCGGGAGGAGCCGCCGGCTCCCAAGGCCGCGCCCAGGCTGTTCATGGGCATCGACGTGGGCTCCATCTCCACCAACCTGGCCCTCATCGACGACCAGGACAACCTCGTGGCCAAGCGCTACCTGCGCACCGCGTCCCGGCCCATCGAGGCCGTGCGCACGGGCCTGTCCGAGGTCGAGGCCGAACTGCGCGAGCGGTATGGAGCATTGCCGGAGATCGCCGGCGTGGGCACGACCGGCTCGGGCCGCTACATGATCGCCGACTTCTTCGGCGCGGACGTGGTCAAGAACGAGATCACGGCCCAGGCCACGGCAGCGGCGCACATCGACCCGAGCGTGGACACCATCTTCGAGATCGGCGGCCAGGACTCCAAATTCATCTCGCTCAAGGACGGCGTGATCGTCGATTTCGAGATGAACAAGGCCTGCGCCGCGGGCACGGGCTCCTTCCTGGAGGAGCAGGCCGAGAAGCTGTCCATCCCCATCAAGGACGAGTTCGCCCGCCTGGCCCTGGCCGCCGACGCGCCCTGCCGCCTGGGCGAGCGCTGCACGGTCTTCATGGAGAACTCGCTCCAGTCCAGCCTCGCGCGCGGCGCTGGCCGCGAGGACCTGCTGGCCGGGCTGGCCTACTCCATCGTGGAGAACTACCTCGGACGCGTGGTGGCCGGCCGCAAGGTGGGCGAGCGCATCTTCTTCCAGGGCGGCACGGCCTTCAACAAGGCCGTGGTGGCCGCCTTCGAGAAGTACCTGGGCCGGCCCGTGACCGTGCCGCCGAACCACGACGTGACCGGGGCCATCGGCATGGCCCTCATCGCCCGCGAGCACATGCACGGCAAAGGCGCCTCGCGCTTCGGCGGCTTCGACATGGCCCGCCGCTCCTACGGCCTAAAGTCCTTCGCCTGCAAGGGCTGCGACAACCTGTGCGAGATCAACCGCGTGAGCATCGAGGGCCGCGAGGACAAGCTCTTCTACGGCGGCCGCTGCGAGAAGTGGGACATCCGCAGGAAGAAGGAGGCCACGACGCCGGACCTGTTCGCCTTCCGCCGCCAGGCCCTGGAAGGCGCGCACGAGGCCCGGCGCGAGCTGCACGAGGCCGGGGGCAGGCCCGCGCCCCGAGGCCAGCTCGGCCTGCCGCGCGTGTTCTTCATGCACGAGCTTCTGCCCTACTATGCCACGCTCCTCTGGGAGCTGGGCTTCGAGCCCGTGGTCACGCCCGAGACCACCCCGCGCATCGTGGCCCTGGGCGTGGAGACGGTTCTGGCCGACACGTGCTTTCCCATCAAGGCCGCCCAGGGACACGTGCGCTGGCTCATGGAGCGCGGCGTGGACAGGATATTCCTGCCGAGCTTCGTGAACCTCGGCCGGCCCGGCGAGCCCTACCCGCACTCGCTGGCCTGCCCGCTGACCCAGTCCTTCCCCTACCAGGTGCGCGCGGCCTTCCCACGACTCGAGATCATCTCGCCCGACGTGAGCCTGGCCTGGGGCGAGGGGCATTATTTCGCGCGCCTGCGCGCGGCGCTTGGGCCCATGGGCGTGCGGCCCGGCGAGCTCAAGCGGGCCATGGCCCGCGCCAATGAAGCCCAGGCGCGCTTCCATGAGACCATCCAGGCCCGCGGCCGCGAGTTCCTGGCCTCCCTGGACCGGCGCGCCCTGGTGGTCGTGGGTCGGCCGTACAACGCCTTCGACATGGGCATGAACCTGGAGATCCCGCGCAAGCTGGCCAGCCTGGACGAGCCGTGCATCCCCATGGATTTCCTGCCCACGGACGAGCTGGCCGCCGAAGCCGCGGCCGACTGGCCGCACATGTACTGGCGCTCGGGCCAGCGCATCCTGCGCGCCGCGCGCCACATCAAGGGCCATCCGCACCTTTTCCCGCTGTTCCTGGGCAACTTCTCCTGCGGTCCGGACTCGTTCATCCTCAAATTCTTCGAGGAGGAGCTGCACGGCCACCCGGCCCTGCACCTCGAGATCGACGAGCACTCGGCCGACGCGGGCGTCATCACCCGCCTGGAGGCCTTCCTGGACAGCCTGACGTCCATGGGCCACGCCAAGCCCGAGCCCGTGCCGCTCAAATCACGCGGCAGGCCCAGGCCGGGCCGCGCGCAAGGCCTGGTCATGCACCTGCCGCGCATGAGCGACCACGCCGTGGGCCTGGCCGCGGCCTTCCGCGCCTGCGGCGTGGACGCCCGCGTCATGGACGAGACCGACGAGGAGGCCATCGCCCTGGCGCGCAAGTTCGTCACGGGCAAGGAGTGCTACCCGTGCGCCGTGACCATGGGCGACATGCTCAAGATCTGCTTCGCGCCGGGCTTCGATCCCGAGCGGCAGGCCTTCTTCATGCCCTCGGGCACCGGGCCGTGCCGCTTCGGCCAGTACAACGTGTTCCAGCGCATGGTCCTGGAGCGGGCCGGCTTCCCGCGGGCCAAGGTCTTCTCGCCCGAGCAGGGCGAGACCTTCTACGAGGAGCTGGGCATGCTCGGCTCGGACTTCGCGCGCAAGTCCTGGGAAGCCGTCGTGGCCATCAGCCTGCTCCTCAAGTGCCTGCACGAGACCAGGCCGCTGGAGGCCGAGCCGGGCCGCTGCGACGTCCTGCACGCCGACTACCTGAGCCGCGTGGCCACGGCCGTGGAACGGGGCCGGGACCTGCCGCCCGTGCTGGCGGACATGCGCCGCGACTTCGAGCTCGTGCCGCGCACGGGCGAGGACAAGCCGCTCATCGGCATCGTGGGCGAGATCTTCGTGCGCTCCAACCCCTTCTCCAACGAGCAGCTCGTGCGGGCCATCGAGGCCCTGGGCGGCCGGGCCTGGCTCGCGCCCGTGGACGAGTGGATATTCTACGTGGCGGCCATGGCCAAGCGCCGGGCCGTGCGCACCCGCGACGTGCGCCACCTGCTGCAACTGGCCATCAAGGACTTCGTGCAGAAGCGCATCAGCCACCGCTTCGAGCACGTCTTCGAGGGCTTCCTGAAAACCGCGCCCGAGCCGCACGTGGGCGAGGTCATGCGCCTGGCCGCGCCGTACGTGCACGTGAGCTTCGAGGGCGAGGCCATCCTGTCCATCGGCAAGGCCGTGGACATGTGCCGCCAGGGCGCGGCGGGCATCGTCAACGCCATGCCCTTCGGCTGCATGCCCGGCACCATCACCTCGGCGCTCCTGCACCCCATCGCCGAAAAGTTCGGCGTGCCGACCATCTCCATGCCCTACGACGGCACCCACTCGCCGACATTGGGGCTGACCCTGGAGACGTTCATGGAGCAGGCGCGGGGGCTGGGAGCGAGGAGAAAGCGGGCGCGGGCGTAGCCTCGCCCGCTGCGCAGCGGCGAGCCAGATACGATGATGAAGAAGGCCCGGCGGGATGTCCCGCCGGGCCTTTGGCTTTCTTGAGGAAGCGTCCGCCAAGGGCGGTGCGCTCTCACTTGAGACGGGCGGCGGGCCTACCCCGCCTCCTCGTTCAATATCCGCAGCAGATAATCCCCATACCCCGACTTGCACAGCGGCGCGGCGACCTTGCGCAGGTGCTCGGCGTCGATGAAGCCCATGCGGAAGGCGATCTCCTCGGGGCAGCAGATCTTGAGGCCCTGGCGCGATTCCACGGCCTGCACGAAGGTCGAGGCCGACAGGAGCGAGTCGTGGGTGCCGGTGTCGAGCCAGGCGATGCCCCGGCCCAGCAGCTCCACGTGCAGCGCGTCCCGGCGCAGGTACTCCGTGTTCACGTCCGTGATCTCCAGCTCGCCGCGCGCCGAGGGCTTGATGGACCTGGCCACCTCGACCACGTTCTCGTCATAGAAGTACAGACCGGTCACGGCGTAGTTGGACTTGGGCTCCTTGGGCTTCTCCTCGATGTCCACCACCCGGCGCTCCTTGTCGAAGGCCACCACGCCGTAGCGCTGCGGGTCGGTCACGTGGTAGCCGAAGACCGTCGCGCCGGAGCCCCGGCTCACGGCGCTTTGCAGGTAGCCGACCAAGCCGTGGCCGAAGAAGATGTTGTCGCCGAGCACCAGGCTGACGGGAGAGCCGGCCAGGAATTCCTCGCCCAGGATGAAGGCCTGGGCGATGCCTTCGGGCCTGGGCTGCTCCTTGTAGCTGAAGCGCACGCCGAACTGCCCGCCATCGCCCAGCAGGGCCTGGAAGCGCGGCAGGTCCGCCGGCGTGGAGATGACCAGGATGTCCCGGATGCCGGCCATCATGAGCACCGACAGCGGGTAGTAGATCATGGGCTTGTCGTACACGGGCATGAGCTGCTTGCTGGCCGCCAGCGTCAGCGGATAGAGCCGGGTGCCGGAGCCGCCGGCGAGGATGATGCCCTTGAAGCGGGAGGCGTTGGCATGGGCTGTGTAGCGCACGGGTTCTCCTCCTGCCGGGAACGCGTGGCCGGCAGGTCATTGTGTCGATGCGGCCTTGCGCCGCGCCCATGGACGCCCCGCTCCCTGAAGAACGCGGCAGGCGCGGCTGAACAGCATGTGAATTAGCACCAGGCCCGCCGGGAGACAAGCCTACGGGCCGTCCGCGTCATCCCGGACCGCCATGTGCGCAGCCGCGGCCAGGCGCACGCTGTCCAGCTCGCGTTGCAGCAGGGGCAGCAGGCCCGCGCAGGCGTCCGCGCGGCCGCTTTTGGCGGCCTGCTCCAGCGCCAGGGCCTGAGCGCGGAAGGCCTCGGCGCCCACGGTGGCGCCGGCGCCCTTGAGCGAATGGGCCGCCAGGCCGACGCTCTCCAGGCTGTCGGCGGCCAGGGCGGCCTCCATGGCTTCGAGCTGCCGGGCGGCGTCCTTGATGAAGGCCGCCAGGAGCGTGGCGTAGAAGGCGCGATCCCCCCTCATGCGGGCCAGGGCCGCGTCCGAGTCCAGGACCACGGCCTCGGGCCGGGGCGCGGCCGCGTCGTCCGCCCGCGGCCCGGCCGGCTCGATCCCGTCGTGGAAGAAGAGCACCCTGGCCATGACCCTGGACAGCTTGGCGAAGTCCACGGGCTTGGACACGTAGCCGTCCATGCCGGCGGCCAGGAAGCGCTCCCTGTCGCCCTTCATGGCGTAGGCCGTGACCGCGATGATGGGGATGCGCGGGTCGAACAGGCCCTGCGCGTGCGCGCGGATGTGCCGGGTCGTCTCCACGCCGTCCATCTCGGGCATCTGCACGTCCATGAGCACCAGGTCGAAGGTTTCCCGCCCCAAGGCCTCCAGCGCCTCGCGGCCGTTGGCGGCCACGCGCACGCGATGGCCGGCCAGGCCTAGCATGCGGGTCAGGTACTCCTGGTTGGTCAGGTTGTCCTCGGCCAGGAGGATGCTCAAGGCCGGCATGTGCTCCAGGCTCAGGGCCTCATCCCCGCCCCGGCGCGCGCCGTCCGCGTCATCCGCGTCGTCCGCGTCCTCCTGGGGCAGGCCGAACGACGCGGTGAAGGCGAAGACGCTGCCCTTGCCCTCCTGGCTCTCGACCCAGATGCGGCCGTCCATCATCTCCACGAGGCTCTTGGAGATGGCCAAGCCCAATCCCGTGCCGCGGTGCTGCTTGGCGAAGGAGCTGTCGAGCTGGCTGAAGCTGCGGAAAAGCCTGCCCTGCTTGCCGGCCGGTATGCCCACGCCCGTGTCGCGGACCTCGAAGCACAGCTCGCAGGCCCGGCTGTCCGTGCGCACCGGGGACACGCACAGGGTCACTCCGCCCCGCCTGGTGAACTTGACCGCGTTGGACAGCAGGTTGGTGAGGATCTGGCCCAGCCGGATGGGGTCGCCGTGGAGCCTGGCCGGCAGCGCCGGGTCGAGGCGCAGCTCCATGCTCAGGCCCTTCTTGACGGCTTGCAGGACAAAGGGATCCACGATGCCGCGCAGGGCGTCGTCCAGGCCGAAGGGCTCGGGCTCCAGGTGGAGCTTGCGCGCCTCGATCTTGGACAGGTCCAGGATGTCGTTGATGATGGACAGCAGCGAGTCGGCCGAATCCTTGAGCATGTCCACGTACTGGGCCTGGCGCTCGTCCAGGCTCGTGGTCATGAGCGTGTCGGCCATGCCCAGGATGCCCGAGATGGGTGTGCGGATCTCGTGGCTCATGTTGGCCAGGAACTCGCTCTTGGCGCGACTGGCCGCCTCGGCCTGCTCCTTGGCTTGCAGTATCTCGCGCGTGGCCCGTTGGCGCTTGGCGTGCGCCCAGAGCCCCTCCAGGAGGAGCATGAGCTGCTTGGCGTCCACCTGGTCGTAGGGCTCGGCCTTGTCGGCCACGGCGGCCATGGCCACCACCTGGCCCTCGTCCTGCACCGGCACGACGAGCAACCGCTCCAGGGGCGGATGGCCCTCGGGAAGAGCGGACCCGGCGCGGCGCGCCCCGTGATCGTTGATGACCAGCGGCCGCCCGGCTTCGGCCGCGCGCTTCCATACTCCCGTGAGGGCGCGCAGGGCGTGGGCCTGGCCCTTCAGGGCGCACGGCTTGCCGCCGGGCATGCCCAGGGCCATGATCTCCAGGGGCTCCTCGCCCGGGGCCAGCAGGATGACGCCGGACCTGCTGCCCGTCAGGCGGATGGCCTGGCCCACGACGTAATCCGACATGTCCCGCACCGGCCGGTTCTCGACCTGGAACAGGCTGAGCAGCGCCTCCAGCCGCGCCTGGTTGAGGCGCAACTGCTTCTCGGCCATCTTCTGGGCCGTGATGTCCTGGCCCACGGCGATGACCCCGCCCGGATCGTCCCTGCCCCCGCCCAGGCGGGTCAGGTTCCACAGGATCACGCTCGTGCGGCCGTCCCTGCCCCGGACGGTCTGCTCGAAGTCCCGCTCCTCCCTGTGGCCGATGACGGACAGGAGCCTCCCGGCCAGATCGTCGCGCGCCTCTGGCGCGAAGAGGCTGGAGAACTCGCGGCCCAGCACGTCGGCCCTGGAGAGGCCCGTGACCTGCTCGGCCTTGCGGTTGAATTCGAGGATGCGCAGGTTCATGTCCAGGAGCACGATGAGGCTGCCGGCGGTCTCGAACAGGGAGCGGAAGCGCGTCTCGCCCCGGCGCAGGGCCTCCTCGGCCTCCTTGCGCTGGGTGATGTCCGCCGCGAAGCCCTCGTGGTAGGGCGCGCCGGCCCGGCCGGCGCCGTTCAGCGTGGTCAGCACCCAGAACCTGGACCCGTCGCGGCGCAGGTGGCGGCATTCGTGGTTGGAGACCTGGCCCTGGCGGTCCGCGAGCTCCAGGAGCCGCTTATGCTCGGCGGAATCGGCGCAGCATTGGTGGCCGCTGGCCTCCGCCTCGTCCATGAACTGGCTTGGGCTGTCGAAGCCGTGCATGCGGGCGAAGGCGGGGTTGACGCTCAGGTAGCCGCCCTGACGCGTGATGCGGAAGATGCCCAGCGGCGCGTTCTCGAAGATGCCTCGGAAATTCTCTTCCGAGTGCTTGAGCGCGACCTCGGTCTCCACGCGGGAGGTGATGTCGAGCACGGCCGACAGGCAGAAGGGGGTTTCCTGTCTGCCGGCGCGGCCGGGCATGACCGTGCTCGCGACCTGCACGTAGCGCAGTCCGCCGCCGTGGGGGATGAGGCGCAGCTCGTAGCGCACCGTGGCCGGGGACTCGAAGGCCGCCGCGTGGTGGGAGAGGAACGCGCCTTGGTCCTCGCCGGCCACGCAGGCCAGGAAGGGCTTGCCCGCGAGCTGCTCGCGCGGCAGGCCCACGATGTCCGCGCCGGCCAGGTTGGCTTGCAGGATGATTCCGGCCCGGTCCAAGGAGAAGAAGCCGATGGGCGCCAGGTCGTGCAGCCGGCAGTAGAGGTCGCGGGAGGACTCCAGCTCGCCCTGGATCCTGGCCAGCTCGGCGTTGCGCAACTCCAGTCCGATCTGGTGGGCGGCCAGCTCGTGCAGAAGCTCGTCGAGGCTCCCGCGCTCGTCCTGGGACAGGCCGGCCTTGAGGCGCGCAAGCATCTGCCCGGCCTTCTCGCGCAGGCCTGCCATGTTTCCTGGAGATGGTGGGCGTTTCTTGATCATGGCGCTATCCCGCTCCGGCCCGACGGACTCGTGTATTGCGTCCTCCCCCGCGCCATCCCGGCCCGTGCGGCCCCTTGAAAGAACGCATCCCGGCCAGCCCGGCGGGCCGGTCCTTGCGCTGGTCCGGCTGCGGGTGTGAATCGCGACTTCGCGTTGAAACGTATCTGAGCACTGTTATCAGACTGTTGAAAAAAGCCTTCCTGGCTTTTTTCAACTTCGCAATGCCTGAGCAAAGCTCAAGCATTGCTCACGGATGCCGCGCGCCTGTGCACATCCGGCGGGCCATCCTGGCCCGCTCAGCCTGTTTTTCAACAGGCTGTTATCCTCAGTCTGTATCGCCATTCTCCCGGCGATTCAACAACCACTTCCCTCCGAGCCACCCGTCCAGGCATGCTCGGGGCGCGCTTCCCCGCCATCGCCGCACCCGCGCCCCTTGTCCGCGAGGGATGCGGCCTCGCGCGGCCGAGCCGCCGGCCCTGTCCACGGCCCGAGCCGGCCCAAGCCAGGCCCGGGCCAGGCCCGAAGGCCGGGCCGCCACGGTTATTTTTTTTCCCACGGCTCGCATTGAGCCTGCTCCATGTTCGAGTAATGTAACCGATGGGGCCGACCCCGGCCCGGCGTGGCATCGAACAAGGAGGCGGACATGCGTTTCTTCCGGCAGGTCTACCTGTTCCTCATGGCCTCGGCCCGGGCGCACGGCCAATGGGAAATCGAGGTGGCGGACACCATCATGCGCAGCAGGAAGCGCCTCTTCCTGCTCTTCCTGCTCATCCTGCCCATTCTGCTCGTGTCGGGCGTCGAGGCCGCCGAGTTCCTGGGCGGCAAGACGGCTTACGCGCCGTCCTTCTACTCGACCCAGATCTTCGTGTCCTCCATCTTCATCGGCCTGGTGGCCGGGCTCATCACCGGCTGCATCGGCGCCGGCGGCGGATTCATCATCACCCCCGCGCTCATGGCCGCGGGCGTCAAGGGCATCCTGGCCGTGGGCACGGACCTCTTCCACATCTTCGCCAAGGCCATCATGGGCACCACGGTGCACAAGAAGCTCGGCAACGTCTCGGTGAAGCTGGCCGTGGCCTTCCTGGTCGGCTCGGCCATCGGCACGTTCATCGGCGGAGCCATCAACAAGGGGCTCTACGACATCAACCCGCTCCTGTCCGAGGCCTTCATCAGCGGCGTGTACGCCGTGCTCCTGGGCTTCCTGGGCTTCTACGCCCTGCTCGACTTCATCCGCCTGTCGCGCACGCCCCGCCAGGTGGGCTCCACGGTGGGCGAAAGCCCCCACGGCGAGGTCATGACCTCGGGCAAGGTGGGCTTGCCGGCCAGGCTCCAAGGCCTGAAGGTCCCGCCCATGATCCGCTTCGACGAGGACCTCCAGCCCGGCGGCAAGACCATCTCGGGCTGGATCGTGGCCGCCGGCGGCCTGATCGTGGGCGTGCTCGCGGCCATCATGGGCGTGGGCGGCGGCTTCGTGACCTTTCCCATGTTCGTGTACGTCTTCGGCGTGTCGTCCATGACCACCGTGGGCACGGACATCCTGCAGATCATCTTCACGGCCGGCCTGGCGGCCATCGCCCAGTACGCCATCTACGGCTACGTGTTCTACACCCTGGCCATGGGCATGCTGCTCGGCTCGCTGCTCGGCATCCAGGTGGGCGCGCTGACCACCAAGGTCGTTAGGGGCATCTACATCCGCGGCTTCTACGCCGTGGCCATCCTGGCCGGGTTCATCAACCGCGCCGCGACCCTGCCCCGCAAGCTCGTGGACCTGGAAGTCATCGACCTGCCCGCGGGCTTCGTCATCGGCCTGGAGTACACGGGCAACGTCCTGTTCTGGATCGCCGTGGCGGCCTTCGCCCTGTGGATCTTCTCCAAGTTCTTCACCAACCTGAACGTCTTCCGTCAGGAGGCCTAGGCCATGCTCGTGCGCAACAAGAGTGCGTTCATCAAGGGACTCGTGCTCATGGGCTCGTTCCTGGTCGTGCTGTCGCTCATCTTCGTGCGCATGCCCATATGGGGCACGCACGCCGGCCAGCCCATGAACTTCCTGGAGTACGCCGACAACCTGTTCAACCGCCTGTCCAAGGGCTCGTCCTACTTCATTCCCGACGTGCAGCGGCAGGTGGAGCCGCTGGTGGGCACGCCCTTCCAGGCCACGGTCACCCCGCGCGACAAGGCCGACGCCGGGCGGATCGCGCGCGTGCTCCAGGCCCGGGGCATCGAGGCCAGCGCGTCCGGCAACGCCGTGACCGCGCGCGGCGACCTGGGGGCCATGCTCATGGAAGCCCTGGCCGACTCCGAGGCCATGTTCGACAACCAGGGCGAAGTGGTGAAGCAGCGCTATGAGGGCTTCGAGGCCCGGGATGTGCTGCGGGCCTGGTGGGGCTTCCTCGACCCGCTGGTTAAGGCGCTCCAGCAGCAGACCCTCTATCAGCCCGCCAAGGTGGTCAACACGGTGGAGAAGAAGGCCGTGGAGCCGGCCTTCAACTTCTACGGCATCGAGGCCCAGGACATCGGCGACCGCTGGTTCCTGGTCGTCGTGCTTCTGGTCTTCTACGTCATCTACACCATGTGGTACGGCTTCGCGATCTTCGAGCTCTTCGCGGGCATTGGCCTGACCATGACCAAGGCCAAGGTCAAGAAGGAGGTCTAGCGCGGCCCGCGCTTATACTGGGAGGGGGCATCGCCCTCTCCCGGCCCCTCTTCCGCCAGGGAAATGATTTCACTGGACCCTCGCCGAGTGGGAAGCCTCTCCGGCAGACCGTGCCTCTTCCGGCATCTTCTTGCTACGGCTCGATGAGAATGGCCCTGGCCGGCGCGCCGTCCAGGCGCACCTTGAGCGGCAGCCCGGCGAAGATGTAGCCGCCGGGAGCCACGTCCTTCAGACGCAGCCCCTCGAACACGGTCATGTGGTGCACGAGCAGGTCGTGGACCCGGCCGTCGCCGTCCGGGCCCTCGACGCTCAGGGAATCGATGCCCAGGGTCAGCAGGCCCCTGTCCAGGAGGTACAGCGCGGCCTCCTCGGTCAGGTGGGCGTAATCCTCGCGGAAGGTCCCGCCGTCATCCAGGGAAGTGCGCGTCTTGAGCAGCACGATGGAGCCCTGGCGGATATCCTGGCCGCGCAGGTGCTCGGCCCTGATCGCGCGGCCGGCGCCGGTCAGGTCCAGCACCTCGCAGGGGCCGTAGAAGCTCCTCAAGGGCAGGTCGGCCACGCCGCGGCCCTGCTCCGAAACGTGCAGCTCCGCGTCCACGTGGGTGCCCGTATGGCTGCCCAGGCTGATCAGGGTCACGTTGTAGCCGTCCTCGGCCAGGGTCGAGTGCCGCTCGAAGCAAGGCGCCGGATCGCCCGGATAGACCGGCATGTCCGGCCATATCTCCATCGAGATGTCGATGATGCGCATGCCCACCTCGCGTTTCCCGCGTCCCGGCCGACGGATCGCCGGCGCGACTCCAGAATAGCCTAGAAACAGGGCGCCGGAGAGTCAACACGCGCGGTTCTCACACGCGTGGTCCTAACCGGCCCGCTAGAAGGTCTTTCCGGCTCTTTCCGGCTCTTTCCGGTGCGCAAGGCCTGGGCAAGGCTCGCTTTCCGCTCCCGGGCGCCTCTCCTCCGGCAGGCCATCCCGGCCCGCGACCTGCTTTCCGGCAGGCTGTCTGGCTCTGTCTGGCCAAGGTCGGGACCGGTCCGCCGAGCCGCGCCGCACCACTGTGCGCAACCCACTTGCCAAGGTCTGGATGTCCTGCTAGAGAAGCGCGCCATCGAAAACGCGCCCTGTTGGGCATCCGGAGAACAACAAGCCTATGATCCTATCCGCCTTGAGACTCGTCCTCGCCACCACGCTCGGCCTGTGGTTCCTGTCGCATGCGAGCGTTCCGGCGTCGCGCACGCTGACCGATATCTTCCTCATGCAGGTGCTCATCATCGCCTTCTTCTTCCTCGCCCTTGGCCCCGCATGCCGTGCGGCCATCAAGCTGTCCAGCCTGCTGCTCGCCGCACTCCGCATCAACAGCAAGTACGTCCTCGACCCCTGGCGCGGCACGCGCACCCGCTGCGGCCGCCTGCCAGGCTAACCCTTCCGGCCCACGCCCGGCGGCTGCCCGCCGCCCTTGCCCCAAGCCTGCTTTCCTGCCATGTAGGACGGACATTTCGATGTCCCCGGAATGCGCCCGTATCCGCAACGACGGCTGCGCGGGGCAACGCGGGACTCATGGCGACTTTCGGCGCGCATGCGCTGCCTGACGGCGGCCCATGCGCCGTGCCGTTCTTGCGCGGACCCAGCGGAACGCGCACCACTCCAAGCCCCCAGGAGTCTGACATGGAGCTGCCCATCTATCAGGTCGACGCCTTCAGCGGCAAGGTCTTCGCCGGCAATCCCGCCGCGGTCTGCCCCCTGGACGGCCCGCTGGACGCCGCGCTCATGCAGGCCATAGCCGCCGAGAACAACCTTTCGGAAACGGCCTTTTTCCATCCCGAGGGCGACGGCTTCCGCATCCGCTGGTTCACTCCCGTGTCCGAGATCGACCTGTGCGGCCACGCCACGCTGGCCTCGGCCTGGGTGCTCTTCGAGGAGCTTGGCCACTCCCGGCCCGAGGTCCGCTTCATGTCCCAGAGCGGCCCGCTCGTGGTGACACGCGGGGCCGAGCCCGGCCTTTTGCGCATGGACTTCCCGGCCTGGACGCCCAAGCCGGCCGCGCCTTCGCGCACGCTCGTGGAGGGTTTGCGCGGCCCGGAGCCCGTGGAGGTGCTGGCCACCCGCGACTGGCTCGTGGTTTACGACAGCGAGGAGGACGTGCTCCAACTGGAACCGGACATGGAAAAGCTCAAGGGCCTGGACAGGCTCGGGGTCATCGTCACGGCCAAGGGCGGCCCGGCCTCGGGAGCCGATTTCGTGTCGCGCTTCTTCGTGCCCGGCGAGGGCATCCCCGAGGACCCGGTCACGGGCTCGGCCCATTCCACGCTCATCCCCTACTGGTCCCCGCGCCTGGGCAAACGGGCCATGCGCGCCGCGCAGCTCTCCCGGCGCGGCGGCGAGCTGTTCTGCGAGCACAACGGCGAGCGCGTGGCCATCTCCGGCCGCGCGGCCCTGTACATGCGCGGGACGATCTATCTGTAGCGCGGCTCAAGCCGAGGTGGCCCGCCCGCCACCGACCGCCCGCTCGGACCTGGCGAGCAGCGGCCCGCCGGCCCGCCGTGCGCGTCTGTTGCATTCGCGCGGGCTCCGGCATACGTTTTATGCTGGATAGACTCCCACCGGCCGCCACACGCACAGGAGGGATCGCATGGGCCTGCTCAAGGAGTTCAAGGAATTCGCCGTCAAGGGCAACATGGTCGACCTGGCCGTGGGCATCATCATCGGCGCGGCCTTCGGCAGGGTCGTCACCTCGCTCGTGGAGGACGTGATCATGCCGCCCATCGGCCTGCTGGTCGGCGGGGTGGACTTCGCCAACCTGGCGCTGACGCTCAAGCCGGCCACGGAGGGCGTCGAGGCCGTGACTCTCAAGTACGGCAGCTTCATCCAGAGCGTCGTGGACTTCACCATCGTGGCCCTGGCCGTTTTCCTGCTGGTCAAGGGCATCAACAGCCTGCGCCGCGAGAGCGCGGCCAAGCCCCCGGCGCCGCCCGCGCCCACGCGCGAGGAGACGCTCCTGGCGGAGATCCGCGATCTGTTGGCCAGGCGCTGAGGCCACGGGGCCTTGCAGGGCCGGCCAATGACAGCCAGTTGAAAATCAGGTTGCGCGGGCCGGGATGGCCCGCCGAATGCGAACAGGCGCGCGGCATTCGTGAGCACTGCCTGAGCTTTGCCCAAGCAGCGCGGAGTTGAAAAGCCAGGACGGCTTTTTCAATGGCCTGCTCGCGCGGGGTGGCGACAGGACTTGCCTTTCCTCCCGGCGCATGCTTCCCTGCGGCGTTCGCGCACCACAACCCGAGAGACTTCCATGGCCGAACGCATGAAGACATTCCCCTGCGAACGCTGCCGCTTCCGGCGCAAGGCCGAGGCTGATCCCGGCTCGCTCCTGGCCCGCTTCTGGCGCTGGCACACGCGCTGGTGTCCGGGCTGGAAGGCCTACCGGCGCGAGCTGGCCCGCCGCGAGGCCCAGGGACAGGACGCCGGGGCGTGAGCCGGCGGCATCAGGTACGGATCGAGAAGGCCGGCGGGCGCGGCCGGGTATTTCTCACCACCCTGCTCGGCCCGTCCTTTGTCCGCGACCCGCTCTACCTCCTGCTGCTGGCCGCCGGCCTGACGGCCTGGCTGCTCCCGCGGCCCGGAACCGGGCCGGGCC